>JBBSGA010000055.1:0-24077 GCA_038254585.1 Chloroflexales bacterium | reverse complement strand
TGCCGGTACCAGCCACAAGAACTGCAAGGGCGTCTTCAAAGGGATCGCCAATGCCTGCCTGATCGCCCGGCGGCAGCGCATCGATCCGCGGCGCCGCTACGTCCTCAGCGGCGAGGACCTGGCGAACGTCGGCCCCGTGGCGCTGCTGCAGGACCTGGCGGTGGTGGCGACGCTGGGCATCGAGCACGTCGAGCGCACTGGGCACCACTATTTCACGGGCCTGAGTATGTGGCCCGCAGACGTACAGACCGGCGTGCTCAGAGACCACGGCGACTTGTATCGGCGGCATGCGCGCGGGTTCCCAACGCTCGACATCCGCCAGGGGATGATCCGCATCCAAAGTACTGTCGAGGCGCCGTTCGGTCTCGCGTTCGACATGCGTCCCGACGCATTGAGCCCACTCCATGCATTCGCATTCGACGCGCTGCCGGATCGGTAAGCAGACGTTCCGGCAATCGGTTTCGAAGGGGCAAAACATGACAGTGCAGACGACCGTGGTCGGCAGCTACCCGATCCCCGACTGGCTGCGCGCCTACCCGACCAAGCCGCATCAGCACGATGCCACGCTGGTCGTCGTGCGCACCCAGGAGCTGGCCGGAATCGACGTCGTGTCGGACGGCGAGCTATCGCGCTTCGACGTCAGCCATCCCGAGACCAATGGGATGATCGATTACTTCGTGCGCCAGATGGATGGTGTGCAGACGCGCCTCGGGTTGGCCGACCTTCAGCGCTTTGCCGCTGACAAGCAGATGAGCTACCGTGCCGCGCCCGCGGGTATCGTCGTCGGTCCGATCGGTCCCGGCGTGCTCAATCTCCCCGCAGCGGCACGACCGCTCCGTGCGCTGGCGCAGGCCCGCACCAAATTCACCGTCACGAGTCCGTATATGCTGACCAAGGTCCTGGTGGACCGCCACTATTGCGACCAGCAGGCTCTCTGCATGGCGATTGCCGAAGTTCTCCGTGAACAGGTTGTCGCCGTCGAAGCCGACGTGATCCAGGTGGACGAAGCTAATCTGACGGGCCACCCCGAGGATGGCGCGTGGGCCGCCGCGGCGATCAACCGGGTGCTCGAGGGCGTTCGCGGCGAGCGGGCCGTGCATCTCTGCTTTGGCAATTATGGCGGCCAGACTGTGCAGCAGGGTGCCTATACGCATCTGCTGCCGACCATGAACGCATTGCAAGCCGATCATCTCGTGTTGGAGTTTGCCCGGCGCGGCTACGAGGAGCTCCCGGTGCTGCGCGATCTCGATCCGCGGATCGGCGTTGGGCTGGGCGTGATCGACATCAAAGATAATGGTGTCGAGAGCGCCGACGAGATTGCCCGGCGGATCGAAGCGGCCGATCGCGTGCTCGGGCCCGGACGCGTGCGCTATATCCACCCGGACTGCGGCTTCTGGATGCTGCAGCGGAGCATAGCCGACGCCAAGCTGCGTGCCCTGGGCCAGGGACGCGATCGTTTTCTCGGCAAGGGCTGATCGCGACGACCCGGAAGATCATGTACGATCGAGATAGAGTAGAAAGTGCTATCACGTCGCTGCCAGAAGGAGCAGGTTATGGCCGTGCAGTCGATCGGCATCATCATGAACGGTGTGACAGGCCGGATGGGCACCAATCAGCACCTGATCCGCTCGATTGGCGCGATCCGCCGGCAAGGCGGCATCGCGCTCCCCACCGGCGACGTGCTCTATCCGGAGCCGATCCTGGTCGGGCGCAACGAGCAGAAGCTGCGAACGCTGGCCGAGGAGCACGGCATCGAGCGCTGGAGCACCGACCTCGACCGCTGCCTGGCCAATCCGCGGGACACCGTCTACTTCGACGCCCAGACCACCCAGCGCCGCGCGCCGGCCGTGCTGGCGGCGATCGCCGCCGGCAAACACGTCTACTGCGAAAAGCCCCTCTCCGCCGACACGGCGACCGCGCTCGATCTTACACGCGCTGCGCGCGCTGCCGGCGTCAAGAACGGCGTGGTACAGGACAAGCTGTGGCTGCCCGGCGTGCTCAAGCTCAAGCGCCTGGTCGACGGCGGCTTTTTCGGGCGTATCCTCTCCGTTCGCGGCGAGTTCGGCTACTGGGTTTTTGAGGGCGACTGGCAGACGGCGCAGCGCCCGTCCTGGAATTACCGTGCCGAAGAAGGTGGCGGGATCATCCTGGACATGCTCTGTCACTGGCAGTACGTGCTGGCGAACATCTTCGGACCGATCCGCTCGCTCTCCTGTCTGGGCGCGAGACACATTCCCGAGCGCGTAGATGAGCAGGGCAAGACCTACACCGCGACCGCGGACGACGCGGCCTACGCGACGTTCGAGCTCGCGGGCGGGATCGTCGCACAGATCAACTCGTCGTGGTGTGTGCGAGTCTACCGCGACGAGCTCTTCAGTCTCCAGGTCGACGGGACCGAGGGCAGCGCGGTCGCCGGCCTACGCGAATGTAAAGTCCAGCACCGCGTCACCACGCCCAAGCCGGTGTGGAATCCCGATATTCCCAATCCCTTCAACTTCTTCGACGATTGGATCGACGTGCCTGACAACACGCTCTTCGACAATGCCTTCAAGCTGGAGTGGGAGCTCTTCCTGAAGCACGTGGCCTGTGACACGCCCTTCCGCTGGGACTTCCTGGAAGGCGCGCGCGGCGTGCAGCTGGCCGAGCTTGGTCTGCGCTCGTGGCAGGAGCGGCGCTGGCTCGACGTGTCCGAGCTGGCGCTGTGAGAGGACGACCATGCCGGCTGAATTGACGCTGCCGCGCGCGGACCGCACCCTGTCGACATATCGCCCCGGCCCACCATCCGCATTTCGCGCGCCTGCCGGGGCGTTCCACAGCCGGATCGCCTACGCGGCCGCCCACGTCGTCTGTGATCCGCTGGCCGACGGCGACCCGACTGCCCAGGCGCACGTCGACTGGGAGGCGACGCTCCACTACCGGCGCTACCTATGGTCGTTGGGGCTCGCGGTCGCCGAGGCTATGGATACCGCGCAGCGCGGCATGGGCCTCGACTGGGCGACCTCGCGGGAGCTGATCGGGCGCTCGCTCGCGGAAGCGCGAGCCGTGGGCGGCCGTATCGCCTGTGGCGCCGGCACCGATCACCTCACCCCACGGCCGGGCCTGACCCCGGCCGATGTCGCGGCAGCCTACGAGGAGCAGTGCGACTTCGTCGCAGGCGCGGGCGGCCGGATCATCCTGATGGCCAGCCGGGCGCTCGCCGCGTGTGCCAGTAGCCCGGACGACTACGTCCGGGTCTACAGTCGCATCCTGTCGCAGGTGTCGCAGCCGGTGATCCTGCACTGGCTCGGCGATATGTTCGACCCGGCCCTCGCCGGATACTGGGGTACCTGCGACCTCGACGCGGCGATGGAGGTATGCCTGCAGATCATCCGCGACCACGCCGCCAAGGTCGACGGGATCAAGATATCGCTGCTCGACAAGGAGCGCGAGATCGCGATGCGCCGGCGGTTGCCCGCGGACGTGCGCATGTACACCGGCGACGACTTCGACTACGCCGAGCTGATCTGCGGCGACGAGCAGGGCCACAGCCACGCGCTGCTCGGCATCTTCGACGCGATCGCGCCGGCGGCCTCCGCGGCGCTACAGGCGCTCGACGCGGAGGCGATCGAGCGCTATGCCGCGATTCTCGAGCCGACCGTGCCGCTCTCGCGCCACATCTTCCAGCCGCCGACCTTCTTTTACAAGACCGGCGTCGTCTTCCTGGCCTATCTGAACGGCCATCAGCGGCATTTCCGGATGGTCGGCGGCCTCGAGAGCGCGCGCTCGATCGTTCACCTGGCCGAGCTGTTCGTGCTTGCCGATCGCGCCGGTCTGCTGATCGATCCTGACACGGCCATGGAGCGCATGCGACACGTCCTGGCGCTGGCCGGGATCGAGTAGGAGCAAGCGATGCAGCCAATGTCGAGTCTGGCCCGCTTGAGTCTGAACCAGATGACTACCGAGCGCTGGAGCGTGCAGGCGGCAGTCGAGGGCTGCGCGCGTGCCGGGATTCCCGCGATCGGGCTCTGGCGCCACAAGGTCGCCGAGACCGGCCTGCGCGAGAGCGCGCGGCTGGTGCGCGACGCGGGCCTCGAGGTTTCAAGCCTGTGCCGCGGCGGCATGTTCCCGGCCGCCACCGTGGCCGAGCGCCGGCAGCGGATCGACGACAATCGCCGCGCGATCGACGAGGCGGCCGAGCTGGGCACAGACGTGCTCGTCCTCGTCTGCGGACCGGCTCCGGATCGTGATATCGCGGCTGCGCGGACGATGGTGGCAGAGGCGATCGGCGAGCTTGTGCCCTATGCCGCCGAGCGCGGAGTGAAGCTGGGGATCGAGCCGCTGCATCCCATGTTCGCCGCCGAGCGGTCGGTGGTGCTGACGCTGCGGCAGGCGAATGACCTGGCCGAGCGATTCCCGCTGGGGCAGGTCGGCGTCGTCGTCGACGTGTACCACGTCTGGTGGGACCCCGAGGTGTACCAACAGATCGACCGCGCGGCAGGGCGCATCCTCGGCTTCCACGTCAACGACTGGCTCGTGCCCACGCCCGACCTCCTGCTCGGGCGCGGCATGATGGGGGATGGCGTGATCGAGCTGCGCCGTCTCCGCGTGGCAGTCGAGAGCGCGGGATATTCGGGCCCGATCGAGGTGGAGATCTTCAATCAGGCGATCTGGAATACACCTGCCGACGAGGTACTGGTCCTCTTGAGCGAGCGATACCTGGCCCACGTCTAACGCAACCGGTGCGGTGTCGCGAAATGCAGTATTGACACACTCGCAGGCGCGTGCTACACTCGCGCTGATCGAGTTCGTTCGGCTGGCAAACTTACGAAGTTGGCCTTGCCGGCCGCCGTACAACCCTTCGTCGCAGCTTGCCGCGCGCTCAGGCCAACACTCACCCGGCTGGAGGCACTTTCCATGAGTCTGGAACAACCGTCCGACAAGCTGGTCTCACGGCGCGCCCTGCTCCGCGCCGCGGTCTTCGGCGCCGCCACGGCCGCCGGCAGCGCCGTGCTGGCCGCCTGTGGCGCCCCCCAGCCCACGGCTTCGGCGCCGACCAGTGGCGCGGCCGCCGTCGGCGGCACCACCGCCCCCGCGCAGTCCGTCGCCGGCACCGCGACCCCCCCCGCCAAGGCCGGCCAGGTCGTCAACATGACCTTCGTCCACTTCTTCAATGGCGTCCTCTGGACCGGCTCTTTCAAGCATCTGGTCGAGCAGTTCGAGAAGGAGAATCCCACCATCAAGTGGACCGGCATCGAGGTGCCTTACTCCGAGATGATGACGAAGACGATCACCCTGGCCGCCGGCGGCCAGCCGCCGGATGGCCCCTCGCTCGACAATGATACCATTCGCAGCGTGATCTTACCCGGTCTGCTCAAAGAGCTCGGGCCCTACGTCACGACCGACGCGCTCGACCTCAAAGACTTCTACCAGGCGCGCCTCGACGCCAACATGCAGGATGGCAAGCTCTACGCCCTGCCGATCGATATGGGCTCCGGTGCGATCTACTACAACAAGGATATGTTCGACGCCGCCGGGCTCAAGTACCCCGATCCCAAGTGGACCTACGACGATATTCTCGCCACGGCGCAGAAGCTGACGCTCGATAAGAGCGGCAAGCACGCGGACGATGCGGGCTTCGACGCGAAGAATATCAAGCAGTACGGCTTCCAGTTCCAGACGGCGCCCTACCGCTTCTACAACCTGGCGCGCGGCTTCAGCGGCGCCGAGTACTTCGATAAGGACATCACCAAGACGCGCTTCAACGAGCCGCCCACGATCAAGGCGATGCAATGGTTTGCCGACTTACGCAACAAGTATCACGTCGCGCCGAGTCCGGCGCAGGACCAGGCGATGCGGGCCGGCGGCATCCAGCCCTTTACGAGCGGCGCGTGGGCGATGGAGCACACCTGGATCGGCCTGATCGCCTACCTGCATGAAGAAGGCGTCAAGGTCAAGAACTGGGATGTGGTGAACCTGCCGGAGACGCCGACCGCGGCGCAGGAGGTGGGCGGCCAGGGCTTCGTGATCTTGAACCAGGCCAAGAACGCCGACGCGGCGTGGAAGTGGACGAAGTACATGGCGGGCGACGAGGTGCAGAAGTTCCTCGGCGTCAACGGCGTCTGGTTCCCGTCGCGCAAGTCGATGGCGCAGTACGGCCTGCCGAAGGACCGCAAGCCCGAGCACTTCATGCAGGCCTTCTACGACCAGGTCGACAAGCATGGCGTGGCGCCGTGGTGGTTCGTTCCCGGCTGGAGCCAGTGGCAAGACATCATCACGAATGAGTTTGACGCGATGTGGGCCGGCTCGAAGCCGCCGCAGGCGGTCGCGGCGACGATCCAGCAGAAGCTGGATCCGCTGGTCAAAGACTGGCGCGCGAAGCTGAAGCAGGGGTAGGTGCCGGGAAGAGCGGGGGCGGCACGGCTGTGCCGCCCCGCAGGAGCAGAGCTGTGAGTTTACAAGCTGAGCCCAAGGCGCTAGGCCGGCGAGCACCCCGCACTACCCACCGCCGCCGCTCGGCGCTCGCACGCCAGGAAATGCGCGACGGCTATCTGATGATGGCACCGTGGCTGATCGGCTTCATCGTCTTGCTCGCCGGCCCGATGATCGCCTCGCTCGCACTCTCCTTCACGGACTGGCAACTGCTCATCGCGCCGCACTGGGTCGGGCTTCAGAACTACGTGGAGATGTTTACCAAAGACGAGATGATCCCCACCTCACTCGCCAATACCGCCTTCTATGCCTTCATCTCCACGCCGCTCTACGCCGTGCTCGGCCTCGCGCTCGGCCTCGCGATGAACCTCAAGATCCGCGGCATCCGCATCTACCGGACCATGTTTTTCCTGCCCTCGATTACGCCGGTCGTCGCGACGACGCTGCTCTGGATGCTGATCTTTCAGCCTGACTTCGGCCTGGCCAACTACGTGCTTGACGCGTTGGGACTGCCGAAGCAGCTCTGGTTTCTGGATCCCGCCGAATCCAAGCCGGTCTTGATCGTCATGTATCTGTGGGGCGTCGGTGGGTCGATCCCAATTTTCCTGGCGGGGTTGAACGGCATCCCGCGCGAGCTCTACGAGGCCGCGTCGATCGATGGCGCTAACCGCTGGCGCAATTTCCGCCATATTACCCTGCCGCTGCTCTCGCCGGTGCTCTTCTTCGTGATGATTACGGGCTTCGTCGGCGGCTTTCAGGTCTTCACGCCGGCCTATATCGCCACGGCGGGCGGACCATCGAACAGCACGATGTTCTTTGTGCTGTACCTCTATAACAACGCCTTCAAGTTCTTCAGGATGGGCTATGCCTCGGCGATGGCCTGGCTGCTGTTCCTGATCATCCTTGTTTTCACGATCCTCCAATTCGTGGTGGCGCGCCGGCTCGTCTACTACGAAGATACGCGCGACTAATCGGTCCGCGGCCAGGCCTGGGGAAGTAGGATGAAACAGGTTGTACGGGAATCACGGATGAGCGCGACGCAGTACGGGCCGTCGCCGCTCGTGCGGGCCGGCTGGGGCATAGTCCACCTGCTGTTGCTCGCGGGCGGGCTGGTGATGGTCTTTCCCTTCGTCTGGACGGTCGGCACCTCGCTTAAGCCCTCCGGTGAGATCTTTACGTGGCCGCCGACCTTATATCCCGCCCATCCGCAGCCGTGGAATTACGTGGAGCTCTTCCGCACCGTGCCGTTCATGCTGTGGGTGCGGAACTCGGTGATCATTACGGTCCTGGCGACGATCGGGGCCGTGCTGAGCTCGACGCTGGCGGGCTATGCCTTTGCACGGCTGCGCTATCCCGGGCGCGATGCCTTCTTCACGCTCTGCCTGGCGACGATGATGCTGCCGGGGATCGTGACGCTGATCCCGAGCTTCATCCTGTATAAATACCTGGGCTGGATCGATACGTTCCTCCCGCTGATCGTGCCGTCGTGGTTCGGCGTGCCCTTCTATATTTTCCTTTCGCGGCAGTACTTCCGCACGATCCCACGCGAGTACGAAGAGGCGGCGCGCGTGGACGGGGCGAGTAGCTGGCGCATCTGGTGGCAAGTGATGCTGCCGATGTCGCGCATGGTGGTGGGGACGATCGTGATCTTCTCGTTCATCGCGCAATGGAACGAGTTCCTGGGCCCGCTGATCTACCTGAACTCGGTCGATAAGCAGACGCTGGCGCTGGGGCTGCGCGGGCTGCAGAATCTCTACAACACACGCTGGGACTTCATCATGGGTGGGGCGGTCTTGATGACGCTGCCGATGATCACCGTCTTCTTCCTCGCCCAGCGCTACTTTATCGAGGGCATGTCCGCCTTCAGCGGACTCGCCGGTCGCTAGGCCACGCCGCCCCGCAGTCGTCGCACTAACTAGGAGCAAGACTATGCCACGCAAGATCCTCGTCGCCACGACCTCGCTGGGCATGCCCGGCAGCACCGGCCGGCGCAGCAGCCGCGACTATGGCTTCGAACTGCTCGACGCCGCCGGCAGCCTCCATCCTGATCTCGTCTGTCTGCCGGAAGAGTTCGCCGTCGCCGACCGGCCGTCCGGCCAGCGCGGCGACGGCGCGGAGCCGATTCCCGGACCGACCTTCGACACCCTCGCCGCCAAGGCCCGCCAATACCAGACCTACGTCGTCGCCGGACTGCTCGAGCGCCGTGCCGATCAGCTGATCAACACCGCCTGCATGATCGACCGCCGGGGCCACCTCGTCGGCCAGTACGACAAGATCCATCCCACGATCGACGAGGTGGCGAGCGGGATCGTGCCGGGCGACACGGTCAAGGTCTTCGAGACGGACTTCGGACGCCTGGGCGTGGCGATCTGCTACGATATCGGCTGGCCTGCCGTGTGGGATGAGCTGGGAGCGCTGGGGGCGGAGCTGGTGGTGTGGCCCTCGGCCTACGGCGGCGGCTTTCCGCTGCAGACGTATGCCTGGCGCAACTTCTACCACGTGGTCAGCGCAGTGTGGAGCTTTCACAGCCGGATCATCGACGTGACCGGGCAGATCGTCGCGTCGACGAGCCGGTTCACCGGCCTGGCCAGCGCGGAGATCGATCTGGACAAAGAGGTCTTTCATACCGATCGCAACGCGGCCAAACTGCTGGAGATGCAAACACGCCTGGGCAACCGGATTGCCCTGAACCCCTTGACCGAAGAGCATGTTTTCACGCTGCAGTCCAACGATCCCACGCTCTCGGTCGCAGAGATCGTCCGCGAGTTCGAGCTCGAGCCCTTCCGGGCGTACCACAAGCGGGCCGAGCGAATTCAGGACGAGGCCCGGCCCATGGTCGTCGCCGGCTAAGTCGGAATCAGGGACGAGCTCGGCTGCTCCATGTCGACCACGATCTGCTTCGCGCCGGCGGCGACGCGCAGGCCTCGCCGGCGGGTGGGATGTTGAAAGCAGGCGCCACCATCAGGAGTACTGGATGGAACTCACGCTAAACCTTCGTACTCGGTTCGAGGTCTTCAAAGGGAGCGACGCGTGGGAGGAAGCGATCCTTCCACGAACCTTCCCGGCACATGCAACCGCGCTGCTGCTCTGTGATATGTGGGACGATCATTGGTGCAAAAGCGCCGCCCGGCGCTGCGACGCCCTGGCCCACAAGATGAACCCGATCATTACGCTCGCGCGGGAGCGAGGGGTACAGATCATCCACGCTCCGTCCGAGTGCATGGACTTTTACGCGGATACCCCGCAGCGCCAACGGATGCTGCAGCTTCCCCGCGTAGAGCCTGTGCCGGCCCGGCATATCGAGGCGCCGCCGCTGCCGATCGACGACTCGGACGGCGGCTGTGATGATAGTCCGCAGTGCCCGACCTTTCATGCCTGGAGACGGCAACATCCTGCCATCACCATCGCGGAGCCCGACGCTATCTCAGATAGTGGGATCGAAGTCTATAGTTTGCTGCGCCAGCGCACTATTCAAATGCTGCTCGTCATGGGCGTGCATACGAACTTTTGCGTGCTCGGGCGCTCGTTCGGGATCCGGCAGATGAGCCGCTGGGGGATCCCGTGTCTGCTCGTGCGCGATCTGACAGATTCGCTCTATAACCCGGCCAGGCGCCCATTCGTCAGCCATGAGGAAGGCACCGAGCTTGTGATCAGGCATATCGAGCAGTATTGGTGTCCCACGATCGTGAGCGACGATCTGATGAAGCCGGAGCACGCGTAATCGATGGCTTTGCCATTCGCCGCCAGGCCGGCCGAGGTCGACGGCGATCAGGGGGTGTTTCGATGAGCATGGGGCCAAGCGATCTGGCGGGCCAGGTGGTGATCGTCGCCGGCGCCAGCAGCGGCATGGGCCGCGCGACGGCAGTGGCGGCCACGGCGGCGGGCGCGCGGGCCGTTCTCGCAGCGCGTAATGCCGATGCGCTCGATCAGCTACGGGCGACGATCCACGCTGCCGGAGGCGAGGCGCTGGCGATCGCGACTGATGCGACCGACCGCCAGGCGGCCGAGCGCCTGATCGAAGCGGCGCTCCGCGGCTTCGGGCGGATCGATACGCTGGTCAACTCGGTCGGCTCGAATATCGCGAGGCGCGCGCTGGGCGAGCTAACGCCCGAGAGCTGGGCCGACATGCTGGCGACCAACCTGACCGCGGCTTTCAACCTGACCCAGGCCGTGGTTCCGGTCTTCCGGCAGCAGCAGGGAGGCCTCCTGATTCACATCTCCTCGGCGGCGGCGAAAAAGCCGGACCGCTCCGGTGTGGCCTACCAGGCAACGAAGGCCGGAGTGGTTGGGCTCGCGCATGCGACAATGGAGGAAGAGCGCGAGCACGGCGTGCGTACGACCGTCATTTTCCCCGGCCTGACTGATACGCCGCTGGTGTTGAAACGTCCGGCTCCCCTTCCGCCCGAGGTACTCGCACGCGCCCTGCAGCCGGAGGATGTCGCGGCTGCCTGTATGTTCGTCATGCGTATGCCATCCCGCGCCCACGTCCCTGAGCTCGTGATGTTTCCAAGCCGCGGATGAGCGCTCGACGTCGAGACGTAACACGTCTTCTGCTTCGACAGCACAAGGACGAGCTATGCACCAACACGAGATTACCTTTTCGGTTTTCACGAAACCATGGACCATGCCGCTGCCGGAGCTCGGCCACTTTGTGCGCAGCCTGGGCTTCGACGGAATCGAGCTCCCGGTGCGGCCGGGGTACCAGGTCGAGCCCGCGCAGGTGACGCGCGACCTGCCGCGCGCAGTGCGGCAGCTGGCCGAAGCGGATGTGCGGATCACGAGCGTCGCTACGACCCCGACCGAGGCGGCTATCGCCGCCGGTGGTGAGCTGAACATTCCGATTATGCGCATCATGGCGCCGATCGGAGCGGATGGGTACCTGGCGAGTGAAGCCAGGATGCAGCAGGAGTATGCAGCACTGCTGCCGCTGTTGCAGACCTACAACGTCAAGCTCGGCGTACAGAATCACTATGGGCGCTACGTCTGCAATGCGATGGGGCTGCGGCATCTGATCGAACGCTTCGATGCGCGCTATATCGCGGCCGTGTGGGATGCCGCCCATACGGGGCTGCAGGGCGAAGAGCCGGAGCTCGCGATCGATATCGTGTGGTCGCACCTGTGCATGGTCAATCTGAAGAATGCCTTCTGGCGCCGCGTGACCGGCCCGGAAGCCGACGATGTGGAGTGGCACCCCTACTTTACCAGCGGCCGGCAGGGCCTGGCCTCGTGGCCGCGCGTGGCGAACGAGCTGCGGCGGCGCAGCTTTGCCGGCGTCATATGCCTCACCGCGGAGTACAGCGATGAGCCCGCGGTCACGCGACTGATCGCGGAAGACATCGTATTCGCACGCTCGCTCTTTGAGTGACGAGCTCGTCAATTGCCTCAAGTCGGGCGCACGGCCCGCTGGGCCCGGCGATATACGAGACGGGAGGAAGATAGACGCCATGGAATACCGCAAGCTTGGCGAAACCGATATCTCAGTTTCGGTCGTGGCAATGGGTTGTTGGGCGATCGTGGGCGATGCGACGTGGGGCCCGCAGGATGAAGCAGACTCGCTCGCAACCATCCATGCCGCGCTGGACGAAGGGATCAACTTCTTCGATACGGCGGAGGCCTACGGCGACGGCTTTTCGGAGTCGCTGCTGGGCAAGGCGCTCACAAGGCGCAGGCATGAGGCGGTGATCGCGTCGAAGGTCAGCGGGGATCAGCTGGCGGCGACCGGGGTTCGGCAAGCGTGCGAGCGCAGCCTGCGCCGGCTCCACACCGACTATATCGACCTCTACCAGATCCACTGGCCAAACCGCACGATTCCGCTACAGGAGACCATGGGGGCGCTCGAAGAGCTGCGGACGCAGGGCAAAGTGCGCGCCGTCGGCGTCTGTAACTTTGGCCCCGGTGATCTTGCCGATCTCCTGGCAGCCGGACGCGCCGCGACGAATCAGCTGCCCTACAGCTTGCTGTGGCGGGCGATCGAATATGCGATCAGGCAGCAGTGCGTCGACAACGGAATCGGCATCCTCTGCTACAGTCCCCTGGTGCAGGGCTTGCTGACCGGCAAATTCGCCGCCGCGGATGACGTCCCCGTGGGGCGAGCACGAACCAGACATTTTTCGAAAGATCGACCGCAAACGCGGCATGGCGAGGCCGGGTGTGAAACAGAGACCTTTACGGCGCTCGAGCAGATCCGGCGGATTAGCGATACGATCGACGTGCCGATGGCGCGGCTTGCGCTTGCCTGGCTCCTCCATCAGCCGGGCGTGACCTCGGTCCTGGCCGGCGCGCGCAACCCAGATCAGATCCACGACAATGTGCAAGCGGCCGCGGTGGAGCTACCACCGCAGGTTGTCGACGAGCTCACGGCGGCAACGGAGGAGGTCAAGCGGAAGCTGGGCGGGAACCCGGATATGTGGTCGTCGGCGTCGCGCTTTCGATAGTCGAGAAGGCCGCGGACGAGCGACCACCCTCGCCACGCACATCACGTAGACCATGGAGGGTGGCCGTGTATCACGGGTTGCCCTGACTATCCACGCTCCGCGCCCACGTCCGGTGTAGCGGTTGGTAGCCTCATCGTCGGAACGCCCTGGCGGCTCGACCGGCATGCACTCCTTGACGATAGCCGCGACGCCATCCCGACGCCGGACGGCGCAGAGGTTCTCGAAGGCAGCGCCATCACTTTCCACGGTCCGCCAGCGCCGCCGCCTCTTCGCAGCTAGGAGGCGGCGCTCCTCCAGCAGTAGCGCGCGTGTACGCCCTCACGCCGTACCTGTGAGATAATGGTTGCGGCCGGTACCATGGGGTGGCGTGGACGGCCCTTGTCTAGAGGAGCGCTGCAGCATGCCGGTAGAAGAGATACGCCAGCTCAAGCGGGTCGCCAGTGGCGTGGCAGGCCTCGACGACGTCCTCCACGGTGGCCTATTCCAGGGGGGCCTGTACGTTATCATGGGTGTGCCGGGCGCCGGCAAGACGATCCTGAGCACCCAAATCGCCTTTCACCAGATTGCTGCTGGCGGGCGTGCGATCTATGTAACCCTACTGAGCGAGACGCATACGCGCATGCTCGCCTACCTCCAGACGCTCCGCTTTTTCGACCCGAGCGTGATCCCTGAGCAGTTGTCCTTCTTCAGTGGCTATGGCCCGCTGCGCGACGCGGGGCTGGAGGGCTTGCTGGACTTTTTACTCGACGTGCTCCTGGCGCATGCGCCAACGCTGCTGATCCTTGACGGCCTCATGAATGTCGAGGCGACGTCCGCGTCGGACATGGCCTTCCGGCACTTTCTCCAGGCCTTGTACATTGCCGCCGAATCGCACCACTGTACGACCTTGCTGCTCACCCACGCCAATGAGGCGGTCAAGCACCCCCCGGCGCATACCATCGCCGACGGCGTGCTCGAGTTAAATGTCGCGTGCCTTGGTCTCCGCAGCGTGCGCGAGCTGGAGGTCTGGAAGCTGCGCGGGAGCGACTTCTTGCCGGGGCGGCACGCGTTCGCGATTACGGAAGCTGGCCTCGTAGTCTACCCCCGTGCCGAGGTCGCGCTCACGGCGCCGCCGGCGATCGTGGACGCGGCGGCCGAGGTCTGCCGCTTGGGCATCCCCCAGCTTGATTCCATGCTGCGCGGGGGGGTGGCCGCCCACACGACGACGCTGGTCCTTGGCCCAACCGGCAGTGGGAAGACGATCCTGGGTCTCCAGTTCCTCGCGACAGGAGTCCAGGCCGGCGAGACCGGGTGTTACTTCGGGTTCTACGAGCAGCCGGCCCCCTTGATCGCAAAAGGGGACGCGACCGGTCTCGCGCTCAGCCAGGCCGTCGCGCAGGAGCAGCTCGTGATCGTCTGGCAGCCGCTGTCCGAGACCAACCTGGATATGCTCGCCGCGCGCCTGCTCGCCACGGTCGCGCAGCGGCAGGTGCGCCGCCTGTTCATCGACGACCTGACGGCATTTTCGACGATGACGACGCATCCCGAGCGGATCAGCCTCTTCTTTGCCGTGCTCGGCAACGAGCTGCGGGCACGTGGAGTGACGACCCTGGTCGCGGTGGAGCTGCACAAGGGCTTCGACCGGGCGATTACGATGCCGACTGAGACCGTCTCGGCGCTGATGGACAACATCCTCGTCCTCCGCGTGGTCGAGATGCGCTCCCAACTCCACCGCCTGATCGCGGTGCTCAAGGTGCGCGAGCGCGACTATGACCACGGGCTCCGTGAGTTTCGGATCACCGCGCATGGCATCGACGTCGCGCGAACGGCGGAGAGTGCGACGGCGCTGCTGCGGGGGACGATCACGCGCTACTGGAAGGGCAGGCGCCCGCCCGGGCACGAACGCGGCGGCGCCGTCACGGGAGACCAATAGGGTGCCGACCATCCTCGTCGTCGACGACGAAGTGGTGCTTGCCGAGGTGATCCAGCGGATGCTCAAACGGGCAGGTTATCACGTCCTGCTCGCCGCGAACGGTCGGGAGGCGTTGCAGCGGGTCGCCGAGGCACGCCCAGACTTGGTGCTGAGCGACGTGATGATGCCGGTACTCAACGGCATCGAGTTGTGCCGGGCGCTGGCGGCTGACCCGACGTACCAAACCATTCCCGTCGTGCTGATGACGGCAGGGCATGCGAACCTGCTCAGCAACGACGGCCACGCCGTTGCGACGCTGGGCAAGCCGTTTGACTACGCGCTCCTGCTTGCCACGATCGCTCAGTATGTCCGTCAGACTGAAGGTGCGTAATTCTTGCCGTGGCCTCGTCGTGAAGGGGGTAGTGATGATCGCGGGGAGCATCCCAATCATTATGCGAGCGGTCGATTGCCCAACGCCCGCTCAGCTGGAGCGGGCGTGGTCATCTCCTGGTGCGCGGCCAGCTCGGGCAGCGTGTCGTTGTAATGGTCCCCGATTTACGCCAGAGTCCAATTATGGATTCAAGAAGTCAATTACCACCCGGCTGGGATGTGCGAGCGTGAAGACCCGGGTCTGCGACGTGTGGGCGAGCCCGATGCCGTAGCTGAGGACGCCTTCGAAATCACCGGCGCTGGCGACTTCCTTGACGTTGCGCAAGCCATACTTAATCCGGGTGGGCGCCGTGAGTTTCCCTGCATCGTTGTGTGCCTGTGCAGGCCGCATGCTCAGCCCCAGAATCGCCTTGCCAGTTATTTTGACCGGCAATCCCGACGCATCATGAATGAGCTGATTGACGTAGTGCGTGTCAACCTGCGGCACGGGACCGCTGAATTCGAAGACGACCCGATCATAGCGCGGGCGCGCCTCCGGGTGGTAGGCCGCCCGGATGGCCACTAACGTCGAGACCGGGGGTGGAGCTGCAGCAGCCCGCGTCGCCGGTGCCACTGCTACGATGCTCCCGAGGAGCAACACGAGGACAACAACTGGTATCCAATACCGCCTGAGTCCGTTCATAGGGACCTCCACGATTTTAATAGGGCTTGCCCGCGGCGCGGGGACAGCGTTTTCGACCATGTCGCCACTTTTCGTCCTGTCGCCCGCGCCGCTCAAGCTTTACGTGGAGCATACACCGGCCGAGGATGGCAGAGAATGAACATAACGTGAGGGCTAGGGCGATCCTAGCTGATGGCCGGCTCGCAGAGGTGATATGAGATTATTCGAAACGCAACCTGCTGGGATCGGGTAGCCGGTCCGTGCCCGCGAGCGGAGACTGCCCCGGTGTCACAACCAGGTCAAAGGAAGACGCCGGTCGTACGTGCGTAAAGTAATACGCCTCCGCGGCATCCCAGCGCGCATGCCAGGCAGCTAAGAAATCCTGCTCCTCGCGCGCGGCGAGCCGGGCGTGGCGCACGTCGACAGGCACGTCGACGAGCACGGAAAGATCGATCAGGCCGGCGAGCTCGGGCCGCGTCGAGTACGCTCCGTCGAGCGCCACGACGGCGGCGGGCGCGCGCTCCACGAAATCCGCGCGCAGCGCGTACGTGCCGTCGGGACGCACTCCCGCCTCAAAATCAAAGGCGCGCCACTGCGTGGGTTTGCCGGCAAGGAGTGGCTCGAGTGCTTCGGCGCGCAGCCGTCGCCAGTCGATCCCGTCGGCGGCGCGCTCTTCGGCGCTGCGCGCATCCCATCCAGCGTCGGTGATCTCCGCGGCGAAGAAGTCATCGCTCGGAATCAACGCCGCATCCAGCTGCTCGGCGATCAACGCGGCCAGCGTGGACTTGCCGGAGCCACTACCGCCGTCGAATGCGACGAGGATAGGGGCCGCGCGGTTGGCCATCAGCCGCCGGATTGCGGCGACGATCATATCTGCAGCCAGTTTCAGCTCAGGCGGCGGGTTGTTCATGCGGATCGATGCAGCCAATCATGGCGGTGGTCGGGAGCAGCCGTGGCAAAACGGCCAGAGCGCACTTTCTGCGCCGGCTGTATCGTCGCTCGTGGCGTGGTGATGTTCCGGGCGCGATTGCCGTGCTACATGCGGCAGGCGCATCCACCGCGACCGCATGCTCAAGCGTTGGAAACGTTCCCCCAGAGCCATGCCAGGGATAGCTGGGCCTGTGACTTCCTGCAGATCCATGATGCCTTCGTCCGGCCGCTCATCGCTTTCTTTATCACCGACCTCGGCTCGCGGCGCATCGTGCAGGTCGGCGCCACGCGATCGCCCCCTGTCGAATGGGTGGCCCAGCAGCCGCGGGAGGCAACAGCGTTCGGCGCGGCTGGCAGCATAGTCGCCTTTCCTGTCTTGGGTGGGTTGCATCATGACTATAGACGAGCTGCATAGCGAACCTAACGGATTATAGCAAATAAGTATCTTCTCAAAAGTCGAGCTCTTGCGCCCGCTCGTCAATGGCAGATAGCTCTGCGCGACTGACCGCGTTGCCTGCGCTATCACCGCACCCCCGCGTCAACCAGCAGCACTTCGGTCATTATCGTCTCCTCGGGACATGCTTAATTGGCCCCTTGTCGATCCATGCCTTGCTGGAACCTGCTCCCGGGGGGCGGGAAATTGCTCGCGGCGTCATCCAGGACCAGCACCCAGTCTGGCCCGCCTCCCGGGGGCGTGAAGCTCATTCGGTCCTGCTTGTCGAAGAGACCCATTGAACGGGCTACACCCGTGCGCGGGTCGTACCAGGAGCCGGCCAGGCGCTTGCCCGACGGGGTGCTGATATCCAGCTCGCCCGGCTGCGCCCGGTGGGCGCCGGCCGGTACGTAGACCAGCGCATACCGCCCCCCAGCATCCCGTGTCGCGCGCACGTGATAGGTTCCGGCGCCGACCTCGGAGACAATCAGCGACTGATCGGGAATACGGTGGAGGAACGGGCGTGACAGGAGCAGATTGCGGGCATGCTGCATCTGGCCCGATCCCGGCAACTGCATCGCGCTGTACCAGGGCCTCCGCGCCAGGAAGGACGGGCCCAACCCGGCACGCCACATCTGCCAGATTGGCCAGCAGCCATACGTATGCCCATGCGCCCCGGCGAAAAGTGCCCAGTACAGAGATTTGCGCACCTCATAGTCGTCGAGGTAGCCGCCATCCAGGTTCATGATATCGTTCTGTGCATCTTCGTAGCCGGGCTCCATATCCATACATGGGCGTGTCGGCGTGCGAGCATAGTCAGCCTCGATGAAGCGCCAGTTCTCACGGTTCCGCTTATGACCGCTCTGACAGGTATGAAAGTCGAGCCAGGGCTCGTCATGGACATACTCGGAGGTGGCGTGTGGTCCCCAGGTATGGAAGGTCATCAGGTGACGGCCGCCATCGCCTTCCTGCACACCTTCGGCCATGGCCCGCACGATCATGCGCTGCTGATCGCTCTCGATCGGACGATCGCCACCCATGATCCAGATCATCGGCTGCTCCGCATAGCGCCTCCCGACAAAGGCTCCGAAGACCCGGGCGTTCTCAGGCGTAAAGATCTCGGGTCCGACGCCCCACTTCTGGTTCCATTTGTCACCCCAGGTCGGGAGCATACCGATGTGCAGTCCGAGCGCGGCTGCCAGGTCGACCACGGCGTCGACGTGGGCAAAATAGGCCTCGTTCGGCTGCGCCGGATCGTCGTCAATCAGCGGCACGTCGCCGTTCATGTTCGGCGTGTGCAGGCCGTCGATTTCCGCGAGCACCACCGCCTGGATCACCGTGAAGCCCTTGGCGGCGCGGTCGCGCAGGTAGTGCTCGGCCTCGTCCAGCGTCAGCCGATGAAACAGCTCCCAGGCCGTGTCGCCGAGATAGAAGAAGGGTGTGCCGTCGTCGTGAACGAGAAATCGCTGGTTTACACTTATTCGCAATCGTCACCTCATGTGAATGATCGGGTGATTGGAATGGATCTCGAGCGCCTCCGCCGCACCGCGCGGGCAGCCGGTATCGCTGGCGGACGGAAGAAGCTGGCCGCGATACGAGGGGCGTTAGTCGGACGCTGGATCAATGTGCTGATCACCGATCGGTTTACGGCGGAACGACTTGTGCGGGCACCAGCCGACGCGATAGTCGCTGCCCAGGGCGTGGCGAATGTCGATGAGACGCCCTGGCGCGAAAGCCGCCAGCAGCGCCCGCGGGTCCGGCAGTTCGCCCGCAGCGGATGCTGGCCCGACCTCCAGCGCGCTTCCCACGCTGATCACCCAAACGTCGCCATCCCCATCGCCAGCCACAGCCGTGCTACGCGGGTCGGATCGCTCATCTGCAGATCCAGAACCTGCTTCCTAAATCGAGCGACCGACTGTCTCAAAGCGCTTGACACATTCCGAGATCATTATCTCACTGTCTATAGTACTACCGGCCAGCTGCGGGTGCTCCGGTGACGGACACCGGGAGCTTCCCCATAGCCTGCAGGTAGCCCAGCACGACGTCCGCGGCGGCCTGTGCCGCACATGGTCGACTGCTGCAGGTACAGAGGTAGGTGCCGACCTGCTGGAACTGCGCCAATTCGTATGGATCGCGGAGCGCGATGACCGCCAGGCGATCGCCGGCCAGATCGATCAGGCGAGCAACGAGGGCGTGCTGCGACTGGGTGTCGAAGTCGGTCCCCGGCAGCGGGTAATTCTCCGTGACGACAAGAACAGTTCCGGCCTCGGTCAACCCTGGGGCGACCTCGGAGCCGGCGAACGCCTCGTGCGGAATCGTTTCAATCTCGGGACGGGCCGCCAGCAGACGCTCGGCAAAGACGTCGAACGCCGCTACCGGCTGGTTTGGGCCGATGCCACGTGTCCGCAGCACGATGTCATAGCTGGCGCGCGGCGTCGCATTGACCAGCACGATTCGTTCATTCGGCGGCACCGGCAGGAGCCGGCGGTCATCGCGCACGAGGGTGACGCCGGCCGCGGCGGCCTCAAATTCGACGGCACGGTGCTCCGCGCTCCCCACCTCGTGCGGCGTCTGCCCCGCTGACGTCTCCTCGGCGAGGTGATGCCGCGCTTTCAGCGCGAGGACGCGGCGAACGGCGTCGTCGATCCGGTGCTGCCGGATGCGGCCCTGGCGCACCGCGTCGATGACGCCCTCGACACAGAGGAGCTGCTTCTCAAGGTAGGTAGCGGCGTTGTGATCGTAATGCTCCTCGGCCAGCATGAGGACATCGACGCCGGCGAGCACGGCACGAACCGCGGCTTCGTCGGGGGCATAGTGCTTCCGCATGGCTCCCATGTTCATACTGTCAGAGAGGATCACGCCGTCGAATCCCAACGCGCTGCGCAGCAGATCCTGCAAAATGACCGCGGACAGCGTGGCCGGGTGCTCGGGGTCGAGCGCGGGGTAGAGGATGTGCGAGGTCATCACGATATCGACGTCGGCCGCGATCGCAGCGCGGAACGGGAGCAGATCGATCGCCTCGAGCGCGGCCCTACTCCGATCGACGCGCGGCAGCCCGCGGTGGCTGTCGACCACCGTATCGCCGTGGCCGGGGAAGTGTTTCACGGTCGTAATGACGCCGGCTTCCCGCGCGCCTTCGACGGCGGCCACCACGAGCTCGGCAACGTGCCCCGGGTCTTCGCCGAACGATCGGGTGCCGATGATCGGGTTATCCGGATTGGAATTGACGTCCGCACAGGGCGCCAGAAGCGTGTTGAAGCCTACGGCTGCGAGCTCGGCGCCGAGCACGCCGTACATCCGGCGCGTGATGTGCGGCAACTGGGCCGCGCCCAGGGCAAGATTGCCCGGTCCGGTGGCACTGTACGGCACCATCACCCCCCACACTCCCTCGTGATCAACCCCGAGGAGCAGCGGGATGGATAGTCGAGTGTCACGCGCAAACTGCTGCAGGGTCGCGCTGAGCTCCGCGGCCTCCGACGGTGTGGCAGCGTTGTCCTGGCTGAGGTAGCATCCACCCACACCATGCTGTCGTAAAAGTAGTTCCGCTTCACGGAGCTGGCTACCCGCAAAGGCGAGCATAAACATCTGGCCGACTTTTTCTTCGAGGGTCATCCGATCGAGCACTGCGTCGATCTCCATTGCCGCTTCTTCCTATCGCTCGACGTTTGGGACGTCCCATGCCCGCACACGGCGCCTACCGCCCGCTACACACGCCGGCTACAACTTTACCACGGTCAGCTCCGCCGCCGTCCGGATCGACGTCGCGTGGATGCTGCCCTGACTACGACCATTTCGGTACGGCCAACGTCTACGGCGGGCCGGGTAACCGCGGCCGATCGGAGCAGATCATCGGCTATACAGTTACGTCAACTATACAGCTACGTCCACGACACGACCTTCCCGGCGCGCGGCTTCGGCTGCAAAGACCATCAGGTGCGTCTCAAGGCTCTCGTCGGGCGCGGAGAGAAGCTTGGTAGGATCGTCGCCGGCGATGGCGGCGACGAAGCGCTTCATGATCTCATAGTCGCCGCCGCCGTGGCCGGTTAAAATCGATCCATCGGATGTGCGGTCTGTCGTGATCGTCTCGGTGCGGTCGGTCAGGAAGTCGTAGATCTCGATCGTCGAGCCATTGCTATAGATCTCGCCGCGCGTTCCGAAGATGTGGGTCTCGCGCGCGCGCTGCCGGGTGAAGGCGGTCATCGTAAACGACGCGGTCGCCCCGTTGGCAAAGAGCATGTTGACGACCTGGTGGTCGACAACGTCGTTGTCGCAGGCCCAAACGCATCGCCCGTAGGGTCCGGTACGAAGCGCCTCGGTCACTCCGTCTACCGTCACGTCGGGCGTGAGGACATTCACCGGCCAGCCCGTCTCGCCGCGACGGACCCGGCCGAGATAGATCTTGACGGCCGAGTAGGCGCAGTTCGGCTCGATCGGGCAGTCGAGGCAGCGATCGGCGGCGCCCGCCGGCTTCTCCTCCGGACGGAAATGTTTCAGGTTGCCGAAGGACGAGACCTGGACGCAGGGCTGGCCCATGATATAGCGCAGCCAGTCGAGATCGTGGCAGGATTTGGCCAGCAGCATCGGCGACGACTGGGCCTCGTTGCGCCAGTTGCCGCGCACGAAAGAGTGCGCCTGGTGCCAGTAGCCCACCGGCTCCAGGTGCTCGATGCTGACGATCTCGCCGATGCGGCCAGCGTCGAGGACCACCTTGAGCTGTTGCGTATAATGGGTATAGCGCATAACGTGGCAGACGGCGAAGATGATGCCGTTGCGCTTGGCGGCGTCGACAATCCGCCGGCAATCGTGGGGATCTGGAGCGAGCGGCTTTTCGAGCAGCACGTTGTAGCCCAGGTCCGCAAAAGCCACCGCCGGGTCGGCATGCATTGCATCCTGGGTCGCGATTATCACGCCGTCGGCGAACTTGGGACGGGCGGCGAGCTCATGCCAGTCTGCGGCGACGTTGTCGTATGGAAGGTCGTAATCGTCGGCAAGGCGCTCCCGGTAGAAGTCGCGGGGCTCGGCGACGCCGACGATCTGGAGCTCGTCGGGATGCTGCCGGGCATACCCAGCATAACCGGAGCCGCGGCTGCCCGCGCCGACGACAATCAGCCTGATCGGATCCATCTACAGCTCTCCTCTATACTTGGTCTGTCGTTCAACCTGCAGTGCCGCGGGCCGAAGTTATAGTATGCCTACTGTACCTGATCCTGAGCAAATCAAAATCGCGTAACAATTTTGTTACGCGTCTTGTCCAGCCAGCTATGCTACCCTTCATCATGTAGATGTCTCCCGGCCTCGGCGCTCCGCCTGCCGAGCAGAATGAGTAGGGGAACAAGCGATGAGCCAACAGCAAGGCGATAGACCGGATACGACTGGAGCGCGCCCGCGACGTGAGCGGATCGGGATCTCGATCGCGGCGGCAGATGCGCCGGCCTTGGTCGACGTGATCGTGGAGGCCGAGGCGGCCGGCGTCCACCAGGTCTGGATGACCCAGAATCCGGCGTCACCCGACTCGCTCACGGTCTTTGCCGCGGCCGTCGGGCGGACCGAGCGGATGCAGCTGGGAACGTCGATCGTGCCGACCTACCCGCGACACCCGCTGGCCCTGGCACAGCAGGCCGCGACCGTTGCGGCGCTCAGCCCCGGCCGGCTGCGCTTAGGGGTCGGACCGAGCCATCGACCGACGATCGAAGGTACCTACGGCCTGCCGATGGACGCGCCGCTCGCACATCTTCACGAGTACGTCGACGTGCTGCGGGCGGCGCTTTGGGAGGGAACCGTCGACTACCACGGGCGTTTCTTCACCGCCAAAGCCAAGCTCTCGAGCGCGCCACGGGTGCCCCTGCTGATCTCCGCTCTCGGCGAAGGAGCCTACCGTCTCGCGGGCGAGGTGGCCGACGGCGCGATCTCGTGGAACTGCCCGCCGCCCTACCTGCGTGCCGTTGCCCTGCCGGCACTGCGGGCCGGCGCCCGCGGCGCCGGGCGAGCCACCCCGCCGCTGGTTGCGCACGTCTGGGTGGCGCTGAATACCGACGCGGGCGCCGTCCGCTCGGCTGCGAGGCAGCGTCTTTCCGGCTACGCGCACCTGCCCTTCTACGCCAATATGTTCGCCGCGGCAGGCTACCCCGTCGAGGCGGACGGGAGCGTGAGCGATGCTCTGGTGGACAGCCTGGTGGCGATGGGCGACGCGTCTGCCGTAACGGAGCGGCTACACGAGCTGCTAGACGCCGGGCTCGACGAGCTGTTGCTGACACCAGTACCGCTGAGCGACGAGGCGGCCGAGCGGGCGCGCCTGTTTGGATTGGCGGGCCGGATCTAGCCACGGCGGGCGTGAGATACCCCAACGCCGAAGGTTGGGCTAGCGGCCGAAGCTATACTGAAAGAAGCGGGCAAGTAACGCAACGCCTCCGCAACGTGTCGCGCGCCTAAACCGGCACCGACGAGCCGATAGCCACCTCGACCTCGACGGGCCTTCCCAGCTCCGCGGCCAGAGCATCCCTCATCGGGGCAAGATAGGCGCCCTCGATCCGGTCGCGCACGAAGACGTTCGGCGTCCCCACCACGACGATCCCTCCGATTATGTCGAGCACTTCGGTGGGCGCCAGCCAGGTGGCATATTCGTCGGGCGAGACTGCCGCGCGCAGGCGGGCGAGGGCCGAGCGCCAGAGATCGCCGTGGGCGGAGGGCCGGAGCTCGGCGGTCCGGGCTGGCGCGCTCTGGGCCGGTGTCCATTCTGCCGCCGGCTGCCGGCCTGCCGGCGTCGGGAGCCGCCCGCTGCCGATACCGACCGCCGCATAGCCGCGCTTGTCCTTGAGGTTCGGGCGGCAGGACGCCGCGTGCCACCACGCCTCGACCAGCTCAGGCGTCGTCGTGGGGAGGCTTGCCAGCCACTCGGCCTTCCGAATGCCCAATTCTGACAGACGGTCGACC
>JBBSGA010000054.1:0-24286 GCA_038254585.1 Chloroflexales bacterium | reverse complement strand
GCTCTGATCGGCATGGGCCAGGATGGCCTGCAGCGCGCGCAAGAGGCGGTATCGCGCGCGGACCAGAGCGTGGCACTGGCCGATGTTTCACTGCTCGCACCGATTCCCCGCCCACGGCAGAATATTATTTGCGTCGGCATGAACTACGTCGAACATGCCTACGAGTCGGCGCGCTCGCGTGGGCTCCCCGAAACGCTTCCACCCCACCCGGTCTTTTTCACCAAGGCCGTCACATCGCTCAACCGTCCGGAGGGGGTCATCCCATACGACGCAAGCGTCTCGGAGGAGATCGACTGGGAGGTTGAGCTTGCCGTGGTGCTCGGCCGCACGGCGAAAGATGTTCCCGCCGACCGGGCGTTGGATTATGTATTCGGCTATACAATCGTCAACGACATCTCGGCCAGAGATATCCAGAACCGGCACCAGCAGTTCTTCAAAGGCAAGAGCCTGGACGGCTCCTGCCCGATGGGGCCTGCGATCGTCACGGCGGACGAGATCGGCGATCCGCACCGCCTGCGCCTGACACTGCGGGTGAATGGCGAGACCATGCAGGACAGCAATACGGGCGACCTGGTCTTCGACATTCCGACCCTGCTGGCGACGCTATCCCGCGGCCAGACGCTCTGGCCGGGCGATGTGCTCTCGACGGGTACTCCCAGCGGCGTCGGCATGGGCCGCAAGCCTCCCACCTATCTCCGGCCAGGCGACGTCGTCGAAGCCGAGATCGAGAAGATCGGCGTGCTCCGCAACCGGATCGGAGAGTGACGACAGGGCGCAGGGCGACGGGCGCGCGCGGCGAGGCGCTCGCGACGGAGTATCTGCGCCGCGCCGGCTACACGATCCTCCGCGCAAATTGGCGCTGCCGGATCGGTGAGATCGATATCATCGCCCAGGACGGGCCGGCGCTGGTCTTCGTCGAGGTTCGAACCCGCACCTCGTCCAAGCTCGGCAGCGCCGAGGAATCGGTGACGGCCGTCAAACAGCGGCGCCTGGCGCAGCTTGCCCAGACGTACCTCGTTTTTCTGGAGAGCGCGGGTCGCCCCTGGCCCGGCCCATGGCGCATCGACGTCATCGCACTCGAAGTTGATCGCCTGAGCGGCAGCCCGACGCAGCTTAATCACCTGATTAGCGCGATCGAAGGAGCTTAGCCATGCCGACTACTCGAACAACCGTCGCCACCGAGTATGCGCCGGCCGCGATCGGCCCGTATGCGCAAGCGATCGTGGCCGGCGACCTCGTCTTTTGCTCTGGGCAGATTCCGCTCGATCCCACGACCAATCAGATCGTCGAGGGCGGCATCGAGGTCCAGACGCGCCGCGTCCTCGACAACCTCGCCGCCGTGCTACAAGCGGCCGGCTCGGCGCTCGAGCAGGTGGTGAAGACTACAATCTTTCTCGCGGAGATGGATGACTTCAGCACGGTAAATACGATCTACGCGGAGTACTTTGGGTCGGAGCCGCCGGCCCGCGCAACCGTGCAGGTGGCGCGCCTGCCGCGCGACGTCCGCGTCGAGATCGAGGCAATTGCGCTGCGAGCGTAGATGAGCGCCGCTGCCGCGGAGCGCCCGGCAACGTGGACCCGGGGTGTAGCTCTGATCGGTGCTCTAGCGCTGATCCTGCCGGCCGCGCTGTGGTGGACCGGCCGCACAGACGCGCGTCTGCACGTGATCGTGCCCCCTCTCGCGGGCGATGGCGTGCTGATCAAAACGGTCTCCGGACAATGGGCCCTGATCGATGGGGGCGCAGACGGCACGGCCGTGGCGAACTGGCTTGGCCGTGAGCTCCCATTTGCGCGCCGCGAGATCGATCTGCTCGTGCAAACGCGCGTGGATCGAACAACGCTGCCCGGCCAGTTGGCGGCCGCGCGACGCTATCACTTCAGGCGCGCACTGCTCCTGCGGCCCGCGCGGAACGACGCAGCCTGGAATGAGCTCGTGCGGTTGCTCCACGAGCAGGGCACTGCGATCCAGATCGGGCGCGTGGGGATCCGTCTCAGACTGGCAGCACGGGCGGAAAAAGATGCGGCGATCATCGAAGTTCTCGCGCTGGCGGGTGATCACGCTTTGCTCGGCCTCACAAGCGGTGCGACGAGGGTCCTCTTGCTGCAATCGCTGCGGAATGAGCCGCTCCCGGCAATTATAGGACGCGGGCGGGTCGCCGCGATCGTCTTTCCCTGGCGACGCTCGACGCGTGATCCGGCGCTCGCGGCCTTGGCGCCGGACGCGATCGTCTTTGGCGACCGGTCGGGAACCGATCCCGAGCTCTCGCTGGCCGATCGGCAGGTGGGATCGGCCCGCCTGCTGCATGAGCAGATCGACGGCCGGATCGAGCTTGCGTTCACGGCTACAGATATGCGCGTCTACGTCGAACGGCAACCATTCAAATGAGCTGGATATGATCATGAGGCGCGAAATCTATCTCCCACGCGCGAGAGAATTCGTCGAGCGCCATGGTGCGCTGCTCGAACGCGCGCGCCTCGCCGCGCTCCGAGACGGATTACCTCCGAAAGAGGTGCCACCCGAGCTCGCAGCTCTTCAGAACCCGGACGGTGGCTTTCCCTACGAGCTTCAGCCAAGCCGTCCGAGCTCGCTAAACCACACCGCGGTGGCGCTGCGATGGCTTCGGGAGCTCCACCTATCCGGAAGCCCGGCGGCCGGCGGAGCCTACGCATTCATATTGAGCCGGCAGACTCGACGGGGAATCTGGCGCGAAAGCGCCGAGCTCCAGGCTTTTTCCCTGCCGCTTTGGATGGATCCAGAGTCCGCCGCCGGCGATGTCTACACGACGGCGCTCTGCGCCCGGACGCTTGTTGCCCACGTCGACGCCGGTCTCGCGCTCGATCGCGCGGTTATCTGGCTGCAAGCTCATCAGGGCCACGACGGCTTGCTCGAAGGCTTCAAGCTGCATGCCAGCTGGCGCGCCGTGCCGGCTTTCCTCCATATGCTCGGCCGCAATGCGCGGCCAACCCGGCGCCTGGTCGCCGGCCTTGGGGAAGCCCTGAACGATGCCTGGACCTCCTCGATGCTGGCAAGTCTGTTGCACTGTATGCTCGAAGCGGGCTACGGCCTCCGGACCGAGCTGGTTAGCCGCGCATGGGCTTTGCTCCAAACCCGGCAGCAGCCCGACGGCTCGTTCGCGGCGGATGAAGGCGGGGAAGGTGCGGCCGATGTCACTCTGACGGTGCTGGATATAGCTCGAAGCTTGAGCTCCTCACAGGCGGCGCACAATGCAGGATGACCTCGCAGAGCAGATTCGGCATGGCCATCTCGCGGCCGGGCTGGCAACTCACGTCGTCGGCCGCGAGCTACGCTACGTCGCGCGCACCGGCTCGACCAACGACGATCTGAAACTACTGGCGCGCGCGGGCGCCTCCGAGGGTCTCGTGCTGGTCGCCGACGAGCAGACGCAGGGACGCGGGCGACGCGGGCGCAGCTGGACGGCGCCCGCGGGAAGCAGCCTGCTTTCTTCGACGCTGCTCCGGCCTCTCTGGCTCCCGCCCACTGATGCCTTTTATCTGACGATCCTCGCGGCGGTAGCCGGTACGGAGGCGATCGAGGAGGTTACCGCTCTACAGACCGACGTGAAATGGCCGAATGACCTGCTGCTGCATGAGCGGAAGCTCGGCGGCGTCCTCGTCGAGGCGGAGAGTGGCGAGGGGATCCTCCCGTGGGCGATCATCGGGATCGGCCTGAACGTCAACTGGGACACCACATCCGTTCCCGGCCTCGACACAAGCGCGATCGCGCTTGCCTCGGGCGTAGGACGGCCCGTCGCGCGGTCTGGGCTACTCTCGGCCTTGATCCGGCATCTCGACGATCGGTACGTGCGCCTGCGCGGCGGCGAGCGCCTGCGGCTCTTTGAGGACTGGCGCACACGCCTGACGACGGTCGGCCGCGACGTCCAGATCGAGGTAGGCGGCACAACGATCGAGGGCCATGCCGAGGGCGTAACCCCCAAGGGCGCGCTGATCGTCCGCGATCGTGCCGGGACGCGGCACGAACTCACGGCAGGCGATGTGACGGTCCGGGATCACAAGCGCTACAGATAGAAGACCACGGACCGAGCCAGCGGAATATTCCGCTCCGAGATCGGTTCTCTCACCGATACACGTCACGTCGGTGCCCGACCTCGGCTATCCTTATGACAAAGCCTGGATCGTCAATCTCATAGATCACTCGATACTCTCCGACCCGGATGCGCCATAACTATGAGCCGGCAAGCTTGAGGCATCCGGGTGGTCGGGGAGCTTGAGCGAGGGCTGAAATTGCACTGAGCATGCACCGACCATCGACCGGAGAAAGCCTGGCTATTGCTTTCTGCACCGAGCGCGGAATGATGACCGTGTACACTAGCCGGCTTTGCGCTCCGACGATTCCCACTCGCTCTCAATCTCGGCCTTTGCTTGCTCGAATGGAACCGTTTCGCACTCATCCGGAGTAAGGCATCCTGCCGCCCTGCGTGCCTCGTAATCACGTGCCCATTCAGCATCCTCGTAATCCTCGAGTCGCTCGATCAGTGCATTTATACAAAGCAATATCGAGAACCACGGCGATCCGGTTCCCTACGTTATCGACGAGGTACTTCGGTCCGGCAGGAAGAGCATCGCCGGCGCTCGGTTGAGTGGCATCAGTCATTTTGGTCTCGCCTCCAGCGTAACATCAGTTTCTCGACCTGGATGCTGGGCCGCCCCAAATCGCGGACTGTAGATCATGCAGTTTGAGCTGCAGCCTCGATTTTACCGATCGCTTCGATCAGGCCTCGTTCGACCGCCTCTTTGGCCCGCGCGATCGCACTGGCGACGGCCTGCGCATCCGATTTGCCATGCGCGACGATGGTGATGCCGTTGACGCCGAGCAGCGGCACGCCGCCGTAGGAGCGGTAGTCGAGCGTCTTGCGCAGGTTATAAAGCGGAGCGCCAAGTGCTGCCAGCAGGGCCGGGCCGCCGGCAAGGCCCGCGGCGATGACCCACGCGGGAGCCGGGCTGAACGCGCTCAGCAGGGCTACCGGCGCGAGGCCGAGGGCGGCGCGCAGGCCGGCCCGCGGCCTGAGCGCCTGCTTCGCTTTGATCGCCGCGAACTTGGCCGTGGCCTCGGCCTGCTTCAGGAAGAGGTTACCCACGAACCCATCGGCGATCAATACATCCGTCACGTCGCCGGCCATAGCATCCTTCGGCTCGGCATTGCCGACGAAGTTGAGATCGCTCGCCTTCAGGAGCACGTGGGCATCCTGGACCAGCTTGTCGCCTTTGATCTCTTCTTCGCCGTTGGCCAGCAGCGCCACGCGCGGACGATCGAGACCGACGACGATCCGGGCGTAGAGACTGGCCATCTGCGCGAACTGGAGCAGGTACTCCGGCCGGCTGTCCGTCGTCGCGCCGACATCGGCGACGATCAGTCGGCCGTTGACGCTTGGGAACTGCGTCGTGAGGCAGGGGCGCTCGATGTTGCCGGCGCGCCCAAGGATGAAGAGTGCCCCTGCCATCGTCGCACCGCTATGTCCGGCCGAGACAAACGCATCCGCCTGGCTGTCACGTACCAGCCGCAGCCCGACCACCACGGATGAGCCTTGCTTACGCCGCACCGCCTTGACCGGGTGCTCGTCCATCTCGATCAGATCCGGCGCGTCGACGATCGGCAGCTGCAGACCGGCGGTGTTATGCTTGGACAGCTCGGCCGCGATGCGATCCTGAGGCCCGACGAGGACAACCTCCACGCCGAGGTCGTGGGCCGCGCGGACGCCGCCCGCGACCGTCTCCTCCGGCGCATGGTCGCCGCCGATGGCATCCAATACGATCTTCATCTTTCAGGCTCCATAGTTCGGGCAGTCGTAGAGACGTTATATAGTCGTTCAGGTAATGTTTTGGACTCGGAAGCCGATTGCAGAGCGCCAAGACCGTCCCAGGAGTCCAGATCTTTTTCTGACTGACTATATATAACGTCTCTACGACTGTTCACACACTGCTTGCCTGGCCACGCAGGAATTACGGCTGAGTGCGCAGCCGTGCGAGCTCCTCCTCGACGACGGCGACGTCGAGCTTGCGGAAGAGCGCGCGCGGCTCACGCAGCTTCTGCCCGGCCGGGATCTCGCTCGGCTGCCAACGGCCGGTCCACGTCTCGGGCTCACAGGTCAGAACCCGGTGAGTCTGCCCGGTTTCCTCACGCACTTCTTTCAGCTCGATCGGCCCGGCGATGTAGCCGTCGTAGCCGAGCTGCTCGTGCAGCGCCTGCGAAGTAAAAGGCAGGAACGGGCAGAGCAGGATTTTGAGACTGTCCACGACGCGCAGCGCGGTGAAGAGCACCGTGGCAGCGCGCTCACGATTGCTCTTGACCAGCTTCCACGGCTCCTGCTCCGAAAGGTAGACGTTGGACTGGGCGGCGAGGGCCATCGCCTCGGAGAGCGCGGCCTTGAAGCGCGACGTCCCGATCAGATCGCCCACCGTCGTAAAGGCTCGCTCGGACGCTTCCAGCAGCGCCCGATCGGCAGACTCGAGCTCGCTCGGCTCGGGCACGCTGCCCCAGTTGCGGTACGCGATCGTCAAGACACGATTGGCCAGATTGCCCCACGTCGCGACGAGCTCGTCGTTGTTGCGGCGAACGAACTCCGCCCACGTGAAATCGGAATCCTGCGTCTCGGGACCTGCAGCGGTTAGCAGGTAGCGCAGCGGATCGGCGTCGTAGCGGGCTAGGATGTCTTTGACGTAGATCACCACGCCCCGGCTGCTCGAGAACTGCTTGCCCTCCATCGTCAGAAACTCACTCGCGACGACGTCGTAGGGTAGGTTGAGACCGCCGTATCCGAAGAGCATGGCCGGCCAGATCACCGAGTGGAAGACGATGTTGTCCTTGCCCATGAAGTAATAATGATCGGCCTCCGGATTCTGCCACCAGTCCTTCCACGCGTCAGGCGTTCCCTCGATCTTAGCCCACTCGACGCTGGCCGAGAGGTAGCCCGTGACGGCATCCATCCAGACGTAGATGCGCTTCTCGTCGTAGCCCGGCAGTGGGATCGGCACGCCCCATTCGAGGTCGCGCGTCACCGCGCGCGGCTTGAGCTCCTCGACGAGATTCAGCGAAAAGTTGCGCACGTTCGGCCGCCAGTGGGACTGTGCCTCGATCCAGCTCCGCAGCTGCTCCTTGAACTTCGGCAGATCGAGAAAGAAATGCTCGGTCGGCCGGAAGACCGGCGTCGAGCCGTCGATCTTGGAGCGCGGGTTGATCAGATCGGTGGGATCGAGCTGGTTCCCGCAGTTATCACACTGGTCGCCGCGCGCATCCGGAAAAAGGCAGATCGGGCACTGGCCTTCGACGTAGCGGTCGGGCAGCGCCTGGCCGTTGGCGGCGAAGGTCCCGGTCATCGTGCCTTTGACGATCCCGCCTTTCTCATACAGTGTCTTGAAGACGTCCTGGACGATCGCGTAATGGTTCGCGGTTGTCGTGCGTGTGAAAAGATCGTAGCTGATGCCGAGGTTGCGTAGATCGTCTGCGATGACGGCGTTGTAGCGGTCAGCCAGCTCCTTCGGCGTCACGCCCTCTTTATCTGCCTGCACCGTGATCGGAGTACCGTGCTCGTCGGTACCGGAGACCATCAGCACATCATTGCCTACAAGTCTGTGATAACGCGCGAATATGTCGCTCGGGACGCCGAAACCGGCGACGTGCCCGATATGCCGTGGGCCGTTCGCGTATGGCCACGCCACGGCGACGAGGATTTTCTTGCCCATTTATATACTCCACGGCGAGAAACTCGCCTATGATACACGATCGGTGCGCCGAAAACAGATCGGAAGCCGCAGATAGGCGGGCTACCGTCTCGGTCGGCAGAAAAAGGTTGGAGAAAGGATGGGAAATGCGCTAAAAGGCGGCGGGAGCCGCCATCTGTCCGCGAGCCGCGCACCACGGGCCGGACCATCGCCAAAGAAGCAGGCGCAGTCCACAAACCGCGGAATATGTCGATGCGACGAACATGAGCCTATTCTACCACGCGTGTCTAGGCGCGGCATCGCCGGGGAGATCGACCGCCGGTCCGGGATCCAGAGGAGAAGTTTCTGCCCGGTGACGCGACAGCGCCCGGCCTTCGATCGAAGGCCGGGCACTGTAATCGGGAAGGAAGATTTTCTAACTCGCGCGCCGCAGGAGGTAGTAGCCGCCGCCCAAGAGCATGAGTGCTACGACGACGCCGCTACCTCCAGGAATGAAGCTCGAGAGTATCAGGATGCCTACGCCAACCAGCACGACGCCTAGAGCCTTATTGTTGCGCACAGTATGGGGTAGCGGTTGCCCGGTCTGCGGATCGAAGCGCGGCTGGCCACTGCCCGCCAAGGTCGCCTCCACCTTAGCCCGCAGCGCTTGGGCGCCGCCGCCAACCTGCCCGGCCACGTGCTGCCCAACCTGCTGCATCTCCTGCAGACCATCGGCGAACGCAGGCCGCCCAGTCGCTTCGACGGGCATGATCAGCCAGAGAATCGGATAGAGCAAGATGCTCATACCACCGGCGAAGACCAGTGCCACGAAGATCAGCCGCACGATCACGGCGTCGATCCCGAAGTATTGGCCCAGCCCACCGCAGACACCGCCGATGACTTTATCGTTAGCCGACCGGGTCAGCCGCGCTTGAAGGTTCATCACCACATCACCTCTTGTTTATCGTTTATGGATGCCAATGGAACGTCCCGTGGTGCTATGACGCACGACCTGCGCGAAAGGTTGCGCTGTCCCGAGTGGGTGCCGGTGGACGGTCGATAGCCGGGCTCTCACGCGCTGTTACAATAACCGTATGACCCGAACCCCCACCGGCTGGCGCCTGATGATGGTGCTTTTCACGCTCACCGGCGTCGTCGAGTCGCTCGCGTACGGCCATTTTGGCGCGTTCACGCCGATCTATTTGCGCGATTTACACGTCGTACAAGCGGATATTCCATTCTGGACCGGCATTCTTGGCGGCGCCGGTTTCGTGATCGGTATCCCGCTGCTGCCATTCTGGGGTGTCTGGGCGGAAAAGTACAGCCGCAAGCTCGTCATTATCCGCAGCTCGTATATCAGCGCGCTGCTCTTTGCCATCGCCGCGTCCAGCCAGAACGTGTGGATGCTGCTCTTCGCACGCTTTCTGGTGGGGTTCGTGCTCGGCAATACAGGGGTTATGCTGGCGCTTCAGGCCGAGGTGACGCCGCGGGCACGCCTCGGCACAGTGATCGGGATCGTCAGCAGCGGCTCGCCGCTGGGCGTAGCGGTGGGGCCGTATCTCGGCAGCCTGGTCGTCGAGCGCGCCGGCATTCGGGCGCTGCTGCTGCTAGATTCGGCCCTGGTGGCTTGTGCAGCGCTGGCTCTGACCTTGCTCGTGCATGAGACGCCGCGCCGGCACGCCGCATCCTTGTCGGTGCGGCGCATGCTCGAGATCACCTATCGCAACATCGTCCATACGCCGATCATCGTGCGCCTGTTCATAACCTACTTTCTAAGTGGGCTCGGGACTACGCTGGCGGCGCCGTTCGTGCCGTTAGTGGTCGAGCGGCTCTACAGGGGCACGTCGCTGGCACGCACAATCGGCATCGTTTTGACCGCCGCCGGCCTCGCGCAAGCCGTTGCCACGCCCTTGTGGGGCCGCGCCGGCGACCGGTTCGGCCACCTGCGGATCGTGATCGTCTGCACATGTGCCGCGGGTGCCGCGCTAGCCGGCCAGGCATTCGCCGGCCACCTGCTCGTCTTCGCCGGCTGGCGCGTCGCCTTCGGTATCTTCCAGGGCGCCGTCGGGGCGCTGATCATGGCGATGATCGCGATGCGGGTCTCCGACGAGCAGCGCGCCTCGGTGCTGACGATGTCGCTGCTGCCGCTCCAGTTTTCCTGGTTCCTGGGGCCGGTGCTCGGGGCACTGCTATCGCGGATTGGTCTTCAGCTGGTCTTCGTGGTAGCCGCGGGGCTGACAACCCTGGCAGTGTTGCCGGCGATGACGCTGCTTGGGCCGATGAAGGTGCACGAACAGCGTGCTGGCGGAGACTAAAAAGCTGCGGTCTGAGCCCGCTAGGCGACCCTACAACACCCGCAGTGACTCACGTACCGTTGCTGCCTTCCGGCCCTGGCGGGGTTGGCAAGTATGCGCCGCGTAAGACCCAGTAGGTCAGACCAACAGCGAGCCTGATTATACCGGGAGGCCGGGCGAAACGCAACCGGCCTGGGCGATTCGGCGCGGCAGGATACAAACGCGGGACGCACCGATTGGAGCGTCGCGCGTTTGTATGGATGATGGCTTTATACCTAGAGGCCTTTCTCGGCCGTGATCAACGTCATGCTCACGCCACCTGCCGCCAGCAGGCCGAGCGTGGGGTTCGTGAGCGCAGCTGGCTCGAGCATGTGCTCCCGATAGATAGCCTGGGCCGAGCGCCGCAGCTCGCGCCGCCGATCTTCGCTGAGGAACGCTGTAAACCCCGCCTCGCCTAAGACCGCGCGATAGGCGGCAGCTGGCCGGATCGCGCCGCTCCTTTGTGATTGCTGGACCACTGTGCCCGCCTCTTCGCCGACCTGATCGTGGTAGAGCGATAGGGCTACCATTCCAAGCCGGCCTGTACGCCTGAGCACACGTGAGAGCTCGCGCGCGACTCGCTGGAGGCCGGTCGTAATCGGGATCGCGACGATGATGGCGTCGAAGGTCTCCGATTCGTACGGGAGCGCCGTCAGCAGGCCCTCGTCGAGGTCGATCCGGTCATCTGCCGGCTGGATTGCCAGCTCATCTCCGGGACCTCTTAGAACTGAAACTCGACAGCCGAAATCGTTGACCAGTGTCAGCGCGGTAAGAACGCCATCTCCCGGAACCAGGAGAACGCGTTCGTCCTGTTTTACGTCGAGGACGCGTCCCAGGTGGCGTACTACATCGTGCGCCTCTTGCGCAAGCGATGTGGTCAACACAAGCTGTAATGGGCTCATCGATGTCGACGAGGTCTGCATCTCAAAATCGGACGGTGCATTCATTATAAGACTCCCTGATCGCCACCGGGCGGTTCCTCAACTCCCGGATCAATCTATAGCAACCGGTGCGCCACCGCTTGTACCAGATTGTCCCCATTCCTCTCCTTCCAATCCTTCTTAACGGAAGGTATTAACCGTAGGAGGTGGGGATACGTTGATAAGTACGTTTAAAGGCTTCGCAAGGATGTACATCCCGAGTCAAGCATTGGGGATAAGCAGCCACAATATCCACAGGTTGCGTTTGCTCGGCAGTCGGCGGGATAACTTGTCCACGAGACCTTGTCGTTTTCCCCAGATGACTCACGACTCACCATCGTGGTTATCCACATAATGTAGCAGTTATCCACATCTATGCGCCGGTTATCCACACTAGTACGCGCTGTGGAAAATCGATCGACTTCCTAGCGAGCAAAAAGCAACGGTTGTCATCTCCGACAACCGTTGTCCGAAACGATGCTCGTCGTGGTCATTTGGCTTCGTCAGGCGGCTTTTGCTGCTCGAGGCTGTTGATGAAATCGCGAAAGATCGAGAGCGACTCTTCGTTGACGTCTCGTTCTTCGGGCTCGTCACGCTCTGCTCGCGGTGATGGTCGCGGCGACGGCAGCGCAGGCGCCTCCTGCTCCTCATCTGCCTCGGCTTCTGCTTCACCCTCACCTTCTTCATCGCCCGTCATGCCGGCCTGCTCGAAGACCGGCTCGGCGACGTAGATCGGAACATCGCAGCGGACTCCCAGGGCGATAGCATCGCTCGACCGAGAGTCGATTTCCTTGCGCACGCCCCGGATTTCCACGACGATCCGGGCGTAATAAGTGCTGTCCTGAAGCTGTGTGATCGCAATGTGCTGCACCTTGCCGCCAAGCTCCGCGATCACGTTTTTCAGAAGGTCATGGGTCATCGGCCGCGGCGGCTCATGCCCTTGCAGAGCCGTAGCAATAGCCTCCGCCTCAGCCGGCCCGATCCAGATGGGCAGGAGACGCCGGTTGTCTGCCTCCCGGAGCATCACCATACGCTGCTGAGTCAGGAGGCTGACACGAATACTATCCACCGTTACTCGTATCATGGTCGCGGCCTTTCTGTGAGAGCAGTCTGCACCAGATTTAGCGACATTGCCGCCCGTGAGACTTCTCTAGACGGATCATACACTTTCGCTATAGGGGCGTCAAGGCCCGAAGGCCCGGCCGGCAGGGCCGCGATCCGGCGACCGATCGCCGGATGCGTGGCGAAGAGTGCCTCGAGCAGCGGCGCCGGCGCCGGATCGGAGAGGTTCTGGCGCGCCAGATGCGCGAGGGCGCGGGCAAGTCCTTGTGGATTGCCGGTCGTCCGCACGGCAAACCGGTCGGCCTCGGCTTCCCAGCGTCGCGACTGCCAGTTCTGGATCGGCAAGGTGGCGAGCAGCACCAAATTGAGCAGCAGGAGCAGAAACGGCAGGCCGGCGATGTCGAAGGGGCTGCGAATGCCCCAGCGGGGCAGCGACCAACGCAGGATCTTCTGCGCGGCGAAAAACCCGAACGGCGCGGCGATCCAGCTTAAGAGCAGTCCTTTCCAGATATGGCGCGCGTACCAGTGGCCCATCTCATGGCCCAGAATAGCCAGGAGCTCGTCCGGGGAGTAGTCCCGCAACAGCGTGTCGTAGAGCACGATGCGCGTGGCTGCGCCGATGCCGGTGAAGTAGGCATTGCCCTCGGCGCCTTGCCTGCTTGCGTCGATCACGTAGATACCCTCGATAGGTGTGCCAACGCGCGCACCCATCTGCATAATGCGTGCCCGTAGCGCCGGATCTTCCAGCGGTCGCTCGTCGAAAAAGAGCGGTGTTACGAGAAGTGGCTGGAGATAGACGGCCGCGAACGAGAAGAGCATATATCCAAGGCTTGCATAGACCCACCAACGTCCGGGAAAGCGCCTGAGGAGCCAGTAGAGGCCCTCCACGGCGAGTATCAGCGGCAGACCCGCGACGGTGGCCTCCGCGAGCTCTCGCAGCAGCCAGTCGACGGCAGGCTCCGCCGACAGGCCGTATGCGCGGCGGACGAGGTAGCTCGCGGCGTCCAAAGGCAGCTGGAGCAGTAGAAGGCCCGCGCCGAGGATCAAACTGAAAAGACCGACTAGCAGCCACTGGTTACGCACGCCGGCTTCGACAAGCCGCCGCCTCAGTCGGGCCGATCGGCCGGTGGCGACAAAAATCCACAGCGCCAGCGGCGGCAGCGCGAGGCCGGCAACCATGATCGGCAGTCGCAGGCGGTCGATCTGCTGGGCACGTGGGAGCCATTCTCCGGTGCCGCCTAGGGAGGGTGGGAGCGGCGGGGCAGGCTCTCGCGGCCCAAGCAGCATGGCCGAGCCGAGCATGACCAGGACAATCGCGCCGCCGACAAGGAAGGAGCGCATCGATACTCCAAGTGCTGGCTGCGGTCGCCACGTACAATGAGAATACTATAGCGGCTTTCTCGAGGTGACGTAATGGTCGCGAACGATCCTTTCTGCTGGCACGCCGGCGAACAGGGCTGTTGGCTGGTCCATCGGCCGCGATCGATCACTTCTTCCGGATCACGCGACGTGCTCGCTCGCTTATCCCTACCATCACTGTCCGGCGTGGCGGCCCATGGTATACTGCGCGCGCTATCAGGATAGGCGCCATGGATCGGCCCTCCACGTCTCTAATAACCGGCCCCGCTCGCCTGCTTGGCGGCGTACGTTTCACTACCTGGGAATAAATACCCGCTTGAAATGCCATAATATCCCACACTATGCCACATATCCCCTATTTACCAACACAAATGAGGGATTCTGTGAGCCGTAATCGCAGTGTATAGAACATATTTTCTATTTCGATACGTGTGGTTTGGTGGGACAAAACTTTGTCTTCTCAGGCGTGCTGCGATGAGCTGCGATCTCGCGCTGCAGGGTCTGCTCTCCTGGTGGCGTTTCCGGGGCAATCGCTGGGAGCAGGTTCGCATATGAGCGAGTGGTCCGCGGCTCCGATCGATCTCGCCCCTGGAAACCCCTACAGTCTGCTGCTCGAATCTCCTGTGATCGTCGCGCCCGGCTGTGCGCTGCGGGACTTCCAGACGGACCTGCCCGGCGTTATCGTGACGCGCACGGCGACGCTTCATACACGGCGCGGAGCACCACCGCGCTTCGCGGCGACTCCGGCCGGTCTGATCGTCTCGGAACTGCCCTCGATCGGATTGCGCTCGCTGCTCAAGGAAGAAGGTCGGCGGTGGGAACGCTCTCCTGTTCCGATCCTGGTCTGCCTGCAGGGCGACGCGGCAGAGTGTGCTGAGATGGCAGCAGCCTTGGAAAATGTCGAAGGCGTTGCAGGGCTGCTGTTGACGCCCGAGGCGGACGTGGCGCAGGTCGTGTCCTTCACGCGGCGGCAAACCCCGCGGCCGCTGATCGCGCTGCTTTCGAGGGATACGAATCTGCAAGAGTCTGCGCTGAAGACGGTGGCCGCGGGAGCGGATGCAGTCGTCGTCGCAGCGCCGCCCCGCGCCGCGTTCGGGTCGCTCGACCCGGTTGAGGGCTACCTCCTCGGGCCGGCCGTCTTTCCCTTGATGCTCCAGGCGCTGCTTGAGCTACGCGCAGTGACGGAGGTTCCGCTCGTCGCGCTTGGTGGTATCGCCACGGAAGAGCTTGCCCGCTTTGCTCTTGAGGCCGGTGCCACGGCGATTATGGTTGACGCCGCGCGCTGGGGTGACCCCGAGGCACCTGCACGTCTAGCGCGAGGCTTACGAACAGCGGCCGACAAATAGCTCTAAAGGTCTCCGCGCTCGTATGCATCATCCCGTCTCTGTCGACCACCCGCGCCGTGAGCAGGTGGTCCACCGGCGCATGTGCGTCGTTGACGACATAGATCGACCGAGTGCTCTCCTCGCCGGAAAGGTATACGATCGAGTGCCGGAGCGAGGGGCGAGTATAGCAAAAGGCGCGCGGCAGCCGCCAAGCAGTGGCCTGTACTCTGCTAGATCGGATCTTGTCAGTCGACAGCCGGTCGCCGGCAGGGAGCACGCGCGCACCTAGCTCCTGGCTGCCGGCTTCTTCGTCGGGGGTGCGGTATGAACGAACCGGGAATGACCTACGAGCTCATTTTACTCCGGCTGGCGCTCGCCGGAGTGATCGGGGGCATGATCGGCTATGAGCGCCGCCTGGCCCACAAAGCGATTGGAATTAGTGGCATGATGCTTGTAGCCATCGGGAGCGCTACCTTCATGATGCTGGCGAAGCACGAGGCGATCAAGGACCCGGCCGCGGTGAGCAGGACGCTCCAGGGGTTGATGCAGGGCATCGGCTTCTTAGGTGGCGCCGTCATCTTCAAAGGTGGCACGGATGTCCGTGGCATCAAAACGGCCGCGGCGATCTGGATCACGGGAGCGATCGGGCTGGCGGCGGGCACCGGGTTCTGGTGGCTCGGCCTGATCGTGGGGATCGCCGTGGCCGCGATCCTGTTCGTCGCCGATCTCTACCCGGAACAGGGTCGCGAGGAAGAAGCTACAGAGGAAGCGCCGGAGAGGTCGCCCGGCAAGGCTGCAAGCTCTTCATCCCCGGTGGTAGCATCGGGTGCGGCGTCGAAACGCGACGCACCATAGAGCGGGCCTATGATTCCTATTCACCTACTGGGCTAGTAATCGCGTAAGGTGGCTTGCTATAATGCGATCAGCAATGATTGGCCGGCCGTAGCCGGCCCCTCGCGGAAAGGTCAGTGGTCATGCAGGATCAGGTTAACGATCCCTTTGGCGCCCGTGCCGAGTTGGTGGTGGGTGAGCGTAAGTATAGGATTTATCGCCTCGATAGCCTAGAAGAGCAGGGTGTCACGGATCTGGCGCGCCTTCCTTTCTCGATTAAGGTTGTCCTCGAAGCGCTCCTCCGAAACAGTGGCGACGGCTTTACTTCACCTGAAGATGTTCAGGCGCTGGCACGCTGGACGCCTGACAGTGCAGGCGGGCGCGAAGTCCAGTTCAAGCCCGCACGTGTGCTTCTACAAGACTTCACCGGCGTGCCGGCCGTCGTCGACCTCGCGGCGATGCGCAATGCGATGCAGAAGCTCGGCGGCGATCCTTCGAAGATCAATCCCCTTTCGCCCGCGCACTTGGTCATCGACCACTCGGTGCAGGTCGACGCATTTGGCACCAACCAGGCGCTGCGGATCAACGCCCAGTTCGAATTCGAGCGCAACGGCGAGCGCTATGAGTTTCTGCGTTGGGGGCAGCAGGCCTTTGATAATTTCAACGTCGTGCCGCCCGCGACGGGTATCGTGCACCAGGTGAATCTCGAATACCTCGCGACTGTCGTCGCAACCCGTGAGGTCGACGGCGAGGTGATTGCGATGCCGGATAGCCTGGTCGGTACTGACAGCCATACGACGATGATCAACGGCCTGGGCGTCCTGGGATGGGGCGTCGGCGGCATCGAGGCCGAGGCGGTGCTGCTTGGTCAGCCGCTGGCGATGCTCACGCCGGCCGTCGTCGGCGTACGGCTCGTCGGCAAGCTGAACGCCGGCGCTACTGCCACCGACCTCGTGCTCGCCGTCACGGAGCTCCTGCGCCGCCAGGGTGTCGTCGGTAAGTTTGTCGAGTTCTGCGGCGCCGGGCTGAGCACGCTGAGCCTGCCCGACCGCGCGACGATCGCCAATATGGCCCCTGAGTACGGGGCCACCTGTGGCTTCTTCCCGGTGGATCAGGAAACCCTGCAGTACCTGCGCGGCACCGGCCGGCCCGAAGAGCTTGTACAGCTGGTCGAGGCCTACTGCAAGCAGCAGGGGCTCTTCCGCACGGACGAGCTGCCGGATCCGACCTTCAATACGCTGCTCGAGCTTGATCTTGGTACTGTCGAGCCCAGCCTGGCGGGACCGCGGCGCCCGCAGGATCGTGTGCCTCTGCGCTCGATGAAGGAGTCCTTCTGGACCGCGCTTAAGACAACCTTCAACCGGGAGGTTGTCGCGCCGGCCGGCGCGCCGGGCCGGGGCTACTTGCGGTGGGCCGGCGAGGGCGGCACGCCGCCCGCCGACGTGGAGGACGAGCCGCATCCGCACCGCCACAACCTCTACCCGGAGGACCAGGTGCCGGTCCAGGTCGACGGGACCGAGGTCACGATCACGCATGGCTCGACGGTCATCGCCGCGATTACCTCGTGCACCAATACCTCGAATCCGTCGGTGATGATCGCGGCCGGACTCGTCGCCAAGAAGGCAGTGGAGCGGGGACTGTCGGTCTCGCCGCACGTCAAGACGAGTCTTGCTCCCGGCTCCCGCGTGGTGACCGAGTACTTGAAGAGGGCCGAATTGCTGCCCGCGCTGGAGCAGCTGCACTTCAACGTCGTCGGCTACGGCTGCACAACCTGTATCGGCAACAGCGGCCCGGTCGACGACGTGATCGCGACGGCAGTCAAGGATCACGACCTGGTCGTCAGCGCCGTGCTCAGCGGCAATCGTAACTTCGAGGGACGGATTAACCCGGTCGTGCGTGCCAATTACCTGGCATCGCCGCCGCTCGTCGTCGCCTATGCTCTGGCGGGCACGGTCGACATCGATCTGCTGCATGAGCCGCTGGGTGTCGGTAAGGACGGCAAGCCCGTCTACCTGGCCGACGTTTGGCCGGGCGACCAGGAGATCCGCGATCTTCTAGGCTCGTCGCTCAGCGCCGATATGTTCCGCGAGCAGTACGGCAACGTTTTCGACGGCAACGAGCAGTGGAACAAGATCGCGGTGCCGAGCGGCGATCTCTACGCCTGGAACGACAGCTCGACCTATATCCAGAACCCGCCCTACTTCGAGGGCATGACACGCGAGACGCCGCCCTTGAAATCGATCGAAGGCGCGCGGGTGCTTGCCCTGCTCGGCGACAGCGTGACGACCGACCATATTTCGCCGGCCGGGAATATTGCGAAGGACAGCCCGGCGGGGCGCTACCTGATCGAGCATGGCGTCCAGCCCAGGGATTTCAACTCCTACGGCTCCCGTCGTGGCAACCACGAAGTGATGATGCGCGGCACGTTTGCCAACATCCGCCTGCGCAACCTCCTCGCGCCCGGAACCGAAGGCGGTGTGACGATCTATCTCCCGACCGGCGAGCAGATGCCGATCTACGATGCCGCTATGCGCTATGCTCAGGATGCAACGCCACTCGTCGTGCTGGCCGGCAAGGAATACGGAACCGGCAGCTCGCGCGATTGGGCGGCTAAGGGCACCTTTTTGTTGGGCGTGCGCGCCGTGATCGCCGAGAGCTTCGAGCGGATTCACCGCTCGAATCTGATCGGCATGGGCGTGCTGCCGCTCGAGTTCTCGCCGGGCGACGGCTGGGAAGAGCTCGCGCTGAACGGCCTCGAGAGCTATTTCATCGAAGGCATCGAGGATCTACGGCCCTTACAGATGCTCACGGTGCGCGCTCGACGCGAGGATGGGACCGAGACCCAGTTCCAGGCGCGCGCCCGCATCGACTCCGCCGGAGAGCTCGCCTACTACCACCATGGTGGAATCCTCCAGTACGTCCTGCGAACCCTCGCGGGCACGGCAGAGCCGGTCATAGCCTAGCCGTCCACTACGCCAGCCGGATGCGCGCTATGGGTCACCATAGCGCGCGTTTTGACTTCGCGCCGCGGGACTTTAGACCCTTGCGCATGGCGGCGGTTGTCGGCATGCGGAACGTCTTGCTCGGGATCAAGAGCACGGCGATGGCGCTGGTCTGCGCTGTCATCCTCCCTTTCGCCGCGTGGGACCGGCAGCCCAACTCCTTTGTTAGACAAAGTACTTGACGAGTGGGGAGCGCGCCACTATAATCGACGCATGGCTTCGATACATCCCCTGCGCCAACCTGCCGCGAAACCGCCTGCGCTCGAAGATCGCGCCATCGATAACCTGCGCTTCATCCGCGAAACGATGGAGCGGGCGACCTCCTTTACAGCCGTTTCCGGCTGGGGCCAGGTGGTTACGGGTGTCACGGCACTAATCGCCGCCGGGGTCGCCTCCCGGCAAGCAGTTCCCGAACGCTGGCTCATGCTCTGGCTGGGGGAAGCCGTGCTCTCCTTCGCCATCGCCGCGGTCGCCATGGCGCGTAAGGCCCGCGCCGCGCACCTATCACTGCTTTCCGGTCCCGGCCGCAAATTCGCGCTCAGCTTTTCTCCTCCGATAGCCGTGGGCGGCCTGCTCACCGTGATCCTCTTCCAGGGCCGCCTCGTAAGCGCCATTCCCGGAATGTGGCTGTTACTCTTCGGGACAGGTGTCGTAACAGGTGGGGCGTTCTCGGTCAAAATCGTTCCGGCGATGGGCGTCGTCTTCATGCTCCTCGGAAGTGCCGCGCTCTTCAGCCCGGCAGCGTGGGGTAACCTCTATATGGCGGTCGGGTTCGGCGTGCTCAATATCCTTTTCGGCATTCTTATCGCCAGGAGGCATGGTGGCTAAACGAAGCAATCTTGTTCATAAAGACCTGGTGGAGGTGCCGGCGGAGGGCCGGATCGTCCCCGGTGGCCCAAAGGCTGGCGAGACCAGGACGACCGGCCTGGATCGCCTGATCCACGAGCGCATTCGCCTCGGGATCGTCAGTGCATTGGCCGTCAACGAGTCGCTCAGCTTCAACGACCTGAAGCGGCTGCTTAGTACCACCGACGGAAATCTGAGTGTTCACGCTCGTAAATTGGAAGACGCAGAGTACATCGCCTGCACGAAGTCCTTTGACGGTCGGGTGCCAAAGACCGAGTACCGTCTCACCCAAGCGGGCCGCGGTGCGCTCGAGCACTATCTGGATCATATGGAAGCGCTGATCCACGCCATGCGCCACCAGTAGACTGTAGAACTCTTTTTTTTGGAGTTTCACTTTATGGTGCAAAGCACATTGTGTGATCATGAAAGCCGGCTGCACGTCGCAATCATCATGGACGGCAACGGCCGCTGGGCAACCGCGCGCGGGCAGCCACGATCGGCCGGTCACGAGGCCGGTGCCCATGCACTACGACGGGTACTCGAGGCGGCTCCGGAGCTCGGTATCGGGACGCTGACGCTCTTTGCCTTTTCGGCCGACAATTGGCAGCGGCCCAAGCCGGAGGTCGCATCGTTGATGCGACTCTTCCGGCTCTATCTACGCTCCGAGGTAGAGACATGCGTGGCGCGCAGCGCTCGCGTCAGTATTCTCGGACGCCGTGACCGGCTGTCACATGGCCTGCGGATTGCGATTGAGGCGGCTGAGGCTGCCACGATCGGCGGCCGCCGTCTGCATCTGCGCATTGCGCTCGACTACTCAGCCCGCGACGAGATTCTGCGTGCGGCGCGCAGGCTGCAGCCGTCGACGGAGCCGTCGCGGGAAACGTTCGCACGCCTGCTTACGGCGGGCGAGCAGCGCGCCATGGCGGTCCGCGACGTCGATCTGCTGATCCGCACCGGCGGCGAGCAGCGCCTCAGCGACTTTCTGCTGTGGGAATGCGCCTACGCGGAGCTCATATTCCTCAAGCGTATGTGGCCTGACTTTACAGACGAAGATCTCGAGGCAGCGGTGGAAGAGTTTCATTCGCGCCAGCGTCGCTTCGGGCAGGTTCCTGAGCCAATCGTCGTCTCCCGAGGTGAGGATGCCGGCCGGAGAGCTTCGTAGCCTGCCTCCAGTAGCCCCCCGGCGGCTCGCTCTCCTCTAGGTGTCACAAAGATGCGTTCGGCAGTGTTTTAAGGATAGACCGGTCGACAATGGACGTACAGGACGACGAAGATTCGACGGACGGCGACCTGATCAGCAGGTCTGCGCCGAGCGAAGCGAGGAGATCGTTGAACACAAGCGCGATGTGGATTGACCCCCTGGCAGGCGATGTGGACGACGACTTGCTTGTGCGTCTTCGTCGCAACGACGGAGCTGCCTTTGACGGGCTCTTTCTGCGCTACTACCGCCAGGTGTACCGGGTGCTCTACGGGGTGGTGGCCGACGCTCAGGAGGCCGAAGATCTTGCGCAGGAGACCTTTCTCGCGCTCTACCGCCATCCTCCACTGCTCGAGGTGGGAACGTCGCTGGCGGCCTGGCTCTACCGCGTCGCGGTAAACCGGGGCTACAACGCCCTGCGGGGCCAGCAACGGGCGCGCCGCCGGCTCGAATGGGTGGCGGAGGCACCCGCGCAGGTGGATCCACACGCCGAGTTCGTACGCGGCGAGGAACGCGAGCGGGTACGAGCTGCGCTGGCATCCTTGACTGAGCGAGGAGCCAAGCTGCTGCTGCTGCGCCACGGCGGGCTCTCGTATGCCGAGATCGCGGCGGTCATGCAGGTGCGCCCCGGTTCGGTCGGCACGCTGCTGGCACGTGCCGAGCAAGCTTTTCTACGCAGTTACGAGCAGATCAGTCGCGAGGAGCCGAACGAGTGAATGGCCGAGGAGAGACTATGGCCCAATGTTATAAAGAGGGCATGCTGCGAGCCTTGCTGGATGGTGCGCTGCCGGCCAAAGAGCACGCGCTGGTCACCTCGCACTTGCGGGAGTGCACGCTCTGCTGCGCACATCTCGAAGAGCTCCGAGCCGTCGCGGAACGAGTCGGATCGTTGTTGCCAGCATCCGCGGCTATGTCCGATCCGGTGGCGGCTCTGGAGCGGCTGCAGGTGCATGTACGCGACGTACGCCGGGATCAAGCCATAGACCCGGCGTTTCCGGCCGGCCTTCAGCGCCTCTACCCACACATACTAGGGAGAAAAATCATGCAAACGCTTTCTGATGCCACGTCGCACCGGCGGCGGCCGTTCTTCGCCGGCGCCGCCCTCGCGGTCATCGCCATCGGCTTGCTCCTGCTACCGCCGGTACGCGCTGCCGCCGACCAGTTCTTGCAGCTCTTCCGCGTGCAGTCGGTAATGTTCGTGCCGACAAATCCCGACCGGCTCAAGCAGCTTGCGTCGAGCCTGCAGCTCGATCGGGATAGTCTGTTTACCGGCAAGCCCACGCTGCTCAAGAAGCCGGGTGAGCCGCGCACGGTGGCCTCGCTCGCCGAAGCCGCCAAGGCACTTTCCTTCGCCCCACAGCAGCCGGTACGGTTCCCACGTGCTCTGACTTCGTCGCAGCTGATGGTGCGTGATCGCCTCGTCGCTCAATTCGCGGTCAACGTACAGACGATGCGGCAGGTGCTGGCGGCCATGGACGTGCACGACGTCACGATTCCGGACGCACTGGGCTCTGCCCCGATCGTCGTGGATCTGCAGCCAACGCTGGAGTCGCACTACCGCGGCACGGACTTTGAGCTCAACCTCTACCAGGGGGTTAGCCCGGCCGTCAAGCTGCCGGATGGCGTCGACCTGGCGCAGCTTGGAAAAGCGGGCCTGCGCGTGCTAGGCATGGATCCGGCGCAGGCAGATGCCGTCAGCCGGTCGATCGATTGGCGGAGCACCCTGGTCTTCCCGATCCCGGCCAATCTTCAGGACGTGCGGCAAGTGTCGATAGGCAAGAGTCAGGGACTGCTGGTCGGAAGCGAGCGGGGAGGAGGCGACAAGGCAGGGGATGCCGCCGCGCGCGGACCACAGTGGCGCATGTATTGGCAGCGGGGCGATCGGTTCTATATGCTCGAAGGGCACAATCTCAACGAGGCCGAGATGTTGGCAACGGCCGAGTCGGTCCGGTAGCACGAGGGGGCGCGTGACGACGCGTGTTGCGCGCCCTTCTGCGAAGGTGGGACAGGGTGCTGTATGGATGACCTAGTCATCGAGACCGACCGCCTCTGGAAAAGCTACGGTCCGAAGGTTGCCGTCTCGGATCTCACGCTACACGTCCCCAAAGGGGAGGTCTTCGGCTTCCTAGGGCCGAACGGCGCAGGAAAAAGTACGTCGGTCAAGATGCTGCTAGGGCTCGTCGCCCCGAGTGGCGGCCAGGCCCGCGTGCTGGGACAGCGAGCCGGGCACATCGCGACCATGGCACGGATCGGCTTCCTGCCCGAGCATTTTCGCTTTCACGAATGGCTCCAGGCTACCGAGCTGCTGGACCTTCACGGTCGTCTCTACGGTATGGACCCGGCTGCCCGACGCCGGCGTATTCCCGAGCTGCTGGAGCTGGTGGGCCTTGCCGAGCACGGGCGGCGGCCGATCGCGGATTTTTCAAAAGGGATGCTGCAGCGCATCGGCCTCGCACAGGCGCTCCTGAACGAGCCGGAGCTCGTCTTCCTTGACGAGCCCACTTCGGCGCTCGACCCGTTTGGGCGGATGCTGGTGCGCGGCATCATCCGTGACCTCAAGGCACGCGGGACGACCGTCTTCCTGAACTCGCACCTGCTGGGCGAGGTCGAGGCGACCTGTGACCGGGTGTCGTTTATCAAGGCCGGCCGCGTTCTGCGTACCCTGAGTCTCCATAATCTCCAGGAGGGCTCGATCCACGTCGATCTGCGCGTCGACGCCGTGACCCCGGCGCTGCTCGCCGCGCTTGACGATCTGGTGCCCGAATGGCGGCTGGTGGAGGGCTGGGGAGAGGGCACACGGCACAGGGCACAGGACACGGGGATTGTCGGAGACAGCTCTCCGTTCTCGCCTCTCGTGGACATGCATGGTGCTGAGACCGCCGTGGCGAGCACGACGGCGACACTGGAGCTCACACTACACGACGAGGATCTGCTGCCGATCGTCGCGGAGCGCACGCTGGCGAGTGGTGCCCGGTTGTACGCGCTGACACCGCGCCGCATTTCGCTCGAGCAGCTCTTCCTCGACGTCGTGGGCACGGAGGATAGCGGGCAATGACGAACGTGGTGACGATTACCTGGCTCACCTTCCACGAGGCGCGGCGTCGGAAAATGGTCCTGGTAGCGCTGGCTCTCGGCGCCGCTTTTCTGGCGCTCTATCTTGCCGGCTTTGCGCTGATCGTCGACGAGATACACAAGCATCCAAGCAATGATTTAGCCGATCAGTTTGGCTACAACCTCCTGCTCATGGCCGGCTTCTACGTCGTCCACTTCCTCACGGTCATGCTGGCGATCTTTTCCTCGGTCGATACCGTCTCGGGGGAGATTGCCTCGCACACTATCCAGGCGATCGTCACGAAACCGGTCCGCCGCTGGCAGGTACTGCTGGGCAAGTGGCTCGGATACGCCTTCATGATCGCGATCTACCTGGGCCTCCTGGTGGGGGGCATTCTTTTCGGCGTCTACCTGAGCGTCGGCTACGTACCGCCGAACGCGCTGCAAGGCAGCCTGCTGCTGATCCTGGAAGCTCTGGTCCTCTTCTCGCTCTCGTTGCTCGGGGGCACGCGCTTTTCGACGCTGACCAACGGCGTGATGCTCTTCATGCTCTATGGCGTAGCATTTATCGGCTCCTGGGTCGAGCAGATTGGCTCGCTGCTCCAGTCGCCGGCTGCAGTGCGGATCGGCATCATCACCAGCCTGGTCATGCCCGTCGAAGTTCTGTGGCGTCGCGTCGCGT
>JBBSGA010000053.1:0-24298 GCA_038254585.1 Chloroflexales bacterium | reverse complement strand
GCGTCTGGTACACCAAACGCGCTGAAGCGCGTTGAGAGCCCCCACCCGGTGGGATACGCCTTATCAGCGAGTCGTGCTTGCGCGCACCGCATGCTGACGCGTGCGGGCGTAATCGGGCCGACACTGCTCAACGCGCTTCAGCGCGTTTCGATTATCAGACGCCGATTTCAATCGGTGGGTCTCTTTCTCTGCACCATCAGCAGGTGCTCGCAGGCGAGCACGGTCTCGTCGCGCTGGTTGATGACCTCGACGCCCTCGACGACGATGCCGTGGTCGGCGCGCCTGGGGTGGTCGCGCTTGTCTTTGATCGTCACTCGGACGTGGATCGTGTCGCCGATGAAGACCGGTTTGACGAAGCGCAGGCGGTCGTAGCCGTAGGAGAAGGCCAGCGGGTTGACGTTGCCGGCCGTCATGCCGACGCCGACGCTGAAGATCAATGTGCCATGTGCGACGCGCTGGCCGAAGTCCTGGGTCTGGCACCACTCGGCGTCCATGTGGTGCGGGTAGAAGTCGCCGGTCTGGCCGGCGTGCAGCACGATGTCGGTCTCCGTAATCGTGCGGCCGAGGGTATGCCGGCTGTCGCCCGTCGTATAGTCTTCGAAGTAGCGTTCCTCGATCACCGTGACCTCCTGTATGATTGGCCGGTGCAGATCGCTGTAGCGCCGGTATATGATACGCGATATGGGCAGCCCGTACCCGGCCGGCGGCCCGTGTCCGAGTAGTGGGAGAAGGTCGGCCAGATGGCGACACCAGCTATCGTCCAGAGACCGGAGCTGCCGCGGGCGGCGCGGCCGATTGTGCTGATCGGCGCCGGCGGCATTGCGCGCGACGCGCACCTGCCGGCCTACCGCAAAGCGGGCTTCCCCGTCGCGGGAGTATACGACCGCGACCGCGACAAGGCCGCGGCGCTGGCGCGTGACTTCGGGATCGGCAGGGTCTACGGCTCGCTGGAGGAGGCGGTCCGGGAGTCACCGGCCGAGTGCGTCTTCGACGTGGCGGTGCCGGCCTCGGCGATCCTCCCGATCCTACGGGCACTGCCGCGCGGATCGGTCGTGCTGATCCAGAAGCCGATGGGCGAGGACTTGGCGGAGGCGCGCGCGATCCGCGACTTCTGCCGGCAGCAGGCGCTGATCGCCGCGATCAACTTCCAGCTGCGCTACGCGCCCTACGTGCTGGCCGCGCGCAGTCTGATCGAGCAGGGCGCCATCGGCGAGGTGCACGATATGGAGGTGCGTGTCACGGTCGAGACGCCGTGGCATCTGTGGAGCTTCATGCGGGGCATCCCGCGCGTCGAGATCTCGTATCACAGCATTCATTACCTGGACCTGATGCGCGCGTTCCTGGGCGAGCCGCGCGGGGTCTACGCCAAGGTCACGCGGCACCCGAGCACGGTCGAGCTGGCCGGGACGCGCTCGGCGATCATCCTCGACTACGGCGCCGTGACGCGCGCGACGATCACCACCAACCACCACCACGTCTACGGGCCGCGGCATCAGGAGAGCTACGTGAAGTGGGAGGGCACGCGCGGCGCGATCAAGGCGACGCTGGGGGTGCTGATCGACTACCCCAAGGGCATTCCGGACGTCATGGAGTATTGCACCACGACCGGCGGTGAGCTCGGGTCGTGGCAGAACGTGCCGCTGGAGGGCACGTGGTTCCCGGACGCCTTCGTCGGGACGATGAGCAGCGTCCAACGCTTCGCCGAAGGGTCGGCCGCGGTGCTGCCGACCTCCGTCGAGGATGCCTACCACACGATGGCACTGGTCGAGGCGGCCTACGCTTCGAGCGAGCACGGCGCTACACCTATTCCGGAGTAGCACATGGCCCCCCCAATCAGCCTGACCGGCATCACGTGGAACCACAGCCGCGGCTTAGTGCCGATGGTCGCCACCGCGCAGCGCTTCGCCGAGGAGCATCCGGACGTGGAGATCGTCTGGCAGAAGCGCTCGCTGCAGGAGTTCGCCGACTTTCCGATCGAGAAGCTGGCCGAAACGTTCGACCTGCTGGTGATCGACCATCCCTTCGTGGGCTTCGCGGCGCATCACCCGGTGCTGCTGCCACTGGACGAATATCTGCCCGCCGAGTTCCTGGCGGACCAAGCCGCCAACGCCGTCGGCAAGTCGAATGCGAGCTACATCTTCGCGAGCGATGGCCACGCGCACCAATGGGCGCTGGCGATCGACGCCGCGGCGCCCGTGAGCTCCTACCGGCCGGATCTGTTGGCACATGCCGGGGTCACGGCGCCGGCTACCTGGACCGAGCTGCTGGATCTCGCGCGCCTCGGGCGGGTCGCCCTGCCGGCGATCCCGGTCGACAGCCTGATGCACTTCTACATGCTCTGCGGCGGTCTCGGCGAGGACCCCTTTGGCGAGACAGAGGTGGTGGTCGCGCCCGAGGCGGGCGTGGCGGCGCTGGAGCAGCTGCGTGAGCTCGTGTCGCTCTGCGCGCCCGAGTGTTTCGCGCGCAACCCGATCGCGACCTACGAGGCGATGGTCGCGGGCGACGCGATCGCTTACTGCCCCTTCGCCTACGGCTACTCCAACTACGCGCGTCCCGGCTACGCCCGCACGCCGCTCCAGTTCGCGGGCCTCGTACTTTCGACGGCCGGCATCCGCCTGCGCTCGACGCTCGGCGGGACGGGCCTGGCGATCTCGCGCAGCTGCGCCTATCCCGAGGTTGCCGCCGAGTACGCACAGTACGTGGCGAGCTCCTCCTGCCAGCGCGGCACCTATTTCGCCAGCGGTGGCCAGCCGGGCGACCGGCGCGCCTGGCTCGATCCCGAGATCAACGCCGCGTGCGGCAACTTCTTCCTCCAGACGCTGGAGACGCTGGACGAGGCGTACCTGCGCCCGCGCTACGACGGCTATCTGCACTTCCAGGAGCGTGCCGGGACGGCGGTGCACGCGTACCTGCGCGACGGGGGCGACGCAGCCGCGGCGCTGGAGCGGTTGAATGAGATGTACCGGGAGTCGCAGGAAGCGCCGCCGAATGAGAGACCGACCGATTGAAATCGGTGTCTGATATTCGAAACGCGCTGAAGCGCGTTGAGCAGTGTCGCCCCCGATCACGCGCTCAATCTTCGGCCTGCGGTACCCGCTCTTATGAAACGCGCTGCTGCCGGCTCCGCTACCACCCGGGTGCAAGCTCTCAACGCGCTTCAGCGCGTTTGGTGTACCAGACGCCGATTTCAATCGGTGGCTCTGCCGCTATATGGAATAGGTCGAGAGGATGATGCAAGCGAACCTTCCACTCAGCGGACTGCTCGTGCTCGATTTCAGCCAGTTCCTGGCCGGGCCGTCGAGCGCCCTGCGGCTGGCCGATCTTGGGGCGCGCGTGATCAAGATCGAGCGCCCGGACGTGGGCGACCTCTGCCGGCAGCTTTACATATCGAACCTCGAGCTCGACGGCGACAGCACGCTCTTCCATTCGATCAACCGCAATAAGCAGAGCTTCGCGGCGAACCTCAAAGACCCCACGGATCTCGAGCGGGTCAGGCGGCTGGTGATGCGCGCCGACGTGCTGATCCAGAACTTCCGGCCGGGCGTGATCGAGCGGCTGGGGCTGGACTACCGCGCGGTGCAGGAGCTCAACCCGCGGCTGGTCTACGCTACCCTCACGGGCTACGGTCAGGCGGGGCCGTGGCGCGACAAGCCGGGGCAGGATCTGCTGGTGCAGTCGCTCTCGGGCCTGGTCTGGCTCAACGGCGACGCCGACCAGCCGCCGGTGCCGTTCGGCCTCGCGGTCGCGGATCTGATCGCCGGCGCGCATCTCACGCAGGGCATCCTGGCCTGCCTGGTGCGCCGCGGCATCACCGGGCAGGGCGGGCTGGTAGAGGTCAGTCTGCTCGAGTCGGCGATGGATTTCCAGTTCGAGGTCTTCACGACCTACCTCAACGACGGTGGTAAGCTGCCGCAGCGCAGCACGATCAACAACGCCCACGCCTACCTCGGCGCGCCCTACGGGATCTACGCCACCGCGGACGGCTTCCTCGCGCTGGCGATGGGCTCGGTCACCCGCCTGGGCGACCTGCTTGACTGCCCGCCGCTGCGCGACTACACCGATCCGAAGACGTGGTTCACCAAGCGCGACGAGATCAAGGCGATCCTGGTGGAGCATTTGAAGACCGAGACGACCGGGTACTGGCTGAGCCGGCTGGAGCCCGCCGACTACTGGTGCTCCGACGTTCTGACTTGGCCGCGGCTGGAGCAGCACCCGGCCTTCCAGGCGCTGCACATGACGCAGCACGTCAGCCGCGCCAACGGCGCGAGCCTGGAGACGACACGCTGCCCGATCCGCGTCGACGGCGCCCTTCTGACGAGCGAGGTCGGCTCGCCCACGATCGGCGAGCACACGGCCGAGATTATGCGGGAGTTCGACCTATGAGCAGCCAGAATGCGTTGCGCATCGCCATTCGCAAGTTCGGACCCTTCGAGAGCGCGATCCAGAAGCAGTACGCGAGCTTCCAGCAGGCCACCGGCTGCCGCCTCGCGCTCGAGTTCGAGTCGCTCGACCTCAACCCGCTCCGCGACTCGCTCTTCACGCGCGGCGGCCTGAAGGACGGAACGTGGGACGTCGCCTTTCTGCCGACTGACTGGCTGGCCGAGGCGGTCGCGGCGGGCGCGCTGGCCGACCTCAGTCCGTACATGCGCACGGCGCCGCTGCCGGACTATCCCGAGGGCTGGTCGCCGTCGCTGCTGGGCGCGCAGCAGATCGGCGACGCCGTCTACGGCACGCCCTATCACGACGGGCCGGAGTGCTTCGTCTACCGCACGGACCTCTTCGCCGACGAGGCTGAGCAGCGTGCCTTCCGCGAGCGCTACGGCTACGCGCTCGACGTGCCGCGGACCTGGTCGCAGCTCTACGACGTCGCGCGCTTCTTCACGCGGCCCGATCAGAACCTCTACGGCACCGTCTTCGCCGGCTACCCGGATGGACATAACACTGTCTACGACTTCTGCCTGCAGCTCTGGAGTCGCGGCGGCGAGCTCACGGATGTGGCAGGCGCCGTCGCCTTGGACACGCCCCAGGCCGCCGCCGCGCTCGACTTCTACCGCACGATCGTCAACGACCGCGCGGCGAGCTATCCCAACCCGGAGCAGATCGACTCGGTCAAGAGCGGCGAGGTCTTCGCCGCCGGCAGCGTCGCGATGATGGTGAACTGGTTCGGCTTCGCCGCGGTCTGCGAGCAGCCGGGCTGCCCGGTCAAGGGCAAGGTCGCCGTGGCGAATCTGCCCGCGGGCGACGAGGGGGCCAGTGCCTCGCTGATCGTCTACTGGCTGCTGGGACTCGCCACAGGCAGCCGTCACCCGGACGAGGCCTACGCCTTCCTGCGCCACGTCTGCACGCCGGAGATGGACAAGCTCACGACGCTGGAAGGCGGCATCGGCTGCCGCTTCTCGACCTGGTCGGACCCGGAGGTCAACGCCGCGATCCCGTTCTATCACCGCCTGGCCGATCTGATCGCCACAGCGCGTACCCTACCCCGCTCCGAGCAGCTCCCGCACCTGTCGCACATCGTCGACGCGGCCGTGCAGAAGGCGCTCTCCGCGGACGAGCCGACGCAGTCGATCCTCGCGGCGGCGCAGCAGGAGGCGTCCGGCATCAGATTGTAGGGCGGGTGTATTGCAGGCGAGGAAGCGGAAGAGGGAGCTTGGGGGGAGGCCGGGTACACGGCGAACGCGCTGCTCGTCTCGGCGAGGGTCGATTTGCTATGCTATGCACTCCTTGTTTGACTGCCTTACCATCGCCGGTTTGTTTTGCTTGACGCGTAGCGGGAGACGCGATCGCCATGCCGCCCCAGATTCGGGTCCAAGGAGCAACAGTTGTGGTCGTCGGCAACTTCAATCCGGCGATATACCATCCCGCTTGGTTTGCAGCGAATAATCTGGTTCGCCAGCAAGAAGCTGATGCGGCCAAGCTCGAGGTTATCCACCCCGAAGTAGCAGCATTCAGCGCAGAGTGGCTCCAGATTAACAGCACCAGGGATCGCTTTCAAGCCACTACGACGCAAGAGGCCTTTTACGAGCGGCTTCGCGACCTTGTCATGGGAGTCCTTGACCTCCTCAGCCATACGCCGGTGTCAGCCATAGGACTCAATCAAGAGTTTCATTACTGGCTGCCATCAGAAGAGTACTGGCACAATATCGGACACCGGCTTGCCCCCAAAAGCGAGTGGTCGGATATCCTACACCAGCCCGGTATGCGCAGTCTGATTATGGAAGGCCAGCGACCTGATGGGTATGCCGGCTTCATTCGGGTGAATGTAGAACCTTCAGTTCGAGTGGAGCCCGGCATCTTCGTCACAATCAACGACCACTACCAATTGAATGCGGCAGCGCTTTGCCTCAGGGTACGCAAAGGGCCAGTGGCATTTTGGATGAGCATTGGACCACTTCCATGGAGGCTGGTCGCCGGATCGCCAAACATATCGCTGCAGTTGGAGAACGCCAATGAACGCGCCTCGCGCTCCTTCCTTCACTCAAATCCCGATCTATCAACGAGGTTCCACGAGCCCAAAGAGCCAGGGTTGGTCTGCGAACCTCACTCCGTTGAGCAAGAGCGAGATTGATTCCTTGACGACGAGGCCGAATCGCGAACATACCGATCAGACCCAGACGGAACAATGCACCGGTTCGTCGACTTCGATACGCATCGATCTGGCCCGTTATCGCCCGCTTCCGATGTTTGCTCCGCCGCTCCGCGAGTCCTTCCTGGATCTTCAAAAATGGGAAGGGCACGTTCTCGACGTCTTGAAGGAGACCTTCCTTGCGCGGCTGATAGTAACCCAAGGTGAAGGTCCGGATCAGGAAGCAGAAATATATCTGGAAGAGGTGGACGAAGACGATCGTCGTCTCATCCAACCGGGCGCGATCTTCTACTGGACTGTAGGTTACCTTGACCGTCCGTCAGGGAGAATGCGAGCATCGATCCTGCGCTTTCGCCGCCTCCCACGTTGGACCACAGACGACTTGATGCGGGCTGAAGCGGAAGCAGAGCATTTGCATCCGCCTGATCCGTCCGAGCTCGAGGTTTCGCTCTTTGGTCCGGGCTATGGAGAGGCTATCGTCGTCCACCTCGGTAGCCAGCACTGGCTGATCGTGGACTCGTGCCTGGACCCGAGTTCGAGGAGGCCTGCCGCTTTACAGTATCTCCGCGGACTTGACGTGGATGTTGCCAATGCAGTCAAGCTCGTAGTGGCTTCCCACTGGCACGACGATCACATTCGGGGTATCAGCACGATTCTCAGAGAATGTACCTCAGCTCGAATTGCCCTATCGTCTGCCCTGCAGAAGGCCGAATTTCTCAAGCTGGTCGCGCTCTATCGTGGTCTTGGAACAACCGAGCGTTCAGGGTTGGACGAGCTGAGCGAGGTCTTTAAGCTGTTGGAAGAGCGCAAGCAGCTGGCGGCACGTATTAGCGCCGCGCTACGAGCAATAGAGAATCGGCGGCTTTACCGTGCCTCCATTGATATGGACACTCAGCAATTCGACGCGGACGTCTATGCACTCTCGCCGTCAGATGCGACTGTCATCCTGGCCGCGCTCGATTTTGCCAAACTTTGGCCGCAGGAAGGGTCCCCGAAGCGGAGATTGCTCAGCCCGAGCCCCAATCAGGCATCCGTTGCTCTCTGGTGCCAGGTCGGCCATCACGCTATTCTCCTAAGCGCGGACCTGGAGCGAACAACTGATCCTGAGACAGGGTGGACAGCCGTCCTCGATAGATCCACCGTGATTGCGGGGAGGGCCTGGGTCTTCAAAGTTGCCCATCACGGCGCATTGAGCGGGCACGAGCCGCGTGTCCGCTTGCGTGCAGCAAACCGACGAGTACTAACACCGGCCCTCAGTCCGTAAAGACAACCGCCTCCTGCCGGCGCCGATCGACGGTCACCTCAAATACGTCGGGCCGCGCATAGTGACCCGTCGGATCGAAACTGTGCCGGGCGACAGCTACGCGGGCCGAGTCAACCTCGGCGACGATCAGGCCTTCGTCGCCAGGCTTGGGCTCGACCACCCAGCTCCCGTCCGGCGCCACGATGCAGGAGCCGCCGTTGTAAAAGCCTGCCGGTTTGTCCTTGATGAGCTGGTAGAAAGGGAAGTCCTGAGGTACGGTATCGGCCGAGATTAGCCCGCTGGCCAGCACCACGTAGACCCGGCCTTCCAGCGCGATGAAGCGCGCGATATCCCGGGTTTGGGCGGCGGATCCCGGCCAGGCAGCGACGCGTAGCTCCTCCCCATCCGCATAGAGCGCATGCCGGGCAAGGGGCATCCAGTTCTCTCAGCAGCTCAAGCCACCGACACGCAGCGGTCCGACGCGATGCGTGCGGAGGCCGTAACCATCACCACGACCCCAGACGAGCCGCTCGGCGTGAGTTGGATTCAGCTTGCGATGAGCGCCGACGATTCCCTGCTCCGGGTCAATCGCCACCTGCGTACAGTAGACAGTTCCCCGCCCTGGCCCGCGGCCGCGCTCGCTCACGCCTAGAAAGACGACGACATGGAGATCGCGTGCTGCTTCGGTTACCTGGCGCAGTTCCGGCCCGTCGAGCTCGACCGCGGACTCCAAGTACTCCGCGTAGGCTCGCGTGCTCGGGATCGCCAAACCGGCCACCCCCACCAAGCATGACCCAGAAGGGATACCCGCTGAGGAACGTCTCCGGAAATACGATCAGATCGACGCTCTGCTTGTTGGCCTGCCCCAGCAGCCCGACAACCTTGTTGGCTGTGGCCGTTGGGTCGAGCCAGACAGAGGCCACTTGCGCTGCAGCAACGCGCATGACTTCACCTCCCGATCGCGCACATCCGGCACGCGACCGGGATCGTCTGCCGACAAGGTATCACGGCCTGGTCCTTCGGTACACGATCGCATATCCGCGTGTGGGAACCGCCGCGCCACCGGAGAGGATCTTTCGACCAGCCCGAAGTCAGAAGATACTCTGCGTCATTAATTTGATTGAAACATGTATATGTGTGTCTTATATATGATCTTTAGCTATTGACAACATTATGAAATTGTCTCATGTAATTACTTTTTCCTTTTCCCCATTATAGGATTTCTACATACCCTTCTGTTCCATGCACACGAATGCGTTGTCCATCTTTTATCAGTTTGGTAGCATTATCCACTCCGACAACTGCCGGTAAGCCATATTCACGTGCGATAACTGCTCCATGGGTCATCGGTCCACCAACTTCGGTGACCAGGCCTTTGATGGATACAAACCATGGTGTCCAGCTCGGGTCAGTAAAGGAGGTGACTAATATATCTCCATCCTCCAGCTCAGCATCTTCCACCCTTAAGATGACACGTGCTCGTCCCTCGACAACTCCGGAAGAAACCGCCATACCTACAATCGTGTCGGCTGGGAGATTCTCTCGTTTGTACTTACCCGCAATGATTTCACCATCCGACGTCATAATAAGTGGCGGAGTTAGTTTTTCGTATACCTTGTACTCATCTTGTCGTGTGCTGACGAGCTGGTAATCCAGTGTATGTGTGCGTACGACCTCGTGAAGTTCTTCAAAAGTGAGGTAGTAAATATCCTCTTTCTCATGAATAACGTTGGCATGTACGAGTCGTTCGGCTTCTTTCATTAAAGCCTGCTTATAAACGAAGTAGCGACTAATCATGCCGTACTTTGGATATTCACGATAGCCGATGAAATTCCGGACCAAGTCGATCTTTCGTTTCGTTTCGGTGGCCTTTTGGTCACCATCCGGTAGTTGCCTCAATCGCTCTAATACCTCCTGTTCTTTTTGCAAAGCTTCCAGGCGCCCTTGCTCAAATTTCCGCTGGCTGGCCTGCGGCTCAAAGTTCTTGATGTTACTGAGAATCATGGGGAGAAGGATCGTTGGTTTTTCGCTCCAACGGGTTTTGGTAATGTCGATTTCCCCAACACATCGCATGCCGTATTTGTTAAGAAACGCATAGATGGCGTCCTGGGCTTCCTGCCCACCATCAAACTTAACCAGCTCATCCAGGAAGTTGTCATCTTTTACGTGTTGTAGGTAATCAACAACCTCCGGATAAGGACGGATCACATCCGCGACATCCATTAGCGCCAGGCCCATCTCCGACGTAATGTTGTTTGGTACAGATTGAGAAAGCGTATCTGCGACGTTTTCCTCACCCAACCATGTGTTGATGTTTTCATTGATCCACGCTGAAGCATCCATCGCAGCCATAAACACCTGCGAACTGCGTGGGTTAAACAAAATCTTCCTTAACTGCTGGATATCTTCCAGGATGAAATCAAAGACCTCCGATCCTGATTTCGTTTGGATGTTTCGTTTTGCCTCCGCTATCGATGTTTGAGTGCTCCTAATCAACTCGGCAACGATTGTCGGATCGTTTTCGATTGGTGCTGGAGAGGCCGCAGGCAAAACACTGCGACTACTGTTCCCCGGACCCGGTTCTTTTGTATCACCAGGGGACAGTTTGATAAAATCGTCTCGCTCTACGATGGTCGTGAGTGCATCTTTTATGAGCGGATGGTGTTGTCCCATGACATTTATTAACATGTGTCGGCTGTCAGGTGAGGCCAGATTATTTGTAACATCAACAAACAACCTTCCTCCGGCTTTACGCATGGGTGCAGGAGTCACTAACAGGAAAAAAGACAATCCCAATGGTTTCATGGCGTCGGTCATCATTTGTTGGTGACTGACCGAGATATAGACGCGATTTTCCTGATCGTTCGCTTCAGGGATTGGGTATAACGTGGTGATTGGCCGACTCTGGACAATATAAAATGTATCATCAACCAAAGACCATTCAATGTCCTGGGGGCGGCCGAAATGTTCTTCGATCTTGCGGCCCATGCGCGCAAGCTGCACAATCTGCTCATCCGTCAGCGCTTGCCGGTTCTGCTGCTCAGGCTCAATCTCCTGTTCTTGCGTGCCGCCATCCTTCAAGGCATAAATAGCCAGCTTCTTGGTCGATACCTTCTTATCGATAACCTTGCCGTTACGCACTTTATAGTTATCAGCATTCACCAGGCCGGAGACGAGGGCCTCACCAAGGCCGAAGCTGGCATCAATGGATACCACCTTCCTGTTAGCGGTGACGGGATCGGCAGTAAACAAAATTCCTGCCGCCTGCGGGAAGACCATCTTCTGCACAACGACAGACAGGCTGACTTTGCGGTGGTCGAAGCCGTTTTGAAGGCGGTAAATCACTGCTCTCTCGGTAAAGGGCGATGCCCAGCACTTGCTGATATGCTGTAGGATGGCTTCCCTTCCGATGATGTTCAGATACGTATCCTGCTGGCCGGCAAAGGATGCCGTCGGTAAATCCTCTGCCGTTGCGCTGGATCGTACTGCATAGGCATTCGTTTCACCAAGCCTGGCGAGGAAGCGGGAGATCGCTTCATTTATGTCGTCAGGGATAGCTATCCCTTCGATGACCCTGCGAATCTCACCGCTAAGTGCACCGATTGTATCCCGGTCTTCCACCTTTAGAAGCGATAACTGATCAAGTAATTCGTTAATCGACGACGTTTCCCCAATGATTCTTTTAAAGGCTTCAGTAGAAATACAAAAGCCATCTGGTACGCGTATTCCTTCAATCCTGGAAAGTTCCCCCAGGTTCGCGCCTTTACCCCCAACAACCATGATTTTTGTTTTGTCAATGTCCTGAAAACCAAGCACATAGGAACTCATATATTTACCTCCTTTGGTAATTCCTTCTTTGATAATTTTGATGACATCCTTCGGGCTAAAACGATTTACCGGAGTATTGTACTCCAAGGTATGTTCTCAAGCTATAGCCATAGGAGGATCGCAGCGAGCGTGAGCATGGCCTGGTAGTTCGCGGACCGCTTCTCGTAGCGCGTCGCGACCCGCCGAAATTGCTTCAGGCGGTTGATCAGCCGCTCGACCCGGTTGCGTTCCCGGTACAACATCTTGTCGAACGGTCGTGTCCGACGTTCATTCGATTTCCGCGGGAGCGTATAGCGGATCCCGCGACGACGGAGATACTGGCGCATGGTGCGACTGCGATACCCTTTGTCCCCGATCACGCGCTTCGGTCGCAGCTTCGGCCGTCCGCGCCCGCGGCGCCGCACGACCCCCTGCTCCATCAGTTGGGGCAACACCGCCAGTTCGTGGCGCTGGCCCGGCGTGAGGACGAAGGTCATCGGCTTGCCGTGCCCCTCGGCCCGGACATGCACTTTGGTCCCGAAGCCACCGCGGCTGCGGCCTAGGGCTTCGTTCTCTGGGTCCCCTTTTTTGCGCCCGCAGCATGCTGATGGGCGCGAATGTGAGTGCCGTCGACGAAATGCACCTCCCAATCGATCTGGTTGCTGGGCATCGGCCTGTTGTTGCAGGGCCGCCAAGATGCGGTCCCAGACGCCGGCTGTGCGCCAGCGGTAGAAGCGATTGGCCACGGTCTGCCAGGGGCCATACCGCTCGGGCAGGTCGCGCCAGGGCGCACCAGTGCGGAGCACCCCCAGGATGCCCCGTTCAGGAGACGGCGCTGATCGCCGCCAGGCCGGCCGGTTGCCGGCTTTTGTGGTGGCAGGTGTGGCTGCAGTCGCTCCCATTGTTCGTTCGTCAGGTCGCCTCTGTTCATGGCAGAAGCGTACCAGGTACTTTGAGAACACGCCCTAGAGCATCGGCCGGTCGGCTTCTGCCGATCCACCCCGCGCCCGCCCCGGCACCGCCTCCACGTTCACGAGCTCGCCGGCAAACTGCTAGCTCAGGTCGACGAGTGCCGCGTCGGGGATGCGGCCGTTGTCGTGCAGAGTGGCGAAGGCCGTGATGGTTATAGATCTCATTACCCGCCATCCCAACTGAAATCTTGACGCTTGCATCTGGCAATGCGGTTGTACAGCATCAACGCCTCAGGTGAATTCGCCGGATCTCCACGGCATCTCCTGCAACGCCCACGTGTTGCCGTCGGGGTCGCTGAAGTGCACATACTTAACGCCCCCCATGTCGTCAACGTCGCTGACGGCAACGCCCCGGCCGGCGAGCATCTCGCCCACCTTCGCGGCATCTCCTACGACCAGGTGGATACCCCGCTGCGACCCCACCGGCATATCAATGCCGGGCAGACCGGTGCTCAGGACGATCGAGCAAGCCGAACCGGGCGGCGTTAGCTGGACGATTCTGATGGTGTCGTTCGGCCGCGTATCATGGTCGAGATTGAATCCGAGCTTTTCAACGTAGAAAGCGATGGCGCGATCGATATCGGCAACCGGTATCGGTACAAGCTCAAGTTTCATATCCATCGTTGGGGCTGCTCCTGTATGCTTACCAGTCGGACCATCATACCAGAACAAGCGTCCGGATGTCTTATAATCGACGACCGCGGAAAGGCTTGTGCGTTCTCCGGCCCTGATTGTTTCCCACTGGCGATCGCCCCGACTAAAGTCGTGAGTCCCGGGTCACATCACAAGGCAGGAGCGCCCGGCCTGTCCCCCCCGCGCCCGCCCCACGACCTCGCCAGCGGGTAGCTCGGGTCCACGAGCGCCTCATCTGGAATTAGCCCCTTGTTGTGCAGCGTCCGGAAGGCCGCATGGTTGACACAGCCATGCTCGTCTGCTACGGAGAGCGTTGCTTCAGTGCAGCGGCCTGAAAAAAACGCTCGAGTGTGGCAACCAGCATGACCATTACTTCCACGGTACGTCCAAGAACGAGTGACGCGATGCTCGCCATCTCTGTGGACACCGCCGCACAGCGTGCAGGGCTTTACCTCCGACTATCACTGCGAGCAGGCGGGCTTTCAATGTTTGGTGGTTCCGGCCTAACCCGCTCACCGGCGCGCTCCAGCACCGCCGCGACATCTACGAGCTCCCGACGAAGCGTGATTCAGCGATAGTAGCGCGCGCGCCGCCATCGCCGTACAATGCTGGCGGATCGGTACGTGATGGAGACGGCCATGAACCTTGTGATCCCGGATGACATCCTCCGAGCAGCTCAATTGACCGAGGAGGAGTTGCTGCAAGAGGTCGCATTGCTGCTCTTCGAGCAAGAGCGGCTGACACTCGGCTATGCGAGCCGCCTGGCCGGCATGTATCAGGGCGAGTTTATGGAGTTGTTGGCCAGCCGTGGGCTCGCCATGCACTACGATGTCGAGGCGCTCGAAGAAGATGTTAAGACGCTGCGCGCGATGCGACGGCGGCACGATCACGGTGTGAACGGCCTGCCGGATCCTGCCCATGCGCACTCGACGCGCTAGCTCTATATCCGCAATGTTGAGCGCGCAGAACAGCCATGATCGTTGTTAGCGACTCGTCGGCGCTGATCGGGCTTGCCAAGGTCGATCAGCTGCCGCTGCTGCGCTATCTCTATGGGACGGTGCTTATACCAGCCGAGGTTTTTCAAGACGTCGTCATCCGTGGTGCGGGCAAGCCAGGTGCAGTCGAGGTCGGCGCGGCAGCGTGGATCGAGACGCGTGCCGCCACTAACCGCATGCTTGTCGATGCGCTCACACAGCTGATCGACCCGGGTGAGGCTGAAGCGATTGTGCTCGCAACTGAAATCGATGCAGATCTGCTCCTCATCGACGAGGCGATTGGTCGCCGCGAGGCGCGGCGACTCGGCCTCCATGTGACGGGCCTGGCCGGCGTCCTAGTCGATGCGAAAGACCAGGGGCTGCTGCCGGCAATTAAGCCCATCCTCGACGCCTTGAGCCGAGCCGGGTTTCGCCTAAGTCCGCGCGTTGTTGCGGCCGCCCTGGCTGCGGCGGAGGAGTAAGTTGCTTCCCCACCCATGCTCCGCCTCACCGTCACTTCCGCGCGCGCCGGCTCCCTCCTCCACGTCCACCTGCTCACGGGCGAAACGGTAGTAGCGCAGCCCCACGAACGCCGCAGCTTGCGTTCGTTGGCCTGCGGCATGCCTATCGATCTTATGCCGACCCGGTACCCCATCCACATCCGCGCCCGACGCTACGGCCGGCCCGTATCGTTGGCCACGAGAGCCGGATCGCGAGTTAAGGTGTAGAGTGAGCCGCATAAGCTCGGTGAGTTTCAGACGCGGCGAGGCCGAGCTGAATTGAACCACGTCTAAACGGAAGCGCCGATGAAAATTACGTGGCCGTCGGGTATGCTCTTCGCCGTGCTGTGGATCGATGCGCTTCTGTGCGGTCCGCCGTCTCAACAGAGAGTAACTAACATTGATCGCGATGGAGGTAGATCATGGGTAAGCTGCTGTATTCGGCCACGATGTCGCTGGACGGCTTCATCGCCGGCCCAGGTGGTGACATGTCCTGGTTGACCGAGTATCTCGGGCCCAACCCAACGGTGGACGAGCTTATCGGCCAGATCGGCGCGCTTCTCGTCGGTAACCGCACCTTCCGCGGCGACGATCCGCACAAGGGCACGACCGAGGAAGGCAAGCCGTTTGGTGGGGCGTGGACCGGGCCACAGTTCGTGCTGACCCACCATGCCCCCCACATGCCGGTGCCGGGTGTCACCTTCGTCGGCGACCTCGACAGCGGCCTCGCCGCGGCCAAGGCCGCCGCGGGCGACAAGTACGTCAACATCCTCGGCGCCGAGGTTGCCCGGCAGTGCCTCGACGCGGGTGTGCTCGACGAGATCCTCGTGTGCATTGCGCCCGTCCTGCTCGGCGACGGCGTCCGGCTCTTCGACCGCCCGGGCGGGACCAACGTCAAGCTCGAACGCCTCAGCCTGACCCAGGCGCCGCGAGCGACGAACCTCTGGCTACGCGTCGTCCGATGAGCACGAAGGGCGCATCGGACAGGCGCACAAGTCGGCCATGCCCGCACTCCTGCCGTCGATCCGACCACGGCGGAGAGCATACCCGATGGCCATGTACTTTTCATCGACGCTTCAGTTTAGGAAGTGAGACCTGTGCAGCTGCCCGATTTCCCTGAGATAGCAGAGGATACCCTCCGGATGATCGCGCAACAGCATCACTTTCGGGTGGGCGCGTTCGCGCGGTTGCCCTCGATCGGTGTGTTCAACGCCATCTACCTCCTGGGCGACGATTTGATCCTCCGTGTGCCACGAAACGACCCCTGGTTTGTCGCGGCGATCAGGAAAGAGGCCGTCGCCGTACCCGCAGCACGAGCAGCCGGGGTAGCAACACCACGCCTCGTTGCCTTCGACGACTCGCTCACGCTGCTGCCGGTGCCCTATGCCGTGTACGAGCGGGTCCATGGCGAACCGCTCGAGCAGTTTGGACTGGACCCCGCGACAACGCCCGTGGTCTATCGCGCGCTCGGGCGCGAGCTCGCCCGGTTGCATGCGGGGGTGAGCCCGGACGGCCCGGCCGGCCAACTCGGCGTACCAAACCTCCCGCAGGGTGACCCGCGACCACTCCCTGAGCAACTTGCAGCCGACGGGTATTTCTCGGTCGTCGAGGCACGCTGGCTCGGTCAGTGGCTCGATCGATTGGCGCCCATGCTCCAGACGCCACGTGCCGAGCACTTTCTGCACGGCGATACGCAAGCGACGAACATTCTGGTCCGTCCAGGCTCGCTCGACTACCTCGCGATTATCGATTGGGGCGGTTGTGGCTGGGGTGACCCGGCGCTAGACTTTTCCGGAATGCCGCTGCGTGCTGTACCGGATGTTCTGGCGGGCTATCGCGAGCTCGCAGCGCTTCCTGACGACGAGACCGTCGAAGCACGCATCCTGCTGATCCATCTGCACTTCGCGCTGCTCAATATGCGCAGCGGACCTCGGCCTCGACACTCATGGGGTGAGAGGCCCCTCGGCTACGTCCTCGATATCATGCGCTTCCTGCTCGATGCTCCGAGTGCGCGTTGGGCAGAGCTTCGTCCCTGATCAAGTCGCTGATAACCAGGACGAGATGAGAGTCACCCTTACGCCTGGCCGAAGCCGCGGTACCACAAGGCTCTGCAATGACATCACGGCAGCAGTGGCTCGAGGGCACGTGCCCACGCAAGTGCCGCGTCGAGAATCTCCTTGCAGCGGCGGGGGTCCGCGCTCAGCTCCGTGGAGCGTAACACCGCCGCATACAGCGCCAGGCGATCGACGAGCGATGCAGACGCGAACATCTCCGGATACGCCTCCCACAGCCACCTGGGAGCATCGCGATAGTCCTCGGGTCTGGAGGTGCCTCCCAGACGCTCCGGCACCATCTGGGGCGGATCGAGACAGGCGGTCAGGAAAGGCCCCAGATCCCAATCCGGCGCCTCGACATGCGACATCTCGAGATCGAGCAGCGCCGTGACGCGGCCGTGGTGCCAGAGGATCTGGTTGAAGTGGAAGTCGCCGTGCGCCATCACCGACGGGACGTCGGCGGCGGAAAGCAGCCGCTCGTAAGCGGGCGGAAGCCCGAGCGTTCGCAACCACGCGGCGAGGGCCGGGCGCGACAAGACCGGCGCACCATGCAGCAAGCACGGGGGGACAAGATCCTGAGCAGGCGAGCGATGCACTGCTCGGAGTGCCGCGGCGGCCTGATGGACCGCGTCGCGCCGCTCATCTGGTGTCAACCACGGCCACGCCGCACTCAACACGATCCCGGGAACGCGTCTGGTCACAAGCCAAGCGTGCTCGCCGTCGCGCCCAACTGCAACTACTTCGGGATAGAGGGCTTCCGGTGCCAATCGTGTCGCAACGCGGGCCTCGTGCTCGAGGCGACCCAGTGGCCCGAAGGTGTGGTAATGCAGCACATAGTCGCCGCTCAGCCAGACTGCGCTTGAGTAGCTCTCGACCGGCTCGAGGGACGCGGCGGGTAAACCGAGCTCGCGGAGGATCTGACTCGCGCGTGGAGTAAGGTCAGCCTGCGCGCCGATTGCCTTGCCCTCTCAGATGCTTACGCTCACTCCCGCATCCTCCTCCATTACTCCCGGCGGGAACAGCGCTTCGGCTCGAGCTGGTCGAGGTCGCCGGCATCGACGAGGACCATGCCGGCGACCTCGTAGGGATACCGCAGCGCATTGCGCGCACGTGCGGTACCAGCCGCGCCCCTAATTCGGGCCGCTGTAGTCGAACTTACCCCAGGCCGAATCCTTGCCAGTGTAGTCGTAGGAAACGTCGCTGCGGACCGCGAACTCCGAGGTGGTGGCGTGGTGGAGCTCCTTGGAGGTGAACCCCTTTGGCAGGACGACGCTCGCCTCATGGACCTCACCCGTGACCGGGTTCCTCATCGGCGTTAGCTGCATCGCCAGCACGTCACCCGCGGTAATCCTCGTTTCTGCGCCGTCGATCGTCACATCCCAAGGCACCACTTTCGGCTCGTGCACGGTCGTGAGCGTGGTGGCGATGATGCCCCACGGCCCACCTGCCTGCCCGCTGAGGAGCGTACCGATGGCCTGAATCTGTTCGGGACGCGCCTGCGTATCCAGGATAGGTTGGGCTTCGCCATTGCCTTCGTGAATCTGGCCGGGCCATTTGCAGGCCGCGGCGAAGTGGAGCCCATCCAGCTTGACCTCCCCGAAGCTCCCATCTTCGATGTGCCACGTCCACGTTCCGTGGCAGTATCCGCGCGAGGGCGGGGAATTGAAGTCGCACGGACACCCCCAGTCGCAGTTACAGGCCTGCACGAGTGTCCCTGTCAGATGCCATTTCGGTACCGTTGCGGTTGCCATGGACGAGCTCCTTTCACATATGCGCACGAGATCACACGATCCCAATCCCTTCACCCCTTTCTCTACCATCGGACTACATCGGCGGGCGTCCCCCGCCGCCGAGCAGAGCTATCGCCAGAAGCACGACGCCTCCCACAACCATCACGAGACCCAAAGGACGCGCAACGCGATGGCCGCCGGGGGCGGTCTTTTCGACGAAGATGATGACGGCAGCGGTGAGCATCCAAGCTACCTGCATCATCCCCAGCGCCACCAACGCCAGCATCAGGCCCACACAGCAGCCGAGACAATCGACGCCGTGTAGCACGCCCAAGCGAAGTGCGCCGCGGATGCCCGACCGCCACTTGTTCATCAGGAAGAAGAGTGGGTTGCTACAGCGCATGTGGCAGCCGTGCTTCAGAGCAGTGAACTGGTAGACGCCGCCGGCAATCAGCAGGAGCGCAGGCACGATAGCCATGATGCCACCGGCGGTCTCGGCGAGCCGGTTATAGGCATAGACGGGCAATCCGGCCACGGTCCAGACCCCGACGTATCCTGCGAGCAGCGCCCCGATGCCAAGCGGGACCGCACCCGGCGGCAGCCGCTTGCGGGCGACGGTGCGGTAGAGGAGGATCAGCGGCAGGGCGGCGGGGAGCATCATGGCCACCATCATGACCGCCCACCCGACGAGAAAAACGGCCAAGCTCCCGAGCTGCGCTATCAGGCCGGCCGGCTCAGGGATGCTCATGGTCCCCATGTCGCCGGCACTCGGCGCCATGCTCTCCATCGCACCTACGTAGGAGAGCGTATACGCCCAGGCAGCGGCCGCGAGCACCACGAGGGCCACCCCCGCCACCAGATTTTCGCGCCTCCACCAGGTGACGGTAGGTGTCGCCGCGTGCGACTGTTCCACATGACCTCCTTGATAGCACTCCCCGGCCGAGCGCCAGAGCGGCCTGGGGTTAAGAGCCGCGTTCTCTAGCTCGTCTCGCCCGGACCACTCCAGTCGAAGGGGATATGCTTGCTCGACTTGCCGACGAAATCGAACCGGAGGCCGAAGGCATCGCCGTGGGACGCAGTGGCCTTGCCCCACGTAGCAACCTGGCCCGGACCCACCTCGCTCCCCGGCGGGTTGAGCGTTTGAACCCGCTTGCCCGGCGGTGTCGTCGGTCCACTGAGGGCCTCGGCGCCGGCCTCCACTTTGCCCGGGACCGCGACGCGCCAGTAGGCCAGGTCGCGTCAGCGAGCTCGAAGGTGATCTGCGCGGTCTCGACGCCGCGCAGATCCGTGATCAGCTGCGCAAAGCCGGCCGGCCAGCCGCCAGCCTGGCCGCCGAAGATCATCTGCAAGGCCTCGCGCTGGCGCTCGTCCGCGCGCTCGTCCAAGAAGAGGCCCATGGCGACTTTGGCCTCGCCGGTCCAGATGTTGCCGCCTTCGATATGCCCGAGCGCCAGCACGCTCAGACCGTCGAGGGGCACATCGGCGTAGGTTCCTTCCCGAATGCGCCATGCAAGCGCGCCATCGCAGACATTGTTGGTGGGCGGCTGGGCAAACTCGCAAGGACAGGGAATGTTGCAGCTACAGACATCGAACCAGTCCCCTGTGGCGTGCCACTGTGGAACGGCAGCCATAACCGACCTCCTCAGCTAAGGATAAGCAGCGCGGGATGATGGAGCGCGTCGGGAGTAATCCCTAGACTCTATGATAGCGCCCGAGTCAATGATACGGCTGTGCTCGCTGGGGTACTTGGCGGCCGAAGCCTGGAGGCGCCTGATCGTACTTATCCCGACCCCGCGCCCGCCCCAACACCTGCTCCACGTCCACCAGCCCGCCGGCCAACGGCTAGCTCAGATCCACCAGCCCCTGATCCGGGTTGAGCCCCTTATCGTGCAGCGACCCGAAGGCCGCCACGATCGCCTGCGCCGCCTGCGCGAGTTGCAGGTTGTCTTCCTTCGAGAGCTCCGCGACCTTGACCGACAGTCCGTAGTCCTCCCGCTCCATGTTCTTCTGGAGGCTCTGCCCTCGATGCAGCAGCGCGCCATCGCAGTCCTACGGCGGTCAACGAGGCTGGGGTTCAGGAGCGGGGGCATACGCGGGAAGGCTGAGCTTCCCTCTGTCCTGAACATGCTGTGCCGCCGGGGACACGCGAGCCCAGCCGTCTCATTGACCGCAGGACTATACTGGAGTCGTCGGCACCTTGTCCTCACGCTATCTACCTGCCGTTGCGCTGCCTCTGAAAGGAGATGGTGTAATGTCCAGCTACATTGCCCTCTACCGCTATACGGACCAGGGCATCCGGAACGTCAAGGAAAGTCCCAACCGGGTCGCGGCCTTCAGGCAACACATGCAGTCCATGGGTGCGGAATTGAAAGCCAACTACCTCACCATGGGCGAGTACGATTTGGTCAGCGTGTTTGAAGCGCCCGACGACGAAACGGTCGCGAAGCTCACGCTCGCGCTGGGGGCGCTCGGCAACGTGCGCACCGAGACGTTGCGTGCCTTCACGGAGGAGGAATTCGGGCAGCTGGTTACCAGCCTGCCGTAAGCAAGGGTTTGGCCTACGCGACATGATAAAGCGCGACGCGGCGTGAGAGCATCCACCACCCACGGGCGGTATCTTTGGATACCGCCCGTGGGTGATCTCGGGTGGGGGCAGGGGTGAATGCGCGGAGGTAGCAGCGCACCGGGCAAGCTGCCCAACCTGCTTGACTGGTCCACACACCAGATCATTGACTCTTGGGGAAGCGGGTGTAAGATAGTGGTAGACATGGTTAAGGGACCGAGTAGGTAACTCCACACGGGGCACCGAAAGAGCTTTAACTGTGGCGGACCATGACTAAGAAGCTCGTAGGCAGCTCTGGCAAGAGTACCGAACAGCGTCTTGGTCATGGCTTTTTTTGTTGGGTGGCGGTGGCGCGGGGAGCTCGCCTGCCCCAGCACCTTCCTCCACGGCCACCAGCTCGCCGGCCAACGGCTAGCTCAGATCGGCCAAAGCCTCGTCGGGGATCAGCCCTTATAATGCAGTCGGCTGACGCCCCTCGTATGCTGCGCCGGATGATATGGAGGATATTGTGCCGGATGTGATATCACTGTGGCCCGATGGTGCTCCCGGCTCCAAAAACTGGAGCCAGCAAGAAACAGATTACGTCTTCGCCGAGCCGTGGACGCACAATCTCTGTCAGCTCTGTGCGCCAGTCAGGGTCAATGTCAAATGTAGAACGTGAATCGCCATGCAGCAGAGCTCAATGCTCCTGAAGCTCGATGTACTGTCGAAGCACCTCGTTAATACGAGCCGGATAATCACGTCCCAGTTTTTTAAACTATAGTGGCAAACCTTAAGGAGAGATGCGCTGCTTGGGCTGCATCGCACCTAAACATCGCTTCATCTCGCCGTCGGAGACACGGCGCACAGGTTTCCAGCTGGCTTTTCTGCCATGATCAGGCGGCGATTGCAGTGATGCGTCTCTCCCTCAATTGTCATCACGCATAAAATGAGGAGCATGAGGATGATCGCCATCTACGATGTGTTGCTGCCCCGGTGCGCTCCTTAAGGTTTGCCACTATAGACTCTAGCCTACAGTAGCAAACATTACGGAAGGAGCTGTGCTTCGAGATGAGCAAGGTAGGAGTCAGGGTCTTTTCTGAACCTGTGAAGCTCGACGCGCTTCATGCCGCACTTCCAGTTCCTGGCGTAACTTGCGCCACGCTTCGACACTGCTCGGACGAAGTGCTTCTCCTGACCACTCGTACAGGAGCCCAGAGCGAGCCACCGCAGTTCGAACAGGTGCGGGAAACTGGCTCGAGTTGGAGTGTGCGAGTGACAGGTGGACGTTTGGTTCGCCGAGCCATGGCCTCCTGCCTCCTAACTGTTACCCATACCTTCGGGTTGGGCGGCTGAACGCCCTACGTGATGAAACAACGTGTATTGACAATGCCTGATTACGCCACTATAATCGCATCCGCAGCACACTTGTTCGAGTGAGAGCGGATTTGACGATGCATCAACTCCTGGGCGTGCAGGCAATGAAAGGAGACTGTTGTGCAGGGCACGATCATATCTGTGATGCTGGCGGTCGCCGATACGCCGACCGCCGTTGAGTGGTACAAATGTGCACTCGGTGCGATTATCTTGTGGGATTTGGGCGGCGTAGCGGGTTTAGAGATTGCCGGTGCGCCGTTTTTCCTAGGAGAACCGCACAACAACGGGTGGGAAAGTCCCACAAAGCTTGGGATCACCTCCACACGAGTTGAAGTGTTCTGCGATGATCCGGACACATTTATCGCACATGCCGTGGAAGCGGGTGCAGATGGTGATTTTGACCCTGTCAAGAACCACCAGATGCCATGGGGAACTCATCGGCAGGGCGGGTTCAAAGACCCATTCGGACACATCTGGCTGGTGGGCGATCGATCGCCACTGGAACGACATCCCGGCTAGCATCAGTCCAGTCTGTTGCTGGGCTATACAATTAGTAGCATAGCATGAGCCGCCCAACATGGCTCCAGTTGCCACGCCCTGACCCGCAGCGGCCCGGGCTTTTGCTTCTCACCCATGCTACAATCGTTCTATCCGCACCTTGGCAATTGGTATCCTGCCAATCGGCGCTAGCTTGATTGATCGGAGCTTGGGGATGGGCGCCAAACGCTTCCGCCAGGGTCAGCAAGCGCCGATTTAGGTGCGCATCACCCAAGTTCAAGCCGTCGAACTCACGCACGCTCCAGCTGGCATCAAGGTGCTCTGTCATGGGACCCTCTACCAAGCTGACGACTCCTTGGCGAGGAAGTGTACTCCTGAACATCGTTGGCATCATATCCTCTTCCTTAACGTTTGCCACTATAGTTTTTAAACCACTCCAGTACATCAGGCTCGATCTCAACGGCATTCGGCAGGATGAGTTTGGCACGGGCAAAGAACTCATCCGTCAAAGGCGGGATGTCTGAGTAGTCGATCTCCTCATCCGCCATCTGGTTAAGACGGTCCCAGTCGGTTCGCGAGGTATGCTTCATACTGTTTGCGCTCATACGTATTGGCCTTTCGTGCTGAGATGATACGAATTGTCTCCCGAGTCGTGGTCTGCATTGTAAGCAGGGTCGAGTACGCGTCAATCACGGGAACCTCCGGCCAGCCGGGGCCGGAGCGGCAGAAGTAGAACGGTCCGCATGATGCGGCATGGAGGACGGCATCGCGTGCCCTCGATAGTCGTCATCCTCCGCCAGCATGGGATCAGGTAGTGCCCGAGAACACCGCGTCGACGTCGACCTCGAAATCGGGGAAGAGGGCCGAGGTCGCCTTGGCGCCGCGGCGGAAGATCCCCTGCTCAACATACGCGCTTTCACTCAGCTTGAGCACGGTGATCGTTTCGGCCTGGGGATCGACGATCCAGTATTCGGGAACCCTGGCCTCCGCATAGTCCGCGCGCTTTGCCACGTAATCTCGGCCAGGATCGTCCGGGCTGACGATCTCGACAACCAGGTCCGCGCCCTCCCAATACTCGTTCCCTCGCCGGGGATCATCCGGTGACCGCAGCAGGAGGAGATCCGGCTCGCGGAACTTGCGCGGCCCTATACGGAGGCACAGAGGCGCATAAAAAACCTCTCCATGGATGCGCTGCATCAAGGCCAGCAGGGCGAGGAAGAGGTAGCGCGAGATCGCCTGATGCCTTTCAGCCGGCATGGAGAGCACCTCGATACAGCCGCCGGTAAGCTCGACCAGCCGATTTGTACTGTTCGTCAGCCAGAGGTAATCGCGCTCGCTCCATTCGCCTTGCGCCGGAAGCAGCGCCACGATCTGCGGATCGAG
>JBBSGA010000052.1:0-24502 GCA_038254585.1 Chloroflexales bacterium | reverse complement strand
GTCGGCGGCGAGGACGAGGCGGCGCGCGAGGATGGGCTGAGCGAGCATGACGGCAGCCACCACGACTACACCGTCTGCCACGTCGTCGCGGTCGACCTCGACGGGCTGCACGATCCGCTCTGCGGGCGGCCGCGCTATCGCGTGGTCCAGACCCGCGCCTGGCAGGGGACGCGCGCGACGGGGCTGCTGAGCCAGATCCGGGCCTTTCTGGAGCCGTGGCAGCCGCGCGCGATCGTCGCCGATGCGACAGGGGTCGGGCAGGGGCTGGTCTCCTTCCTGGCCTCGCCAGCGGCCTTTGGCGGCCGGGTCGTCCCGTTCGTCTTCTCGCCGCTCTCCAAGGCGCGGCTCGGCTCGGCCTTTCTGGCCGTGGTCGAGACCGGCCGTTTCGGCTACTACGTGGACGACGACGCCGACGCGCGCCTCTTCTGGCGCGAGTGCGAGTGGTGCCAGTACAGCGTGCCGGAGGGCGAAGGTGCCATCGACCGCCGTCTGCGCTGGGGCGTGCCCAACGGCACGCGCGACCCGGAGACCGGCGAGCTGATCCACGACGACCGCCTCGTCGCCGCGGCGCTCGTCGCGGAGCTCGACGACCATGAGTGGACCGTCTATCGCGGGGGAGGCTCCGTGACTACCAGGGCTACTCAGAGACGGGAGACGTTCTAACGGCTAAGCGTAAGGACGGGTTGCGCCCCGAGCGTCTCAATCAAAAGGAGGATGCGATGTTCGATCGGTTGGTGGAGAAGCTGGCAGGGCCGGCGATCGAGCGGCGGGTAGCCCTGGCGCTCAAGCAGAACGACGCGGCGTGGACGCTGCTCTTCGACCGCGCGGCGGGACCGGCCGATGCGCCCTTCGGAGAGCGCCAGGAGACGCTGGCCGACGCGCTCGAGGCCTGGCGCGTGAATGCGCTCGCGCGGCGGATCGTGGGCCTGACCAGCGACTACGTCGTCGGGGCGGGCATCGAGGTGCGCAGCGCGACGCCGTGGGTCGAGGCGTGGGTCAGGCGCTTCTGGGCGCATCCGAAGAACCGCATGGCGCTGCGCGTCACGGGCATGTGCGACGAGCTGACGCGCAGCGGCGAGCTCTTCCCGGTCCTGAGCACGAACCGCGTCGACGGCATGTCGTACCTGCGGGCGGTGCCGGCGCGGCAGATCACCGAAGTGCGCACCCAGGACGGCGACTACGAGACCCCGCTTGCCTTCCACCAGGTCGACCCGGCGGGCATGACGGTGGAGGGACGCACGTGGATCGCCTTCGACAATCCCGACCGCGAGCTCGTCGGTCGCAGCCCGCAGGTGATGCTGCACCTGGCGATCAACCGGCCGATCGGCGCCACGCGCGGCGCGGGCGACCTCGACCCGGTGCTCAAGTGGCTCAAGCGCTATAATGCCTTCCTCGAATCGCGGCTGGCCCTGAACCTGCACAGCTCCGCCTTCGTCTACGACGTAACCGTGCGGGGCGCCACGCCGGACCAGCTCGCCAAGCGCAAGGGCGAGCTTGCCACGCCGCCCGCGGCCGGCTCGGTGCTGGTCCACGGCGACGACGAGGAGTGGAAGGTCAACCGCCCGCAGGTGGCGGGCTGGGACGCCGCGCCCGACGGCAAGGCGCTGCTGGCGATGATCGGCACCGGCACGAGCACGCCCAGCCACTGGCTGAACGACTTCGACGGCAACAGCCGCGCCACGGCGGCCGAGATGGGCGGGCCCGCGCTGCGCCACTACCAGAGTCGCCAGCAGATCTTCGGCCAGTTTCTGGTCGACCTGACCTATGCCGCGCTCGAGCAGGCGCGTGCCCGCGGCGGCCTGCGCCACCGCGGCCAACTGCTGCAGCGCGCCTGGGAGCGCGAGGAGTACGGCCTCGAGGTGCGCTCGGCCGAGCTGACCAAGGACGACAACCTGCAGCTGGCGCAGGCCGCCGCGACGATCGTCACGGCCTTCGGCGCGCTGCACGACAAAGGGCTGATCGGCGACGCCGACCTGCTGGACCTGGCCTACCGCTTCGCGGGCGAGCTGGTCGACGTCGAAGCGGTGCTGGCCCGCGGGGAGACGGCTCACCGTGGAGGCACGGAGACACGGAGGGGATGAGGGGCGGCAGGCACTCAGGCGGGCACTATCAATCGCTGGAACCCGGCCTGTTCGAAATGATGATCTGACGTGAACGCTTGAACGAAGCGTTGCTCGGCCATCACGACAAAGCTGGTGCAATCCGTGAGGCTCCAATCTTTATCGGGACGTTGCCGGTACAGCGTCCAGCCGTCGCCGAGTAGTGTTTGGCTCGCCGGAACAATGCGGAGAATAGGCAGCTGCCGTAACCCGTCGATGAAACCGACAGCTCGTCGGCGATGCTGCGCTGTGCATAGACCGTCGGCGACTTCCAGCAGGACGAACTCGGTGGTTACCAGCAATGCGTTCTGCTGCTCAAGTTTACGCTTCACCTGTTGTGCCTGGTCGTGAAGCTGATCCTTTTTGTTATCCAGCGCAAGCCATGCCGCCGAATCCACGAAGACCGGGAGCATCACGTCAGGCCTTCTTTGGGGTTCCATGAATGTAATGGTCGTGCTGATGCGCAAGATCACTTATACCCGTGTCGATGGCATACTCCTCAATCAAGCGATCCAGGGCCTCCCATCCCGGATCTCGCTCACCGGCCGGTTGCTCTGGCGCCTCGTCGTTGAGGAACGTAATGATGACCTGCCGACCCTCTGGTACTTCGATCCGTTCGGCCGGACGTGCCACGCCATCTTCCCATATACCTTTGACCGATAACATACTCGCCGCCGCATGGATAGTGTTGCGAGGCCGATAGTCCTCGACAGCACCGTAACATATGCCTCTGCGAGCGTCAACCGCTTCGCGGGCGAGCTGGTCGACGTCGAAGCGGTGCTGGCCCGCGGGGAGACGGCTCACCGTGGAGGCACGGAGACACGGAGGGGATGAGGCGACGATTGAACCCCGCATCTCTCGGTTCGCTCATTTCAGAATCGGTTCCGAAAATTCGCCCCACCGGAGGTGGAAAATGGGCCAAAATCCTAGCAGCAGCTCCCACTGGAAGCCCGTTTTTCGGAAACGCTTTACAAAAGAACACAAGTTCTTACGAAAAGTGGGGAGGCAGTGGCAGATTCAGTCCGTTTCCTCCATCCTCGTGGGGCCATAATTTCTAAAACCGCGATTCTAAATGAGCGAACCGACAGTCTCAGCTCAACATATTTCAGATGGTTCCACGCCCCTTCATCGGGATTGAGGTCCGGAGCATAGCCGGGCCACAGCTCCAAGCAGAGGTGACCGGAAGCTTCACTCGCCAAGCATGCCTTGACGCCCTTGTCTCGGTGCATCGGAGCCCCATCCCAGATGATCAGCAGGTTTCCCCGAGATGGGAGACCAGATGCTTAAGGAACGTCACCACACCTGGTCCTTTGAATGCCCGCGCTTGCATCTGAACCAGCAGCTGACCGTGCTCAGTAATCCTGCTGATCACCGAGAGACGAGGCGGTGACGTGCGTTACCACATCGGGCCGATCACGCAGCAACCGGGCGAGAATGCCGAGGCGTTCGCGAACCGCGTGATCGACAAGCTCGACGCGCGAAGCCGGACGCGGCGGTAAGGCGCCCCGTAATCTGGTGTGGGTATGCTCGATCGTGGGGCATAGCCCCAGAGCGGAGCGGACAGCGGCCGGAGCAATGACGCTCCGGCCGCTGTGGTGCACGAGGATCCATCCGTTGGCGGTCAGTGCACGGGCAGATAGTATGTCGGACCCGCCGCACGCGCCGGGCACTGCAGTGGAATGCCCTGGCGACCGCGGCTCTCACACGCCCCCCGAGGTGGCGTGTGAATTGCCAGGACCATCCCGGCGATCAAAGCGCAGCTTGATTGGGGCTGACGCTGCTATTTGCGGGCGATGTACGTCGTCGCGCCGGCCGTGCTTTGCTGTCGCTCGATGAGCCCCGCTTTGGCCAGCACCTCAAGGGCGATATCGGCCTGGCCGGTCGAGCAGTCCGCGACCTCGCACATGTCGCTCGCCGTGTAGGGGACGCCACGGTGCTGCTGCATGATGTTCAGGACCTTCTGGGCGGTTGGACTGAGCTTCACGTCCGTCATGGTTGCGCTCCTTGCGCTAGACAGGCCAGCCAGGTTATGCCAGCCCTGTCAGAGCTAGAGTATACCCCCGCCGTCAATCAACGATCGTGCCTCTGCGCTAGGGGAGCCAGCGCCGTTGCACGTCACGCAAGCTTGAAGGGCTGCCCAAAGCCGGAACCCCGCCGGATATCCGCAAAGATCTTTTCCATCAGCGCGTCGCCGTCCATAGCCAAGCCCGCATAGAGCCGGGCCATGATCGCCAGCGTCGTCGCGGCGGCCTCGACAAACACCCATTGGCAGTCAGTGAACGTGCAGCTATCGAGCACTATGTCAGCTGCTCCCCCGATCTCTAGGGTGCAGGTCTGAAAGGCACAGGTATGGAATTCCTGCCCATCGAGGCGTACCGCGCGGTTGGTGATGTTCTCGTCAACATGCTTCATCCCAGAAGCCCTCCTCATTCTATGCGCCAAGTGTACAGCTCAGCGCAAGTGGAGAACGGCGCGCCCCCAGTATACACCAGGGGCGCAGCTGTCGGCGACGGCGGGCTAGCTGCCGGGGCGGTGCTGGGGCTGTCTACTGGGACGGGCGCAGCAGCCATTGCGTGGAGCGCCGGAGCAGTGAGCCGCTCCGCTGCGCCAGCCGGCGCCGGCCAGCTGGCTGCGTCGTGCGCGCCACATCGACGGAGCGCCGCTCGTGCGTGATCCGCTGCACCGTGCGGACCAGTTCGGTGAGCATGGCACGGACGAAAAAGGAGTCCTGAGGCCTTTGAGGATACATCGCATCCTCCTGCTGGTACCGGGGCCTTACCGTCCGGCCGTGGTGGTCGCTTGGTTGCCCCGTTCTCTGGAGCCTACTCCCGCAGTGTGACAGCTACGGTCTCAGAGGGCACATAGGGGCACGCCCCCGTGCGTGCCCAGGGCAGCCACGGGGGCGTGCCCCTACAGATCATTATCTGACTGTCTATAGTACCCGCGACTAGAAGTCTATACCCATGGCCACAGCAACCTATGAGGAAGTCCTACAAAATGCACAGCACCTTGACCCTCTCGAAAAATTCAGCTTACTCCGGGAGGTAGCAGAGGACCTAAGGCAGGACGAAGAATTACTAACAACGCTTGGTAGTTATGAGCCTGGCCTTGCAGAGAGCGTTACTCGGCAGCTGGATTCCTTTGCCCTGATCGCCGCACTTTTACTCGGCGCAGCAATTGCATTGAGCAAGCAGAGAGGAGGCCTGACGCCCGACGCATTAGCCGAGGCACACTGGGACGCAACATTCGCGAGCTCGCAGGATGCGTTGGCGCGACTCGCTGACGAGGCGCTGGCAGACTTCGACGCCGGCCGGACAGAGATCCTTTGGGCGCGAAGCCAGCGGCACACACCTCTTCCTTTTCACGGGTACGATGCGGGGACCGCGACCGTCCGCGAAGAACCGCGATAGACATACATGCCGTCGACGGCGTATAGTACGCTTCAACCGGACCGCGCCATGCGCGCCGTCCACGTTGAAGTATGTGAGGGAAGGAGATCGCGATGCCGGACTTCGACTATGATCTGTTCGTGATCGGCTCCGGCCCGGCCGGCCAGCGCGCGGCGATCCAGGGCGCCAAGCTCGGCAAGCGGGTGATGATCGCCGAGCGCAAAGCCGTCGTGGGCGGCGTCTGCATCAACACCGGGACCATACCCAGCAAGACCCTGCGCGAGGCCGTGCTGCACCTCTCGGGCTACCGCGAGCGCGGCCTCTACGGCGCGTCGTACACCGTCAAGGAAAACATCAGCATCGAGGATCTGGTCTTCCGCACGGGCCACGTCATCAGCAACGAGATTGACGTAACGCGGCACCAGCTCCTGCGCAATCATGTCGAGATTGTGCCGGCCAAGGCGGCCTTCGTCGATCCGCACACGCTACGCCTCAGCTCCGTCGACAGCCACGGCCAGCGCGACGTGACGGCGGCCAACGTCGTGATCGCGACCGGGACGATGGCGACCCAGGACGAGCACATCCCGTTCGATCAGCGCCGCATCTTCATCAGCGACGATATCCTGCGCCTTGACCGCCTGCCCTACACGCTCGCAGTCGTCGGGGCCGGCGTGATCGGCTGCGAGTACGCCAGCATCTTCGCGGCGCTGGGGGTGCGTGTGACGCTGATCGATCAGCGCCAGCGACTGCTGCCCTTCGTCGACGGCGAGATCATCGAGGCCCTGACCTACCAGCTGCGCCAGAATCGTCTCACGCTGCGCCTCGGCGAGGCCGTCTCGGGCATCGAGCCGGTCGACGACGAGCGCGCCGGCCACGTTAAGCTCCATCTCGAAAGCGGCAAGCAGATCGTCGCCGAAAAAGCGCTCTACAGCATCGGGCGCACCGGCGCGACGAAGGATCTGGATCTCGAGGCGGCCGGCCTGAGCGCCGACGAGCGCGGCCGGCTCAAAGTCGACGCGAGCTATCAGACCGCGGTGCCGCATATCTACGCCGTCGGCGACGTGATCGGCTTCCCGAGCCTCGCCTCGACCTCGATGGAGCAGGGTCGTTTGGCCGCCTGCTACGCCTTCGGCGTCCCGGCCACGAGCGTGCCCGAGCTCTTTCCCTACGGCATCTACACCATCCCGGAGATCTCCACCGTCGGACGCAACGAGGAAGAGCTGACCAAGCAGGGCATCCCGTACGAGGTCGGCAAGGCGCAGTATCGTGAGATCGCCCGCGGGCAGATCATCGGCGACAGCAGTGGCCTGCTGAAGCTGATCTTCCATCTCGAGACACGCCAGCTGCTGAGCGTGCACATCATCGGCGAGGGCGCCACCGAGCTGATCCACATCGGCCAGGCCGTGATGTCCTTCGGAGGCACGATCGACTACTTCGTGAACACGGTCTTCAACTATCCCACGCTTGCCGAGTGCTACAAGACCGCGGCCTTCGACGGCATCAACCGCCTGGGCTAGCGCCGAGGCGCGGGCAGAGTTCTGTGCATCTAGTGAGGGCCTCCAAGGTCTAAAGAAGAGGACGACTCGAATATGCAATTTGGCGCCTTCCTTCCTACTTACTGGCCGGACTACGGCACCAGCAGCGTGCGCGTAGCGGTTGAGGCGGCGGCCAAGGCCGCGGCGGCGCTGGGCTACGTCTCGGTGTGGGCCAACGACCACGTCGTCGCGCCGTCGCGCGAGTCCGGCGCCGGGCATATCGTCGAGCCGTTGACGACCCTGGCTTCGCTGATCCACCTGGTTCCGGGCCTCCAGCTCGGCACCTCGACGCTCGTGCTCCCGCAGCGCAACGCCGTCGTCGTGGCCAAGCAGGTCGCGGCGCTGGATGTCCTATCCGGCGGCCGCTTTACCCTTGGCGTCGGCGTTGGCTGGCTGGAGGAAGAATTCGCCTTCCTGAACGCCGACTTCGCGCATCGCGGCGCCGTGGCCGACGAGGCGATCATGGCCATGCGCGCGCTCTGGACCGCGCCGTCGGCCACCTTCCACGGGCAGTTCTACAATTTCACGGACGCGGTCTTCTTTCCCAAGCCCGCCGGCGGCGGCCCGCTCCTCTGGATGTGCGGCAACACCCGGCCGGCGATCCGCCGCGCTGCCCGTATGTGCGATGGCTGGAATCCCTTCGGCATCGGCCTGGACGACTTCAAGGCCGGCGTCGCCTACCTCCGTGAGCAGAGGCAGAGGCCCGCGCTCCCGACCATCGCGGCCCACATGCGCCTGCGGATCGGCGCGCGGGGACCATCCGAGGCGCACATTTCCGGCAGCGTCGAGGAGGTAACGGCTACGCTTGAGCAATATCGGCAGGCGGGCCTCGAATACCTGATCTGCGACTTCGTGGCCGCGGACGTCGACGATCTGCTGCGCCAGATGGAGAGCATGGCGCAGCAGATCGCCCCGCGGCTCGCGCAGTAGCTGCCCAGCCGCTCCGTCCGCTGCCTCGTAGCATGATGAGGTAACCTATGAAATCCTGGGACTCGGACGAGAGCCTCTTTCAGCTCGCGCGGCGGGAGCTTTTTACGGCGGTGGTCGGCGACGTCATGGATCAGCTCGGGCTGATCCATCAGTTCCTGCCGGCCGCGGTCCGCCCGCTCCGCGACGATATGGTCGTGATCGGGCGGGCGATGCCCGTCCTCGAAGCGGACGTCTTCGGCGCTCCGGGCCAGGCCGGCGGCGACCCGCGCCTGCGGGAGCCGTTCGGCTTGATGCTGCATGCCCTCGACGACCTGCGGCCCGACGAGGTCTATCTCTGCACGGGCGGCTCGCCGCGCTATGCGCTCTGGGGCCAGCTGATGAGCACCCGCGCGCTCAAGCTCGGCGCGGCGGGCGCCGTCCTGGACGGCTACTCGCGCGATACGCGCGGCATCCTCGCCCTCGATTTCCCGACCTTCTCCTACGGCCGCTACGCGCAGGACCAGGGCGTCCGCGGCAAGGTGATCGACTTCCGCGTTCCGCTGGAGATCGGCGGCGTGCGCGTCGAGCCCGGCGACGTCGTCTTCGGCGACCTCGACGGCGTCTGCGTGGTCCCGCGCGCCGCCGAGGAGGAGACCTTTCGCCGCGCGCTCGAAAAGGCGCGCGGCGAAAAGCTCGTGCAGCAGGCGATCGAGGCCGGCATGAGCACGGTGCAGGCGTTCGCCACGTTCGGCATCATGTAGCGCGAACGGTCCGCGGCGTCCTAACCCGGCTGCTGCATACGCGGCCGGTGCATCTAGCTTCCGGACGGCGGCCGGTAGGTCGACGAGGCATCACCTGCACGCCGCATCGCCTCGATGCCTTCTTCGATCGTCATCAGCGGCGTCGTCTTGAAGCTCTTGCACGCGCCACCCGCGGTGATAGCGAGTGCGACCGCCGCGGCGCTGACATTTTCCGGGGCCTCCATGATGAAGACCACGTCATACTCGCCGAACGCCAGGTAGGTAGTTTCAAACCGGGCGCCTAACCGCTCCAGGAGCGGTCGAACGACGTCGACGCGACTCGCCGGATGCTTGATCTGGGCTGCCCACGCCTCCGGGGTGTAGGCCAGCTGGACGAGATAGTGCGGCATGATAGTGTCCTTTCAGCACGGGTTCATGCTCTCCCACGCGCTGCCAGCGCAGCCCCTCTCTCCGTGCCGAATGTAAGCGTGTACGTCTTACCGGCTGATGTGCCGCGTGTCATGAGCACACTGGTCGGATGATCGGCATCACCTCCTCGGGCCTTGAACCCTTGCTCGAAGCCGCCGGGTTCAACGGGGTACGGCCTAGTATAGCGCTCGTGTCAATCCAACCGTGGAACCGTGCACCCTTCTTCCGCCGCGTCCCGGTACGAAACTTGCGGTGGCTCGCCATGCCTTGCGTGGGAACCGAAGCTATGGTGGACCACGTTATCATGGTCGTAGACGACGACGAGGTCGAGCTGCAGATGATGGGTGAGCTGCTGGCCGACGCCGGCTATAGGACGCTCCTGTTGTCGGCGGGTGCCGAGGCGTATGAGCTCATTCGCCAGCAGCGCCCTGCCCTCGCGATCCTCGACCTCCACATGGCCGAGGCGGATACGGGCTGGCAGATCCTGAATCTGCTCCGCGCCGACCCCGCGACCTCGAGCCTGCCGGTCATCCTCTGCTCCGCCGACGGGCAGTTCCTGCGCCTGCGCGCCCGCATTTTGCGCACCCGCAAGCATTGCGACATTCTCGAGAAGCCCTTCAGCGCCGACGAGCTGTTGGAGAAAGTCGCGGCCGCGCTCGAGAGTGTGCTAGACCGTGGCGACGGCGATGCCGAGCGTGGGCAGCGCTGCAGTGTCGGTGATGATGTGGTCGATCGCGGGCGGTAGCTCCGTGCACATCGAAGCGGATCCTGGTTCAGGCCGCCGACGAGCGAGCTGGAGCGGCGCCGCGCGATCCCGCCGACCACGACCACCCTGATGCCCCGGCAGAAATTGAGCTCCCGCGCTGTGTAGAGAAGGCCAGGATCGGCGTGGCCCAGGTTGTGCCTATCAGGGTCGGAGCAAAGCTAAGGAGACTCTTGCACATGAATGGTCAGGCCTCGAACGAGCAGCGTCTCAACCCGTTTCCGTGGTACCGCACGATGCGCGAGAGCGCGCCGGTCTGCTTCGATCCACGCGGGCAGATCTGGGGCATCTTTCGCTACGACGACGTCCAGCGCGTGCTGTCGAGCTATGCGCAGTTCTCCTCGGAGTTCCGCGCGGGCGGCCAGGACCCGTCCAGCCTCTTCGCGGCGAGCATGATCAGCAGCGACCCGCCGCGCCACCGGCAGCTCCGCACGCTCGTGACCCAGGCGTTCACGCCGCGGGCCGTCGACGCCCTGGCGCCGCGCATCACGCAGATCGTGCACGACCTCCTGGATCGCGTCGGCCCGGCGGGTCGTATGGATGTCGTCGACGACCTGAGCTATCCTCTTCCGGTGATCGTGATCGCCGAGCTGCTCGGCATTCCCGCGGAGGACCGCGAGCGCTTCAAGCGCTGGTCGGACGCGACGGTCGCCATGGCGGGAACGGCGGGCATGGCCGTGCCGGAGCATCCGAGCGTGGCCCAGCGCGAGATGGGCGCCTACTTCGTCGCGATGATCGAGCGCCGCCGCCGCGAGCCGGGCGACGACCTGATCAGCAGCCTGTTGGCGGCCCAGATCGACGGCCAGCACCTGACGCTGCCCGAGCTGCTCGGCTTCTGCACGCTGCTGCTCGTGGCCGGGAACGAGACGACGACGAACCTGATTGCCAACGCGATCCTCTGCTTTACAGAGCAGCCCGCGGCGAGCGATGCTCGATCCACGTCATAAGCCAAGCCGCGACGGCGGCTGCTACGATCACCTTTGCCACGTCCACGAGCACGTACGCGTAGCTCAAAAGCAGCTCTCCGCTGACGTAGCTGGCCAGAAACCCAAAGGTCAGACTCAGCACGACCAGCGCAACAGTTTTGAGACGTATCGGCACGAACTGCTGTACGAGCAAGCCGGCGACTACGCCGGCTGCCACCGGAAAAAACTCTTCCATACCATATCCCCGCCGCTTTGAAGGGGCTGCCCGATGACGGCGATCGCATCGCCCGGCCCCAACCTGCGCAATGCGCTGATCGCGATCGCCGTGCCGCGCTGGCGCATCATCCTGCGCCATCTGCTGCCGAACACGCTCGCCCCCTTTGTCCAGTCCACCTTCGACCTGGGCGCGGCGATCACCTCGGTGGCCGGGCTCTCGTTCATCGGCTTCGGCGCGCAGCCGCCGACGCCCGAGTGGGGCGTGATGATCAGCGAGGGCCGCAACTACCTTGCCACCCAATGGTGGCTGGCGACCTTCCCGGCCCTCGGCATCCTGCTGGCCGTCGCCGGCTTCAACCTGCTCGGCGACGGTCTGCGCGACGCGCTCGACCCGCGCCTCAAGCGCTAGCCAGGCACCCGCATTTTCATTGCAGCGTCAGCACAGGCGCCGCCGTGTAACCAGTCCGCACGTGGCCAACAACTCCCTCTCGACAAGGCATCAAGCCGGGACAGGCTGCAGCCGAGCGTGCCGCACCCACCCAGCCAGCGCCGACGTAGCGCCGGCTACGAGAACAGCCGCCAACGCACCCCAGATAACACTCTCGCTCAAGGTGAGCCAGACGAGGCCAGAGTCGACCGTTCCGCCGAATAACAAGTTGAGGCCCAGTATGCCTACCGTCGTCATGCACCCAGCTGTAAACGCGGCGAACAGGCCGTGCACAACGCTCACTCGCTTAACCCAGCCGGCGACCAGAGCCGCCGCGCCCGCTTGAATAAGGACCGCGAGTACGATCTGCACGATGAAGAAGGTAATCTTGAACGTGCCGGTGCTTCTGGTAACCTCGGACAGGCCAAAGCGCAGCGCGACCCGCATGGCGAGTAAGAGTGCCCAGAACGCCAGGCCACTGCCGAGCCCGATCGTCAGGGCCAGCCGCGGGCGCAGGGAAGCCGGCTGCGGGAGGTCGTCTTCCTCCGGCGCTGCGCTCTGAAAACTCCAGCTTGTTCGCCATCCGGCAGTCTCGCGGTTCCGCCACAGCCCGGCGGCCAGTGGAAAAGCCCAGAGGCTCACCACGATGAGCAAGGTGCCGGGCTGTTCGAAGGCATTCACGACCGCGCCGAAGATGTACACGCTGATCAGCGGGAAGGCATTGGCGAAACTAAGTCTTTGCAGCCAGAAATCAGTCACATCGCGAAGCGTCAAGAGATTTCCGAGGCACAGCGCGAGCGCAAGGCTGGCAAGCATCAGGCCTACGGAGTACGCAAGACGGAGCGAACGGCCCGGCGGGACAACGTCGAGCCAGGTTAGGGCGCCGGCCGCGATCCAGCGTGTCACGAGAAACAAGGTGGGCAGCGCCAGCATATCCCATGGGAGCCGGCGCGCGGAGATACCAACCCAAAACGTAGGGACGAGGTCTTCGAGGAAGCGTTCAAACGACAGCACCTGCCCGATCACGAGGCCCAGACCGATGCACAGCCCTACCCGCCCGGCGCCGCGCAGTGGCTCGCTCCGCGCGCGGGCCGCGAAGGCGGCGCGCCAGATACTGAGACCGGCGGCGCCGACGGCTAGGGACGTCACGACCAACACCGCGATCTCTGTCTGTGTTGCTGCACTCTGCAGCGGCCGGCCGACGACGACCCACAGAAACAGCAGCAGCACCTGGACATTTGGCAAAGCAATTGCCGCCGCGATACCCAGCCCCAAGGCTTCCCAGAACCCGAGGCGGAAGAGCCCGCGTGTGTCCTGCAGGACCTTGCAGCGCATAGTCGTGCTGGGGTGCACGAGCAGCATTCCACGCCAGCCGCCTGTGGGTTGCGGCAGGGCCGCCACCACGCGCGCTAGCCCATCCGCTCCATCCCACCTGGAAGCACGCACGTCCGCATAGAATTCGCGGGCGCGCAGTACCGCGTTGCGTGTCAGATACACCAGTGCCGCCAGCGCGAAGACACGCCAACCAAGCAGCGGCACCTGCTTGAGGCCTGGCCAGTTCCGCGTGACGATTGGTTTACCGACAAGATACACAGTGAAGGGAACCAGCGCCGCGATCACGAACGCCCACCAGACGGTGACCGTGAAGTACGTCTTATCCACGTCGGCGTTTCGGAGATGGGCCAGTTCATGCAAGATGACGGCTCGAAATGCGGCTTGGTCGGTGTAGTATTGGGTGACGAGACCGCCGGTGATTGCTACGTAATAGCGCCCACGGCGGCCGAACGCGAGTCCGCTAACGGCCGGGTTCAACGGATTCCAGAGAAAGGTTGGCGCATATGCGAGGCCGGCCTCGCGGCACAGGTCGGCGAGAGATGTAACCACCTCCGGTGCGTCGTCGGCGCTGAGCGGCACGAGTTTTCCATGCCGAATTTTCCACGACGGCAAAACCCAGTAGATGAGCGCCGCGAGGGCCAATACCAGGGCCGTGCCCCCAACCATCCAGGCGGAATTGATGCCCGCGACATGCGCCCCACACTGCCGGAAATCATCCATGGGGGCGAGAGCGTTACCTTGTCTGGCCTGCATTGCCTGAAGTGTAATCAAGCATTGCACCGCGGCTTCGGTTTGCTGCGTCGACGGGACGAACCACTTGTAAATGAACAGGCTGGCGCCGAGCACCGCAACGATCAGTAGCACGAATCGGAAGTCGGTGTCCGACGGGAAGGCGAATGGGTCGGGCTGCGGCGCACGGACGTCGGAATGCGATTCAGTCAACAGAACCTCCTCCGCTTATGCGGGAGCGATCGCCAGGCCCCCGACCATCGCGTCGGCCAGCAGTCCGGCCTTCGCCTCGGAGAGCTGGAACTGGCGTGCTCGCTCATACGCAAGCTTGCGCACCTGGGTAAGCTGCTCAGGTGTTAAGGGCGCCGGCCCGTGTGTTTCTTGCTTTTCCTGGGATCGAAACCGTTTGAACATTTGCTTGACGGCATCGCTAACCAGGCCGGAACCTTCCTCTTTAATGCTCTTCTGGACTGCCTCCATCACGAACTTGAGCACGTCAGTCATGACCGCCAGGACCACCGGCGTCAAAAGGATCACGGCTTCTGCCGCGCCAAAGCCCAGCAGCTCGTCTTTTCCGGCCTGTTTCTGAAGAGCCTTCTCCGGGTTCTGGAAATACGCCTGGCTGGTCAGCCGAAAGAGCGGCAGCTCTTGCGGAGCCGCCTGCAGTACTACATCACGCGCCAGGTCGGCGACAAGTTGCTTTTGTTCTGCGTCAGTCATGGTTTTCTCCTGTGGGCACTATTGTTTGGAGAGCCTATCCGCTGGCCGGTGCTGGAAGAGGTCGACGTCCTTGCGCGAAATAGCTATAGACAGTCAGCTACTGATCGGTAGGGGCAGCCCCCCGTGGCTGTCCTGGGCACGCACGAGGGGCTGCCCCTGCAGTCCAAACAGTATCTGAACGTCTATAGCCCCTATTTCGTGCCTTTCTACTGTCACAGCGGAGGAAGTACGCCGGCCAGGGCAACCGCGGCCGGCAGCAGACAGTATTCGCAGCGCTCACCGGCGCGTGAGTACGCTCAAGTTCCTACTTTTGATGACTACCATCAGATGCTCGATCCGCTCGTACTCGTCAAGCTCTGCCCGCTCCGGTCCCGTGAGCTCGTCCGCACGGGCGCGGGCAAGCCGCGTTTGCAGCCGGTCGAGCATCTCCGGGGCCGGCCCGAAGGCGGCGAGCTCTTCCGGCGACGGGTTGCTCGCGAGGAAGTCGACGATGAAGCGGTAGATGTGCGCCGGGACGGCCGGCTGCTGGAGGCTCAGGGCCAGCAGCTCGGGCAGACGATCCCGCATGGCGTCGAGCTGGGCCGCGATCGCATCGGACACGTCAAGGGTAATCGTCGCCATGGCAGTTCCTCAAGGCCATCATATCCGGATCGAGGCGGGCCGGCAAGGCGCCTGCTTCCTCAGCTTCCTTGGAAGTTCGTAGACACCGTCATCGTCACCCGCCGCCGTCGCGCTGCAGCCACTGCCCGACCACCCGCGCGAGGCCAATGCCTTGCTCCTTGAAGCCCAGCTTCCGGTAGAACGGCGCCGCGTCGTCGGTGAAGAGATAGACGTGCTGCCCCTCGAACTTGTCGAAAAGCATCTGCATCATGCGCGTGGCGACGCCCTGCCGGCGGAACTCGGTCAGCGTCCAGACGTCCACGACGTAGGCGTTGCAGACGCCGTCGGAGAGCGCACGCACCGTGCCGATGATCCGCCCATCCGGCGCATACGCGATGACGCTGGCATAGCTGTTGGCAAACGACTCGCGCAGCTGTTCGGGCGTCCGCCCGTTGTCGAAATCATCGCGCACCAGTGTCGCCTTCATCTCGTCCCAGTCGACGTTGTCGAGCTCGTACGTGAAGGTGATTTCACCGGGCATAGCACGCTGTTCTCCCATGAGCTAGGACGACGGAGGGCCGGAATACGTGTCGCCTCCTGCCTCTCGTAGCCGCCCCATATCGAAGAAGGTGCCTCCCACGTTCAGCGCGTCGGTCACGCCATCCGTATAGAGCAGCAGCAGGCCATCCGGCGGCACGGCGAGCGTCTGCACGTCCAGCTCCGGGTCAGGCAGGACGCCAAGCGGGATGCCCAGTCCCAACGGAGGAACGCTGACCCCGCCTTCCCGGTCGACCACGATCGGGCGCTCGTGCCCGGCCCGCGCAAAGACGAACTCGCCCGTCGAGCACAGGAGCACGCCGTACAGCACGGTGACGAACAGCCCCGTGTCGTTCATTTCCAGCAGCAGCCGGTTGACGCTCGTGAGCGTCTCACGCGGCGTGATGGCGCGCCGCGTGAGACGCGCAGCAGGCTCCGCGTCAGGGCCATCACCAGCGCAGCCGGCACGCCCTTGCCCGTGACGTCCCCGACGACGATGCCGACGTTATCGTCGTCGAGCGATATGAAATCGAAGAAGTCGCCCCCACCGCGCGGGCCGGCACCATCCGCGCGCCAAAGGTGAAGCCCGTGACGTGCGGCAGCGTGCGCGGCAGCATGCTCATCTGGATCTCGCGCGCCACCTGCAGCTCGCGCTCCAGCGCCTCCTTTTCGACGATTTGAGCCTGCGCCGCCCGCAGATCCTCGTAGGCAGCCAGCAGCTGCCGGTTGGTCTCCTGCAGGGCGCTGTTCTTCTGGTGCAGATCGCGGATCGTCGCGTCGTTGACTGTCTGGAGGCGCCCGCTCAGCACCCGCGCCATCTGGTAGGCGAGCCCCGGCTGCCGGCGCAGCAGCGCATCCACCTCGGCATGCATGATCTCCGAAACGCGTACTGCCGTGCGCGCGCGGGCGCTCGCCGTGCGGCGGCGGTCCGGATTAAGCAGGCTCATCTCGCCGACGACGGCCCCCGGCCTCTCGACCATGAGCACGCGCTCGTCCGGCGTCCCCATCGCCTTGACGATCTCCAGCTCCCCCTCGTGAATGAAGTAGAAACGGTCGCCGGAGTCGCTCTCGTGCAAAAGGATGGTGCCGGGTGTAATCTCAAGCTGGCGTAATGTTCCGGCGAGATGCCGGCGCTCTTCATCCGGCAGCGATGCGAAGAGCGGGACCTCGCTGAGCAGTGCCTCGGGCATGCGCTACCCTTTCTCCATGCAAAAAGCTCGCGGTTCTGGCTCGAGGCTCCGCGTCGCCGGCGGTTGTCGTCTGCGGCGCCCTCCCGCTACACATTAGCGCAAGTGCCGCGGCAGTTTTGCACCACGGAGACACGAAGACGTGGAGCAGCATTGTAAAGCATACAATGCACACTCTCGTCCACCACAGGTTTAGTCTATAGCCGTACATGCATAGTTTATACGCTCTCGCGCGCTGCGCGATCAGCCTCTCCGGAGGCCGCGTCGCGGATGGCGCCACGCGCCGCCGTGCTACGAGCAGCAGACGTTGTAGGATTGCGGCCTGGCACAGGTCAATACGCTTCTACGTCAGGCAGCCGTGCTTGCCTCCAGCCAAACTGAATCACCCCGATGGAGTGTACCTGTTTGGACCACTCTGGCATACACCCCGGCTACGGCTGGAAGGACGACACCAGGGGCCAAGGTTACGCTGGCCGCGGCGTTGTGCTGCGCTATGGTGCGCAACCGACGGCGGAGGTGCGCCAAGCCGCGGTGGTTCCGTGAATGCGGCGCGGCACGCCAAAAGCTTGCTCCACTTGCCGGGGTGTTTCACGGTCGCAATGTGCCCCGTAGTCCGGTCCATCAGGGCGTAGGCCCGGTCGCCCAGGATGCCGCGCGCATCAAGCTGTCTATTCAGGTGGATCCGTGCGGCGGCGCGCCGGGCCCGCCGCGACCGCGACTTTGATCGCCAGCCTGGCAACGCTTCCGCCTGGTATCCGCACCGCCGCGAACTGCTCCATCGCGCGCTGCATTGCCAGGGCGAACGCCGCGGCCCGTAGCCCGCTATCTGCCTCGAACCAGCAGGTGATCGCGTCGCCGCTGAAGCAGATCACGCTGCCGCCGTAGTGCTCCACGCTCGCGATCAGGGCGTCATAGATCAGGTTCAGCTGCCGCGGCAGCTCCTCGGCGCCGCGCTGCGGCCGCAGTATTTGCACCAGCGCCTCGGTCAGCAGCGTGACCCCGGAGATGTCGGCAAAGAGCGCCGCGCCGGCTGCTCGGTCTGGTAGCACACGGCCCTGTGCCAGGGCGATGCGCCGGTCGATCGGGATATATGCCTCGAGTGATTCCATTCTTCCATCCCTCCCCTACGCCCTCCGCGTCACTCCTGAGAGGACGCGCGGCGCCGGAGGCTTGCCGAAAGCTTAGCGGAGCGTCGCCTGGATCAGGCGCAGCCGCTCCTGGAGCAGTGCGCAGTTGCGCCGCTTGGCCGCGTCACGCAGCCGGCGGGCGGCCGGCAGCTCACGCTCCAGTCGCTCGAGCGCGGGCGCCGCTGCCCCTCTGTAATCGGTCTGATTCAGCGGATACCCCTTGCTTCGAATGAGCGCGGTAGACGCATTGTTGCCCGAACTCTCGGGCGTGTCAACGCCCGCCGATGGGGACCCGCCGCGGCACCGGCCGCTCACGTCGGCTGGACCTCGCGGTGGTGCTCCGGGACAAGCGGGACGATACCGAGAAGATATTCAGAGCCTATGAGGATCTACATGGCTTGCTTATCACTCCTGAACAATTTCTTCACATCTTTGGACTATGCTTAGTCCAGGCAGCTCGACCGGCTCGTGCGCCGGCAGCTCCAACGGTGAAGGAGAGACCTTCCATGGCGAACCTCAAGATGATCGGCGCGGCGATCATGCTCGTGCTGGTCCTGATCGTTGGCGGACTGGCATACTCCGTCTTCAAGACACCGGCGGCAGCCAGCGGGCCGATCACCGCGATTCCGCTTGCGACAAGTGCGACAGGCGCGTCCGGAACCGAGGCAACACCACAGGCCGCCGCCGCGTCGACGGCTTCGGCCGCGTCCAATGCCACGGCCACCGCCCTTCCTGCGACCGCGGGAACCGCCGCCGCAGCGGGCACGGCCGCCGGCCCAGCGGGCGAAGTTGTGCTTCAGATTGCTCAGGGCCAATCGAAGGCGAGCTTTATCATCGACGAGGTGCTCAACGGAAAACCCAATAAGGTCGTAGGCACGACCGACCAGGTCGCCGGCGAGATCGCCGTCGATCCCAACGATCCGTCCAAGAGCCGCGTCGGAACCATCCAGGTCGAGGCCCGGGCCCTGACCACCGACAGCGGCATGCGTAATCGCACGATCGCGAACCGGATTCTGCAGACGAGCCAGTACGAGTTCATTACCTTCGCGCCGAGCCGGCTGACCGGTCTCCCGCAGCAGGCCGCGGTCGGCCAGAGCTACACCTTTCAGATCGTAGGCAACCTCACGATCCGCGGTGTGACCAAGGAAGTGACGTTTGATGTAACCGCCAAGGCCGCATCTGCGACCCGGCTCGAAGGCACCGCGAAGACGACGATCAATTACTCGGATTATGGCATCCGCATTCCGCAGGTCCCACAGGTCGCGAGCGTTGCCAACCAGGTCGGGCTCCAGCTCGACTTCGTGGCAGTCCCCAAGTAGGCGGCCGGATCGAGTTGTACTCGACCGCGTGTGTGATCGGTGGAGCGATGTTTGCTTCAGGCTTCAGGGAACACGAGGTTGGAATGGCCAAGACCATTTTGGTAGTGGATGACGTCGCGAGCTTGCGCAGGATGGTGTCGAGCTATCTGACCCAGGAGGGCTTTCACGTAGTGACGGCGGCCGATGGCCGGGAAGCTCTGATGGTTGCGCGTCAGGAGCAGCCTGACCTGATCCTGCTCGACCTGATGATGCCCAACATGGGCGGCTACGAGTTCATCCGTGCGTACGCCAAAGACGGCGGCGCGCCGATCATCGTGCTGACGGCCAAGCTGGAAGAAAACGACAAGGTGCTGGGCCTCGAGCTGGGCGCCGACGATTACATCACCAAACCGTTCAGCCCGCGCGAGCTGACGGCGCGCGTGCGGGCGGTGCTGCGCCGCGTGAGCGCGAATCCGGCCGACGCGGATGTGGTCCGCGCGGCCGGCGTGACGCTCGATCGCAACAGCCGTATCGTCACCGTGGGCGAGCGCCGGGTCGACCTGACACCCTCCGAGTTCGACTTGCTGGCCACGCTGGCGTCGGCGCCCGGACGTGTCTTCTCGCGCTTGGAGCTGCTCGAGCGACTGCAGGGCACCGCCTTCGAAGGGTACGAGCGCACGATCGACGTCCATATCCGCAATCTGCGCACCAAGATCGAGCCCGACCCGCGCCATCCGCGCTACGTCGAGACGGTCTTCGGCCTGGGATACCGCTTCGTGAGCGATACGTAGATGATGGCTCAGGACACAAGCGGCAGGTCTCGCCGCCGGTGGCGGCTGCTGGACCGCGATGCCGGGCTGCCATCGCTGCTCCTGCGCTCGCTGACCTTGAAGCTGACCCTGGCCTTTCTTGGTGTCGGCCTGATCGGCGCATTGTTGGTCGCCCTGTTCGTGGCCCAGATGACGCAGCGCGCCTTCAACCAGTTTGTCGCCGATCGCGGCCGGGCGACGCTCGTCGCCGAGCTCGCGCAGTATTACCAGGCCCATGGCGGATGGGACGGCGTCTCCAGCGTGCTCGAGCCCGGACCTGACGGGCAGCCGGGGCTACCGGAGCATCGCCCGCCGGCGGTGGTGATTGACGTGGACGGGCAGGTCGTGCTGGGCGGCGGGCACAGTCCCGCCGGCACGCGCGTCTCCGCGGCCGACCGAGCCGGAGCCGTGCCGATCAATGTAAACGGCCACGTCGCCGGCTGGCTCCTGCCGGACCTGGGGCCGAAGGGTCCGGGACCGGGGTCGCCCGAGGCGACCCTGCTCGCGCACATCCGGCAGGCGATTATCTACAGTGCACTCGGCGCGACGGCGATCGCGCTCCTGCTCGGGGTCCTCTTAGCGCGCACGCTCACGCATCCGATCCGTGAGCTGACGGACGCCACGCAGGTCGTCGCCAAGGGAGCGCTGGGCCAACAGGTCGTCGTGCGCTCGCGCGACGAGCTCGGCACGCTCGCGGCATCGTTCAACCGCATGAGCGTCGATCTGGCGCATGCAAGCGCGCTGCGCCGCCAGATGACGGCCGATATTGCCCACGATCTGCGGACGCCGCTGAGCGTGATTTTGGGCTATACCGAGGCGCTCCGCGACGGTAAGCTGCCCGCGATGCAGGAGATCTTCGACACGCTGCACACGGAGGCGCAGCATCTGCAGCACCTGGTCGACGATTTGCGCACGCTGTCGCTGGCGGACGCGGGCGAGCTGACGCTCACCCGCCAGCGGGTGGCGCCGCAGGCGCTCCTGGAGCGCGCCGCCGCTGCGTACCGGCCGCAGGCCGAGGCGCAGCAGGTCGCGCTGACCGTCCACAGCGCGGCGAGCGTGCCCGAGGTCGACGTGGACCCCGAGCGCATGGCCCAAGTGCTGAGCAACCTGCTGAGCAACGCGCTGCGGTACACGCCCGCGGGCGGCACGATCACGCAGTCGGCCGCGGTGCACGCGAATTCGGTCCAGCTCCGCGTCGAAGACACGGGCGCCGGGATCGCCCCAGAGGCCCTCCCGCACATTTTCGAGCGCTTCTACCGCGCCGACCCTTCCCGCCAGCAGGAGAACGGATCGTCGGGATTGGGACTGGCGATCGCGAAATCGATCGTGGAGGCGCACGGGGGGACCATGGGGGTCGAAAGCGCCCCCGGTCGGGGCACCCACTTTACGATTACCCTGCCGCTGCCTGCTCGGTCGCCGGAGATCCCGGCCGGGCAGCGTGACGGCGTGCACGCGGCCATGCATCGGCAGGCACGCGATGCGTAGCTGGCAGCGCTGGCTGCTCATCCTTGGGTTCGTCGCGGCCCTGGCGCTGACGCTCGTCTTCGCCGCGCGGGCCGTCGAGCACGTGCGCCCGCTCCGCCAGCGACCGGATCCGCCGATGCGCGCGTGGATGACGGTCCCGTTCGTCGCCCACTCGTACCACGTGCCGGCCTACGTCCTGTACCAGGCGCTCAGGCTGCAGCCCGTGCGCCGCGACCATCGCACCATCGCCGACGTCGCGCAGCAGCATGAGCTGACGGTCGCGGAGGTCGAGGCTCTCCTCCGGCGCGCTATCGTACACGCGCGACCGCCCTATCCACCTCCGCCATCCCCGCCACCCCCATCGGCGCCCGATCCACGGCCCGGCACACGATGACGCTCAGCAGCCAGATCCTGGCAGCCCTGGGCCAGTATGGGCTGCCGGCCCTGTTCGTGATTGTGCTGGCCGCGTCGACCGGCGTGCCGATCCCGGCCTCCGTGCTGCTGATCGCCGCCGGCTCGTTCGTGGCGCAGGGCGAGTTCAGCTATTGGGCCGTGGTCGGAATGGGTGTGGCGGCCGCCGTGCTGGGCGACCACGTCGGCTACGGCGCCGGACGGCTCGGCGGCCGCCGGCTCGCCGGACGAGTCGCTCGCCTGGTAGGTGGCGAACGGGGGCTGCAGGCGGCAGAGGCGGCGATGCGCCGCTGGGGCGGCCTCGGCATATTTCTCAGTCGCTGGCTGCTGACCGCCGTGGGACCAGCGGTCAATCTCACCAGCGGCATCGCCCTCTTCTCATGGTGGACCTTCTTCATCTATGATCTGTCGGGCGAGACCGTCTGGGTGGCCGGGTACGTCGGGATCGGCCGCTACTTCAGCGACCAGGTGGAGGCGCTCACGACGCTGATCGGGGACATCGGCTGGGCCGCGCTCGGACTCGTTCTCACTATTGTGCTTGGCTGGCAGCTCTGGCGCCTGCGGCCGTGGCGCAAGCAGACGACACCGCCTAACCCCAATAGTTTGCACATCACTTCCTAACCGCTTCTGAATATCGCACCGGTATCCTTCCCTCTGTCATTCGGAGAGCGCGAGCAGCGCTCGCGCCATTGAGGAGCAAGGAACCATGGCAGCAGCCAACCCCAAGAAACGATCCGTCGTGAAGACGACCAAGATAAAAGTCGGACTGACCCTCGCGGCCGTAGGCGCGAGCATCGGCGGGTGGTCCGCCCTGGGTCTGCATAGTCTCGACAGTGGAACGAGCGCGCAAGCGACCGGTGTCCGGCAAGCAGCCCAGGTGGCCACGGCCACGCCCACCACGGCGGCGCCCGCGCACGTCGCCGCGGTCGTAGGGGCGGCTACCGTACCTGATACCACGGCAGCGCAGTCGAGTACGTCAAGCCAATCGACGACGTCGATCCGGCCCATGGCGCGCACGCGTGCATCACGTTGAGGTGTGGCATGGAACGGCTTGAGTTTCGCGCGATGGGCTCGCAGATGATAGCGCTCGTGGAGCCGCGGCCCGGCGGCGCGGCCCATCCGCTGGCCGAGGTCCGCGGCTGGTTCGATACGTGGGAGCAGCACCTCAGCCGCTTTCGCGACGACAGCGAGCTGAGCCGGCTCAACCGGGCCTCGGGCGCGTGGACGTCCGTCAGTCCGGTCCTGTGGGAAGTGGTCGACGCGGCCTTCGCGGCCGCGGCGCAGACCGGCGGCCTGGTCTCGCCGGCGCTCCTCGACGCTCTGGAAGCGACCGGATATGACCGTTCGTTCGAGCTGGTCCGGGCCGCTCCGGAGGCCGCGCGGGGGCGCGCCGATGCGCCGATCCTGCAGACAAGCAGCCCGTCCGTGCTTGCGTGGTGGACTATCCGGCGGGACGCCGCGGTGCGTGCGCTGCATCTTCCACGCGGACTGCGCATCGACCTGGGCGGCATTGCGAAAGGGTGGGCCGCCGATCGAGCCGCGCAGCTGCTCGGCCGCTCCGGTCCCGCGCTTGTGGACGCCGGAGGCGATATTGCGGTCAGCGGCCCGCTCCCAGGCGGGACGGCGTGGTCGATTGGCGTCGCCGATCCGCGGGCGCCGGACGCCGACCTCGAAATGCTGTTGCTCCATCGCGGCGGCATCGCGACCTCCGGCCGCGATTATCGCCGCTGGCAGCACGGCGGCGCCTGGCAGCACCATATTCTGGACCCGCGCACGGGACGACCGGCCGCGACAGACGTGCTGAGCGCGACGGTCGTAGCGCCGACGGCGCGCGAAGCCGAAGCGGCCGCCAAGGTGGCACTGATCCTCGGCAGTCACGACGGACAGGCGTGGCTCGATGCTCGCCCGGCGCTCGCCGGCCTGCTGGTGCTGGAAGATGGAGATGTGGTGCGGAGCCGCCGCCTGCATGAGTACGTGTGGGCATGATAGAGCCGTCGCCGCGCCGTGCTAACGCGGCGCGGCCCCACCTGGAGATATAAGGAGCAAGCTGATGCTTGACAGTGTTCATCCCTCGCGGCAAGCTGCGCCGTCAGACGCGGCGCCCGGGATCGACATTTGGACCTTGGCGTTCGTCGTCGTCGTGGGATTTGGGCTCGGCTGCCTGGCGTACCTCCTGGCGCACGTCAACTGGATTGCCGGCATCCAGGCCTCGCTGGTGGGGTCGGAGCCTAGGGCCTTCTGGTATCTATCCCGCGCCACCGCATTCGTCGGCTTTGGCCTGCTTTGGCTCTCGATGGCGCTCGGGCTGTCGATCACCAACAAGCTCGCACGCCTCTGGCCGGGTGGACCGGCCGCGGCTGACCTGCACGAGTACAGCAGCCTGCTCGGGCTGGCCTTCGGCTCGTTGCACGGACTACTTCTGACCGGCGACGGCTACAGCAAGTACACGCTCGGCCAGGTGCTGCTGCCGTTCGCCAGCACACAGTACCGGCCGGCATGGGTTGGCCTCGGGCAGTTCGGGCTCTACCTCGGCCTGGCCGTCGCGCTGAGCTTTTACGTCCGGCGGTACATCAGTTACCGCTGGTGGCGCCTGCTCCATTACCTGAGCTTCGCCGTCTTTGCACTGGTGCTGTTCCACGGCTTGTTCAGCGGAACGGACAGCGCAACCTTGTGGGTCCGCGGGATCTATTTGGCGAGCGGCGTAAGCGTCCTCGGGCTGACCCTCTACCGCATCCTCGTCGCACGCCGGGCACGCACGCGCGGCCCGTCGCGGTCGAGCCGGCCTGAAGTATGCGACAACCCTCTCCGGCGGCGTGCGCTATACTAATGGTAGGATCGACGTGGAGGTGCAT
>JBBSGA010000051.1:0-24553 GCA_038254585.1 Chloroflexales bacterium | reverse complement strand
CCTGATGGGCGAGGGCGCCAAGGGCGAGGTGCTCTCGGTCGCGTATGCCGGGGCGGGCCAGCACCAGGATGCAGGCGCCAAGATGGTGCACGCCGCGCCGAACACGACCAGCCGCATCACCAACAAATCGGTCTCGAAGAATGGCGGGCGAACTACCTACCGGGGATTGGCGAAGGTTCAGCCGGGAGCGTTGAATGCCAAAATCAACGTCGTCTGTGACGCCTTGATCCTTGACGATAAGTCTGCCTCTGATACGATTCCATACATCGAGATCGAAGAGGATCAGGCGACGATGGCGCACGAGGCCACGGTCGGCAAGATCGGCGAGGAGCAGCTCTTCTACCTACGCAGCCGCGGGCTGAGCGAGGCGGAGGCGCTCTCGATGATCGTGCTGGGCTTCATGGAGCCGTTCACGCGAGAGCTGCCGATGGAGTACGCCGTCGAGCTCAACCGGCTGATCCAGATGGAGATGGAAGGCTCGGTCGGGTAGTTTTCACGGCGAAGATGCCTGGAGTCGACGCGCAGTTTGCGCCCGATTCCAGGCGTTTTTGCGGGCCGCGTTGGAGCAACGAGCACGAGGGAGCTGCATGGCTGAATATGTCGCCGTCGCCGCGACGGACGCGATCGTCGAAGGCACGGTACAGGCTTTTGTCGTCGGCGATGTCGAAATCGCCGTGGCGCAATGTGAGGGAGAGTTCTACGCATTTACGAACATCTGCTCACATGCGCATGCCTACCTATCCGAAGGTGAAGTCGACACCGACCTGTGTGTAATAGAGTGTCCGCTTCACGGCGCGCGCTTCGACCTTGCGACCGGCCGCGTACGTGCACTACCAGCGACAGAGCCGATCGAGACCTATCCTACCCGTGTCGTGGATGGCCAGGTCGAAGTAGCACTCGCCACATAGAGGGACGACCGCCAGAGAGCAATGCGGCGGACACAACAGTAAAGGTGGAAAGATCATGGACCGCCAAGAGCAGATTGACTTTATTCTCGACCATTTCCAGCACCCACGAAACCGGGGAGCCCTGGATCCGGCCGACGTGACGATGCCGGGAGGGAATCCCGGATGCGGGGATGTCGTAACGATCTATCTCAACGTCGACCGTGGGAAAGACCGGATCGCAGAAGTTCGCTTTGAAGGCGAAGGCTGTACGATTAGCCAGGCCGCGGCGTCGATCTTGCTCGAAGATATGGCCGGGCAGCCCCTCAGCGCCGTCGACATGCTGGACTATAACGAAATGATCGACCATCTCGGTCGGGAGGTCGTGAGCACGCGTCCGCGCTGCGCGACTCTGGCGCTTGGGACACTTAAGGCTGCCGTCAAGAAGTACCGCATCGATCGGCGACGCGAGTCGGGCGACCCGACCGCCGAGATCGACGGTGCACCGGCGAGCTACGAAGCATAGTGTTGAGCCGTCGGGGGTCACGAGAGATTGCCCGGATGGTGAGATCTCTAGGCCAAGCTGTTGGCTGCCATCATCGGTTTACCGCTAGAGGAAGCACACGTGGAGATTAAGTGGACGCCGTGGCGATCAAGCTATATCAAGGGCGACGCGTCGCGAGAGGCAGAGGGATGCCCCCTCTGTAGCGCCTATCGCGCCGGGGACGACGCAGCGCGGCTTGTTCTGTACCGCGGAACGAACGTCTATGTGCTGATGAACTTGTATCCCTACAACCCAGGGCACCTCATGGTCGTTCCCTACGATCACACGGCGAAGTTCGACGCGCTCGAGACAGCGACGGCCACCGAGATCATGTGCCTCGGACAGGCATGCACGCGGATCCTTGCAGAGACAATGCAGCCGCATGGCTTCAATCTTGGGATGAACCTGGGACGGGTCGCCGGGGCAGGTATCGACGAACACCTCCACCTCCACGTGGTACCCCGCTGGAACGGTGACACAAACTTCCTCCCGCTCATCGGCGGCGTCAAGCTCGTACCTGAAGCCATCGACGACACCTACGCGGAACTACGACCGCATTTCGAGGCATTGAGGGGGGTATCAAGGAACGCGAGAAGGCTTAAAGGATCCGGCCGAACCGGGGGGTAAGTGCGAGGTGGTCGGGGCCTATTCGTCCAGGAGCATGTGAACAATCGCAAGAAGGTAGTCGACGTCGAATGGCTTCTGAAGGATTACAGCACCTTCCGCCTCAAGATCGGCGAACCATGGCTTACGATTGAGCGCCGTGATAACAATGATCGGAATACCTTCGTCGCGCAGGTACTCCTTGATGCTCTGGAAAACCTGGACGCCGTCGACATGCGGCATCATAACGTCCGAAATGACCAGATCGGGCCGCATCGTCTGCAGCTGTTCGATGCCTTCCTCGCCATCGGACGCGAATTGAACCTGAAAGCCAGCATCTTTGAGCGCTATGGATAGGACAGTCTGCAATCCAAGGTCGTCGTCAATAATGAAAATAGTCTTGGTCATCTATTGTCTCCAGCAAGCTCGTTGCGACGGCGCGCGCCATTATAGCAGAAGGACAAGGCATACCCTCTCGACGCCCACGGATAGGCAATTGCCGGGTCGAACGAAGCCTACGTCCTTTTGGCGTGCTCTGGCGTATACTAATGCGCGACATCATGCAGCTGGGCGCGTGGGCCCGGGTTTTGATTGTCTTGGAGCAGAAGGACCAAGATGAGCTCTCAGCTCCATAATATCCTGGTGGTCGACGACGAAGATGATATTCGCGCGATGGTTGGGCAAGCCCTCGGACGCCTCCCCGGGTACGAGGTACACGAGGCGACCAGCAAGGGCGATGCCCTGGTGCAGATCGAGCAGCGTAACTTTCACCTGATCCTCACCGACCTGAGTATGGAGCATGCAAACGCGGGCGTTGAGCTACTCCAGGAAGTCAAACAACGATGGCCCGAGACGATCGTGATCCTTCTGACTGGCTATGCGACGCTTGAGAGCGCGATCGCCGCGCTGCGCCTTGGCGCCGACGACTATCTTGTCAAGCCGTCCTCGATCCATGAGCTGCGCGAAAGCGTCTCCAGTGCGCTCGACAGGCGCGCAGAGACCGTCAGGCAGCGTGAGCTCCTGGCTAATATCGCGACGACGCTGCAAGCGCTGAGTGCTCCGTCCAGCGTCGTGCGTACCCCGGAACCGCAGGCAGGGGCCGGAGGTGACCGCTACGTCACGATCGCCGACTTGAAGCTCGACCTCCACACCTACCAGGCAATGGTCGGGGAGGAGGTTCTCGATCTGACGGCTACCGAGTTCCAGATCATGCGCATCCTCGCACAGGCAGGCGGGCGAACACTTTCGTTCGACGAGATCGTGGCAGAGGTGCATGGATACCAGGCCAATCGTGACGAAGCGCGACACCTGCTCGCCAGCCATATTCGCAACCTCCGGCGCAAGCTCGGCGCTGCTGCCGAATACCTCCACAACGTACGCGGCGTCGGCTACTATCTCGCCCAGGCCTAGCGGGCGGACGCATTATGGTGCCGGTCGAAAGTGCCGGCCCTTCTCCCGAAAAAGCCCCGCTGGCGATTCTTGATATGTGCCTCCTGGGCGCATTTAACACGTGTAACGAGTCGGGCCGCCGTGTGAGGCAGCCTGTCGCTTCGCGTGCCGGGTGCCGGGTGCCGGTGCCGGGCATCGGTTGTCAAAAATAGGTGTATGTGCTATGATGAATGCTTCCCTGGCACAAGTGATGACACCGATGTTCAGTTCTTCAAGCCCGATCACGCCTTTTTCGATGCTATACGAGGCAAGTCTCTCACTCGCCCGATGCCGCACCGGCGGAGAGATTCTCGCGTGCATCGATGCGGCGCTTATCGGGCTCGCCGGCGGGCCGGCCCACGACGTTGTGTGGTGGGGGAGTGGGAAGGAGCGATCGCTACTGCGCGGCGGCGCGCCGATCGAAACGCCCGACGCACTTGACCGGGCACGGCTGGCCGAAGGCCAGATTGCCGTCGCGGAGGGCATTGCGTACATCCCGCTCCTGACTCAGGATCAGCTACAGGGCTGGATCGCAGCGAGAGTGAAGGAGCCGCTCGACCTCGCGCTCACGATCTGGGGAGGGCAGTGTGCCTCGGCATTCGCCATGGTCGACGCAGCGGCGAGCCAGCGCGAACGGGTTGTGATCGACGAGATTGCGCAGGTTCTCTCCAGCACGCTCCAGCTCGACGTGGTCCTGGAGAAGATTGCGACGATGGTCGGCGAGCTTGTCGAGGCCCAAGGCTTCTATATCGCCCTCATCGACGACGAGACTCGCAAGCTTAGCTTCGCCTATATTAACCTGCCCGAAGGCAACCCTGATGGCGAGATGCGATGGACGGTGGACGAGGGTCTTACCGGGGTCGTCATCCGGACCGGCGAGCCAGTCTGTACTTCTGACTACCTTCAGGAGTGCGTTCGCCACGGAGTTGCGCCGCGCGGCCCGGCCGGGTCGAACTTTGCCCGCGCGTGGCTCGGAGTGCCACTTCGCCACAAGGACCATACTCTAGGCGTCATGGTCGTCACGCACGACGATCCCAACGTCCGCTTCGACTCGACGGATGTACAGCTGCTCGCCACGGTGGCCGCCCAGGCGGCCGCGGCCGTCGCCAACGCGCAGCTCTATACTCGCACACAGCAACAAGCCAGCCGCCTGGCACTCATCAATCGCATCGGCCGAACTATCGCCAGCACGCTCGACCCCTGCGCAGTGCCCATGCTGCTGGTGAGCGAGTTGGCCGACGCGATCGAGATCGAGGCCGCGTTCGTGCTGATCTGTGACGGCGAGGATGGCGAGCTCGAGATTCGGTATGCACAGCCCGACCTTGGACTGATCAGCCGGAGAGTGCCGGCAGGTGCGGGCATTACGCATGCTGCGCTGCAGCGTGGCAAGACCGTCATCGAGTACGACGTGCACCGCGATCGTCTCTCCTACGGGCCAGCAGATGGTACGGGGCAGCTGTTGCTGCGCTCGGTGATGTGTGTGCCACTCCTTGGCCGCCGGGTACGCGGCGTCATCGCGCTCCATAATAAGCGCTCCGGTCACTTTACGAAGGCCGACATCGAGCTCGTAGAAGCGGTGGCCGAGCAGGCGGCGATTGCACTCGATAATGCAGAGCTCTATGGGCAGACGGATGAGGCTTTGACGGTTCACCTACGCGACCTCGAACAGCGCAACTACCAGCTTGCGGAGGTAGTTCGGATCGGCAACGCGCTCCGCTCGACCTTCAGCATTCAGCAGTTGAGCAATCAGATCACCCAGACGATCTGCTCGATCACGGCCGCGCCACGGATTCTACTCGCGCTGGTCAATCCCGATCGCTCGTACCTCCGGATCACATCCGTCGTGGGCTTTTCCGTCGATCCGGCGAAGGGCGACCAGGAGCAGTGGCTCATGCTGGTGGAGTTCGAGGATCTGCTTCGACGCGGAGAGCGGATCGGAGCGTTCACCCGATGTGCCGGCTGCGGTGCCAGTCTGCCGGGGTTCGAGGACGCGATCGTCATAACAATCCGGCAACCACATGGAGAACTGGTGGGCGCTATCGCCCTTGAAGTCAGCGGCCTCCCGGCCGGCCTGTCAGCGGATCAAGTGGGCACACTTGAGATTATCGTCAATCAGGCCGGCACAGCATTGCACAACGCATTGCTCTATACAGAGCAGCAGCAGACCGTCGATCGGCTCACGGCGCTGAATGCTCTCAGTCTTGCCGTGAGCACTGCCCGCTTGTCGGTCGACGACGTGATGAACATGGCAATTGCCGGCGCGATAGGGACGACCGGCGGTGCCGTCGGCGGCGCATCGGTCGTCTTCGAGGGCCGGCCTGCTATGTACTATGGAACCGCGGCCTCCGACGGCAGTCGCGCGTTCTTCGAGGCACTGCACGCCGACGAAGGGGACTATATCGAGCTCACCGGGGACCAGGTCCCGGCTTCGATCGGCGACACTAGTCTTCGTCGCATGCTGGTAGTCCCACTTCGGGGAGCGAAGCTGACCGTCGGGACGCTCTGGATCGGCTATCGTCAGCGGGCGATCACCCAGGCTGAGCGCGAGATGGCCGTCCTGTATGCTAAGATGGCGGGCGCCGTCATCGAGAATATCTACCTCGCGGAGGCCGTGCACGCGGCGCACGATCGCATGGCGTCGATCCTCGGATCGACGCACGAGGGTATGCTACTCGTCGGCGAAGATCAGCAGATCACGATGGTTAATCGCGCTTTTAGCCACCTGCTCGGCATCGACGGCCAGGGGCTCCAAGGCCTCACGATCGATGCCTTCTGTGGAAGCGATGAGCTGACACGCCTTCCGCAGGAGATCAGGCAGCCGCTCTGCGACGCGCTTATGACCACCATTGCCGGAGCAACCGAGGTCGTCGAGGGCGAGCTACGTCTTCAAAGTGGGAACGAGAGCGACCTCAGCTGGCAGGTGCTGCCGGTGCGCACTGCAGGCAGCCAGACCAACGGCGCACTACTCGTCGTGCGCGATGTAACGGCAGATCGGCAAATGGAGCGTTTCCGGCAGGACCTGGCCAACATGATCGTCCACGATCTGCGCTCGCCACTTACCAACATGATGGTTTCGGTGGATCTGCTCCTCAAGCGGGGGACCGGCCCGCTGACGGAGGCTCAGGCCCGGATCCTCGGGATTGCGTCAAATAGCTGCCAGCAAATGCTCGATCTTGTGAATGCACTCCTCGACATTCGGAGGCTGGAGCAGCGAAGCCGCGATCTCGAGCGGCGGCCGATCGACATTGCGGCGATCTGCGAAACCGTCGTCGAGCGGTTGGAGCGAACTGCCGAGGACCGCCGCGTCCACCTCGTAATCAACCCATCGCCGGTTCCACCCGTCCAAGCCGATCCCGATATGATTCGGCGGGTTTTGCAGAACCTGGTGGATAACGCGATTAAATTCAGCTCGCCCGGCGGCACAGTAACTATCCATAGCTTCAGCCGGGAGGCCGCGGAGCTCCCGCCCGGAGATCCGAGCGGCGAGTGGGTCGTTGTCGAGGTCGAAGACTGCGGAATTGGCATCGCCGAAGAGTACCATCAGGTCATCTTTGAGCTCTTCGCCCAAACTCCGGAGGGCCGCGGCCACGGCACGGGACTGGGGCTGGCGTTCTGTAAGCTCGCCGTGGAGGCGCACGGCGGCAAAATCTGGGTACGCAGTGCTCCTGGCGAAGGATCATCCTTCTTCTTCACGCTCCCGGTAGAGCGTTAGCGCTGGCCGCCGCGAGTACGCTAATTTGTATGCCTGATCTAACCTATACCTCTATCGCCGAGCCCGCCGCCTTCGAGGAGCGGCTGCGAAGTGTTCCCCTGAGCCCAGGCGTCTACCTGTGGAAGGATACGTCTGGGCGAATTCTATACGTCGGCAAATCGAAGGCACTGCGCGACCGGATGCGCTCGTACTTCGGAGCACCACGTGGCCTTAGCGGTAAGACGCGCCGCCTGGTGCAGATGATCGCCGATTTCGATTACATTCTTACGTCGAGCGAGCTCGAGGCCCTGGTGCTCGAAATGAACCTGATCAAGCAGCACCGCCCCAAGTACAACGTGCTCCTCAAGGATGATAAGAGCTATCCCTACATCAAAATAACCCTGAACGAGACGTGGCCGCGGATCTTCACCACCCGCAAAGTGCTCGACGACGGCGCCCGCTATTACGGTCCCTTCGCATCGGCAGGATCCGTGCGCGCCACGTTGAAGCTGCTGAACAAGCTCTTCAGCTTCCGGCCGCCCTATGACTGCTCGGATCAGAAGTTCGATGCACACCGGCGCGCCGGTAAGCCGTGCATGTATTACGACATCAAGCGCTGCCTCGGGCCGTGCGTACCCGGTCTTACGACAGTCGAGGAATATCGCCAGGCAATCACCAACGCCGGTCTCTTCCTTGACGGCCGATCCGAGCAGATTATTAGCGAGCTTCGAGCGCGGATGAAGGCAGCCTCGGCCGCGATGGAATACGAGCGTGCGGCCTATATTCGCGACCAACTTCAGGCATTAGAGCAGGTTCTCGAGCGGCAGAAGGTGCTCAAAACCGCGGCCACAGATCAGGACGTGATCGCCTTTGCCCGCGAGGATGGATCGGCCGTGGTTCAGGTCTTCTTCGTGCGCGGCGGGAAGCTCATCGGGGCCGAGCCATTTACGCTCGAGGGAACCGAGGACACGGGCGACAGCGAACTTCTCGCACAGTTTCTGACACAGTTCTATGAATCCGCGGCTTCGATCCCTGAGCATATCCTCCTGGCGGAGCATCCTGAAGAAGCAGCGATCATTGAGAGCTTCCTGGAGCAGAAAGGAGGCCACCGGGTCGCGCTCACGGTCCCGCGAAAGGGCGAGAAGCGGCAGCTGGTGGAACTGGCCACAAAGAACGCGACCCAAAAGCTGGAAGAGCTGCGCCTACAGTGGCTCAACACAACACAGCGCGCCATCCGGAGCCTGACCGAGCTCCGGGATCTGCTCGCTCTTCCAGGGCTTCCACGCCGGATCGAATGCTACGATATCTCGAATACGCAGGGAACGAACTCGGTGGGATCGATGGTCGTCTTCGAAAACGGCGAGCCCAAGAAGAGCGACTATCGGCGCTTCAAGATCAAGACGGTTGAAGGGGCGAACGACGTCGCATCGCTGCAGGAAGTGCTGCGACGCCGCTTCCGTCGAGCCCAGCAGGTGCGGGGCGAGATCGTCGAAATCAACAGTGCGGCCGATCCTGACCGGCCGCCTCCGGACCTTCCTCCGGCGCCACCCGCAGCCGGGCAAGAGGTCGACGAGAAGTGGACCGATCTGCCCGATCTCCTTCTGATCGACGGAGGTAAAGGGCAGGTCAACGGAGTGGACGAGGTGCTGCGGGAGCTTAGCTTCAGCCATATCCCAGTGGTCGGCGTCGCAAAAGGGCCTGATCGGGATCGCTTCGATCTCCAGCCTCCGCGGACCCCGGCGCCGATCACGCTTGCCCGGACCTCACCGGCGCTCCACCTCGTGCAGCGGATCGACGAGGAGGCCCACCGCTTCGCGATCACCTATCACCGCAAGCTACGCGACAAAAGCACCTTTAACTCCCCGCTCGGCGAGATCCCTGGCATCGGACCAAAGCGCAAGAAGGCGCTGCTGAAGCAGTTCGGCTCGCTCGACAGCATCCGCCGTGCCTCGATCGACGAGCTCGCCGCGGTGCCGGGTATGACCAGGAAGGCGGCGGAGCAGATCAAAGGCGGGCTCTAAAGCTCGTCGCCGGGCTCCGCTTCTGCAACCGGGCCGCTCACACCGCGAACCGCATTGACGGCCGGATCGACGTCAATCGCTCCGGCGCCAGGAAATTCGATCGAGAGCTGCTCGCGGCCGTTCACGATCCAGGCGTCTCGCACGACACCCTCGCCGTAGGGGACACACGTTACCCGCTGCCCAGGCTGAAAGCGGAGGACCGGCGGGTCGTCGTCAGGCCCACGACTCTCGGTCGGCGGCCGCGGATTGATCCGGTCGCGCTCACGCTCCTCCCGCAGCCGGCGCATGCGCGCGATCATTGCTCCAACGTCGACGGCCGGCTCATCTGGGACTCGCTGCGCCGGCGCGGGCAAACGCTCATTCGCGTTCGGGGGGGGTGCCGATGGGCTCTCGCGCCGAGGAGCGGCCGGAACGGCACACGGCGGCTCCTGGCTCTGGCTCGGCGGGACCGCCGGGCGAGGCCGGCGCTGATTGCGCTGCGTCTGCTGCGCGGGATAGCGGCTGGAACGGCGCGGAGCGTTGAGCGAAACGGCCGACTCCTGTCCGAGGGGCGGAACCTCGGGAAGTGGGGCTTGGCTCGGTACATTCTGGGTCTGCTGAGGCACCGCGGCATCCCATTCGACGTCGTCGACCTCGGCTTCCTCAGCTTCTGGTCGCCACGTCACGTCCTCGATCGCGGCGTCGTACATGCGCGGTTCAAGAGCCCATCGGACATCATCGACCGGGGCCGTCTCAATCGTCTCCCGCGGGCGCTCCTCGGCGGGAGCAGGCCGGCCGGGGGCCTCGGGATCCTGCCTCTCGAGGCGCTCCCCATCTGTCACGCCTTGCGCTGGCTCCATCCGGGATGAGCTCGATGCCTTCTCCCCGGGCGACTCCTCCAGGCTCACGTCGGCCTGGAATGCCCTGTTCGCTGCAGTCCGATCCGCCCCAGATGCCAGCTCAATCTGATTACGATCCTTGGCAATGCGCCCAACCTCCGCCGCTACGACCGGGACTTCCGCCGAGAGTTGAACAGAGACATCCCGGAGAGGCACGGCGTAGACCCTAGAGCGCCGCGCCGGCATCCCAGGCGGTGGAAGCGGATGAGCCGCAGGGACAGCAGACGGAGCGCTTTCGGCCGCGTCGGCTCCGCCGGAGACGACAGGCTCGGCCATATCCAGCCGGCGCAGAGCTTCGAGCCAACTGACTTCGGAGCCTGCGACGGTTGCATAGCGCGGGCTGGCCGTGCAGGCATGCGCAAGAGTATAGGCAGCCTCTAGAAGGCGCTCGAAGATCGAGAGCAGCGTTTCGGCGATGCCTGAGCCTCCCTGCTCGGTCTCGATCAGCCACAGAAGACTCTCAGATCGATCGTATGAGGCGAGGAGATCGCCGGGCTGGGTCCGGAGGACGAGTGGCAGAGCCGTGAGAAGCGACCAGCCGGCGCTCGCCGGATCCGTCGGCGGGGAGGTCAGGGGCACGAATAGCGCACGCGCCGTCCAGCTGCGAGCAATCGGTTGGCCGAGCCGTAACGAGACCGGCGCACCGCCCGGCACATACTCTCGCAGGCCGTCGACCCGCTGATGGACGTGGATCTTAGCAGACGAGACTGTCAGGGTTCTTGCGCCAGATGGTACCTGGCGGGTCTCGAGGCTTTCGCGTAGGGCGACTCGGACGGTTAGCTCAGGCAGCACTAGGCCGGGACGTTCGTCGACCGCCAGGTCGATTGTTGGCGGCTGCTCCGAGCGATTGACCACGCTGAGATTGGTCTCCCACGTGCTACCCGGTAATCCACGCCAGTCGGCAACAGATGGTGGCAGGCGTGCGATCTCGGCGCCATGAGGATCATGTACACTTACCGGAGCGATTCCAAGCTGGGCAGCGAGCAAATCCGGGCTTATCTCCGAGCTTGCGTCGCCCGGATAAATCACGCCGGTGACCGGCCGAAGGAGACGCCTCTCGGCCAGACGCTCGACCAGTTCTCCGGCCTGCCAGCGCTCGACCTCGACAGGTGTGATGGGAAGCTCCGCCGCGGCAGATTGAAGATGGCATGCACCCACGTATGGATTGCGCGCTGTAAGCGGCAGCAGTGGAACAGCGCGGGGCAGGCACCCAATCTCGGAGGCAAAGAGCCGCTCGTGCGGCTCGTCTCCTGCGAGCATGACGACGAGCCGGTATCCTCGATAGAGGATCGCGTCGCGCGCCTCCGGTGAGCATGGCACCCCGGCAACGAGCGCGACACGCGCCGCCGAGGGACCGAGTCCCACGACAAGACCTGCCGGCAGGCTATTTCCCTCGCGGAGGGCATCTGTTTCGCGGTCGTCACGCCCCAGGACAGTCACCGCCAAGCCCCGTGCAGCCAGCTGCGAACCGAGTATGCCCAACGCGCGGGATCGATCGCTGCATTGCCATAGCACAACCAACGTGGGATCAGGTCGCGAAGCGCGCGACTCGAGCAGGCGGCATTTTTCGCCAAGAATGCGGTAGGCGAGCTCACCGACCCCCGGCCCCGCGGAGGCGGCGGTGAAGAACCGCAGATCCCGCTGCGCCAGGCGTCTGGCTCGTCGGATCAGCCACAGCAGGTGGTTACCCAATGTGCCCGTCGCATGCTGGAGATCGGGGAGGGCAACGATCGACAAGCTCGGCCAGATCCAGCGCCAGGCACGATCTGCGAAACGCAGCACGCGCCCATGTAAATCATCATAGGTCGCGATCACAAGCTGCGTCGGTCCCTCGCGTCCTGGACGCTCCGTTGCGGTTCGCCACGAAATATGCCCGAGCGAGAGTAGGTGGCCGAGCAATTCGCCGGCACGAACGGACGAAGCGTGGTCCGAGACCAGCCAGAGTGCTGCCGCGCCCGGATCAGAGGAGAGCTCGGCGGCCGTCAGCAGCAAGAGGTCATCGTGTGCGGTACTGCCCGATCCGGTAAAGCAGACCGCCTCACCGGCCCGACTTGCCGCGGCGGCCAGCGCATGCTCTGCCGTGGTCGTCCGCCCGGTTAGCTCAGTCCATCCTGTCACCAGTGCACGCGGCATGGCAACGCCGAGGGCCGCGACCGGTGCGGCTGGGATCGCGATCGGGCCGCAAACGGCGTTAGCGCCGTCGGGCCCCTCCCCGTGGCCAAGCTGGCGAAGCAGGTCAATCACCGTGGCCATCGTCTGCCGGCACCCCTTCTGCATGGTCGGTATTCGGTAGCCATGAGCCGCGGAGCGAACGATGAGCACGCCCGGAGCCCGGCGGCCAGCATCTTAGCTACCGATGTAGTATAGTCCATCAGCAAGCCATAATATGCCCGTCAGCCCTGTGACGGCCCACACTGCGGACCTTGCATGCTATAATACGCGGCGTTATTATGCCAGAGTTAGAGCCATTTCAATGGACATTGCAGCAGACCGCCGGTACAACAAACGCACGCGCGGGTATGTTGCGCACCCCCCACGGCACAATTGCTACGCCGGTATTCATGCCGGTGGGCACGCAGGCAACGGTTAAGACGCTTACTTCGGGTGAAGTTGCCGACCTCGGAGCCCAAATCATCCTGGGCAATACCTACCATCTCTTCTTACGGCCCGGCGATGAGCTCCTTGCACAGTTTGGCGGTCTCCACGGATTCATGGATTGGTCGCGTCCGATCTTGACCGACTCGGGTGGGTTTCAAGTTTGGAGCTTGAGCGAGCGACGAACTATCGACGAGGACGGCGTCTCCTTCCGTTCGCATCTCGACGGCTCGACGCACCGTTTCACCCCGGAGCGCGTGATGGCTATTCAGAGCCGGATCGGCGCAGATATCGTGATGGCCTTCGACGAATGTTCTGCCTACGGCGTCTCGCGCGACTACGCGGCAGCGGCCATGGAGCGCACCCACCGCTGGCTCAAGCGGTGTGTGGCCGCCAAGAGCCGGCGCGACCAAGGGCTCTTCGGCATCGTACAGGGTAATCTGTATGCCGATCTCCGAGAGCAGAGCGCCGCATTTGTCGCGACTCAGCCTGTGCAGGGATTTGGCATCGGGGGGCTGAGCGTCGGCGAGCCTAAGGACGAGATGTACGCCATGCTCGCCATGACGACGGCTGCGCTGCCGACAGATCGGCCGCGGTACCTGATGGGGGTTGGTGCGCCGGAGGACTTGCTCGAAGGCATCACGCGCGGCGTCGACATGTTCGACTGCGTGCTCCCAACGCGATTGGGACGCCACGCAGCCGTATTTACGCCGACGGGGCGCATCAATCTGCTCAACGCTAGGTGGGCATCTGATCCGGAGCCCATCGAGGCTGGCTGCGACTGCTTGGCCTGCCGCCGCTACTCGCGTGCCTATATTCGGCACCTTTTCCGTGCGGAAGAGGCGTTAGGTCCCCGGCTCGCCACGATACACAATTTGCGCTTCCTGATCAGACTTATGGAGCGAGCGCGAGGCGCCATCCTCGAAGATCGCTTCGAGGAGCTCAGCCGCGAGTTTCTTGAAGGCTACCGAGCTGCACGCAAGGGCGAGCGGCCGGAACGGCGAGCGGTGCGTAATCCAGAAGGTGAGCGTGGCCGGCCTTCGTATGCTTAAGACTGACAGGTTGCCACCACAGGCAGCGGAGGAGTTCTGGCGTCCCGAGCGCAAGGCGTGGGCGATCCTGTTCGGTGCCTTCGCGATCTTCTGTGCGATCTGCTCAGCGTCTGTGTATGCAGGCTATCAGCTTGCCGTGGCACCGCGGGGACGAACGGTGACGGCCGAGCTCGTGCAGCCGAATACCGCCTTCCTCAAGCGCGCCGGTCTCGTCCGCTCCGAGATGCTCGACGACAACACATCGCTTTCGCTGGGAGACCGTGTCATCGTCCCGGAGGGGCCACCGGGACCGGCGGTCCGATTGCATGTCGAGGGCGCGACGGTCTCCACATGGCCTACGAGCTCGATCCTTGTCGAGGAGAGCGACCATCGAATGGTACGCCTGCGGCTCGAACAGGGACAGGCGCTCGTCGACCTACCTCTGGCGGGCCCATCCCTCTTCGTCGCCGCCGCGCCGTTGGCGCACGAAGTCGAACTGACAGCTCCCGGGCACTACCGTGTTCGGTGGTTATCCGAGACGGGAACGATCACGGCGCGCTCCGAGCGTGGCCTGGCACCCGGCTTCGAGGTAGCGACGGAGGAGGGCCAGGCACGGATCGGAGGAGTCGCCGTCGAAGGCGCAGAGCGGCTCATTGCGAGCGGCGAGACCCGCAAGCAGACGAACCGGTGGTCTTTGGTGCGGGACGGAGATTTCCGCGATTTCAGCGCCGACGAGTACCTTGCGACGCTCTACCGACAGCCGAATGCACGCGCCTCGGACACATGGTTCGTGAGCCGGCAGGCAATTGCGACGGGCGCCAAGGCACAGAGCGGGCTCTTCTATGTGCGTGACGAATGTAATGCGGTCGGCGCCAAGCAAGCGGAGTGTAGGAGAGTGGCTCGTTTTGCGAGACTGGGTGGGAACGAGAAAGATTCGATCACGGCGATCACACAGCATATCGATGCGGATGTGAGCGTATATCACAGCGTGATGCTCGAGGCCGACGTGCGCATCGATTTTCAGTCGCTCAGCAAAGGCGGCGCTGACGGCTCCGAGTGCCCGCTCTTCGCGCGTGCCGACTACATCGACAGCAAGGCCGCCGAGCAGTCGATCTACTTCTGCTTCTGGGCCTTCGACGACGGTCAGACCGGCGCAACATCGTTGCAGCCGTATATCGTCTCACAGCAAATAGCGCCGAAGAGCTGGCATCATTTCAGTGTGGATCTGCAGAAGCAGATTCCGGGATTACGGGCAATCCAGCGGCTTGTCTTCTACGCGAACGGGCACGACTACGATGCCAGCGTCGCAAACATTGGCCTGTCGGCTACGGGACTCCAGACGGCGTCTAGACCGTAACTGGCCGAACCAGCAGCACCACGCCATTATCGCAAGGGGATCAATATGAGGATCATTGTCGCGGGGACCGGCTTTGTCGGGTTGACACACGCGGCGGTTTGCTCGGAATACGGGCACGAAGTCTATGCCTACGATATCGATCAGCGGCGTCTGGCGGCCTACCGGTCGGCGGAGCGCGATCAGATCGAGCGTTATGTCAACGAGCCCGGCCTGACCGGAATAATCGGAGAAAACCTCAACCGCTATCTCTTCTTTGTCGACGATCTGGCCCCGGTTATCGAGGGCGCGGATGCAATATTTCTTTGCTTGCCGACGCCGCCCAACCGTGACGGCTCGTCGAATCTGAGCTACTACTTCGACGCCGTCGACCACATCTGTGCGCTCCTGGCAAAGCGAGAGGACACACGGCGCGTGGTTCTGGTCAACAAGAGCACTGTCCCGATCGGTACGGCACGCCAGCTCGAGCGGGTGATTCGCGAGCATGGTGTACCAAATGCCGGCGTCGCCTCCAACCCGGAGTTTCTGCCCGAGGGTGATGCCGTCGAGAAGTCACGACGGCCGGATCGTGTCGTCGTCGGCGCAGATACCGAGGACGACTTCCGCATCCTGCGGCGAATCTACTCCCAGTTCGTCGATCACGTTCGAATCCGGTATATCGAGACGACGCCCGAGACGGCCGAGGCGATCAAGTACGTCGCCAACACGCTGCTTCTGACCTATATCTCCTTCTGGAACGGCATCGGCGCCCGGCTCGGGGAGACCTTCCCGAATATCCGGATCGAGGATCTGAAGCGGGGTGTGACGGCGGACGGACGCATCAGCCACTGGGGCTCATACGTGTCCAATGGCGCTGGCGGCTCGTGCTTCGGCAAGGACATCCAGTCGCTGATCTACCAGCTCCGGAGTGCTGGACAGCCCACGGAGCTGCTACAGTCGGTCTATACGATCAACGAGTACCAGAAGACCTACCTGATCGAACGCGCGATGCGCGAGGCCGGGATCAGCTTCAATCACAAGATCGTCGCCCTGCTGGGCCTTGCCTTCAAGCAGCGCACGAACGATATGCGCGACTCGTCGTCGCTGCAGGTGGTGGAAGCACTCCTGGCACGGGGAGCGCGCGAGGTTCGCGCCTACGACCCGTTGGCGATCGACGAGGCAAAGCGCTTCTTCAATCCGGAACGCAACCACCTCTTCGAAAAGATCAGCTATCACGAGACCGTGAAGGACGCGCTGGCCGGTAGCGATATGCTCTTTATCTCGACCGACTGGGAAGAGTTCCGGGGACTGTCGCGCACGATCGAGCAAGCCGTGAAGCCACCCTATCTGGTTCTCGACGGCCGGCGCATGATCCCGGACTATAACGAGCTTGTCGAGCGTGGCTATGGCTATCTAGCGGTCGGATCGCCGTATCTCTGCCCCAAATAATGCGCCGATGGGGCAGGACGTGATTCACCACGGCGTCGATATCGTCGACATCGATCGCATCGGCCAGGCCGTGACGCGTTGGGGGAAGAGCTTCCTCGAGCGCGTTTTTACACCGCAGGAGCTGATCGATGCCAATGGACGCACCTCTTCGCTTGCGGCGCGCTTCGCCGCGAAGGAGGCAACGGCCAAGGCGCTGGGCGCCGGAATCCAGGGGATCGCCGCGGGTGAGGCCGGCGTTGTAATCGCGGTCGGCTGGCGGGATATCGAGGTCGTCCGCGAGCCGAGCGGCCAGCCGACGCTGCGTCTGCATGGCCGAGCAGCCGGGCGAGCGACGCTGCTCGGCTGGCGGTCGGTGGCCCTCAGTCTCTCACATGCACGCGACGCCGCCATTGCGAGTGTCGTGGCCATCGGCACCTCGGACGCCGGGACAGCCGGAGCGTCCGAGAGCCGTATGGTAGAATGACTCGTATGCGTGCACGAGTTCGGGAGTGGCGAATCTAGCCTCATGAAGGTAGCAACGGCGGCCCAAACGCGCCGTCTCGAGCAGATGGCGGTTGCAGCCGGAGCCACATGGCCTTCACTGATGGCGAGTGCCGGCACGGGCATGGCGCGCATCGCGACAGCCATGCTTGGGGAGCCGCGCCATGCTCGTGTGCTGGTACTGGTTGGGCCGGGAAACAACGGAGGGGATGGGCTTGTCATTGCGCGGCACCTCCAGGATGCTGGCGCGCGCGTTGCGCTCTACGTCTGGAAGCGGCGTCCAGAGGCCGACGACTGGCCCCGGCGCGACACGCGGGCACGTGGTCTGCCGGAGACCGACGCGGAAGAAGACGCTGGGCACGGAGAGCTGGCGCGGCTGCTGGCCCAGGCGGATCTCGTCGTCGACGCGTTGCTCGGGACGGGGCTAAGCCGTTCACTCGACCAGGATCTCTGCGGTATCGTAGATACTGTGAATCGCGCGGGCCGGCGCCTCCTCGCAATCGATATACCGACCGGCGTCAATTCGGATACGGGCGCGATTATGGGCTGCGCGATCCGCGCGACACGTACGGCAGCCGCGGGAGTGCTCAAGCCGGGGCTTTTGCTCGGGCCCGGCGCAGAACGCGCAGGCGATGTCGAGGTAGTGATGATCGGGCTGCCCGACAGATTGGAGAATGAAGCAATGGCAGAAACGATGACAGCCGGCAAGCTGCGGGCTCTTCTTCCCGCACGACCTGCCGACTCGAATAAGGGCACCTTCGGCAAGGTCATGGTCGTGGCAGGCGCTGGCCGCTATCCCGGTGCCGCATACCTTTGCGGCCGGGGCGCCCAGCGCGCCGGTGCGGGGTTGGTAACGCTGGCGACGGGACGATCAGTCTTCGGGGCACTTGCCGCCGCACTGCACGAGGCTACGTTTCTACCGCTTCCGGAGGAAGACTGGGGCGTCCTCGGCCCGGCGGCTGCGGCAGAACTGCTCGAGAACGTGAGCGGCTACAAGGCAATCGTGCTCGGGCCGGGGCTGGGCCGCGAGGACCCAACCAAGACCTTTGTCCAGCGGGTGCTGAAGATTGAGCCGGCGAAGCCGGCGGTGGGCGTGGGATTCCTCCACGGTGTCGCAGCATCAGATCGCGAGCGACGGTCAAGCGGCAGCGTGGGATTCGTGCGCACCGCTGCCTTGCCCACGCGGCCCTCGCGACCGGCCGCAAAGGAGGAGGCAGAGCACGCGGCCACCTTCGTGATCGACGCGGACGCGCTCAATCTGCTCTCCGAAACCGAAGACTGGTCCGAGCACGTCGCCCCCGGCACCGTCATTCTCACGCCCCACCCCGGCGAGATGGCGCGACTCCTAAACCTCGAAGGGCCGGCGGCAGTCAACGCGGATCGACTGGAAGTTGCCAGAGGCGCGGCTGCACGATGGAAACAGATCGTCGTGCTAAAAGGCGCGGGCAGCGTGATCGCCGATCCGGATGGTCGCGTCCTGATCGGGCCTGCGGGAAATCCGGCGCTTGCCACGGCGGGGACCGGGGATGTCCTGGCGGGGCTGATCGGTGGGCTCGTCGCGCAGGGTGTCGAGGCCTTTGACGCCGCATGCCTTGGGGTCTACCTGCACGCGGCCGCAGGGGATCAGGTGCGCGACGAGGTAGGTGCAGCTGGCAGTGTGGCCGGCGATCTCCTCGATCGCATCCCGCATGCGATCTCGCGACTGCGCGGAGGTGAGAGGTAGCACACGGCGTCGATCGCTTCCGACGTAGGAGAGAAGTGTGCGCGCAGTTGATCTGATCGTCAAACAGCGTGACGGCAAGCGTTTGACACGCGACGAGATCGTCTGGCTGATCGACGGCTACGTCGCAGGCGAGATCCCCGACTACCAAATGGCAGCCTGGGCTATGGCCGTGGTCTGCCGGGGTATGGATGACGTCGCAACAGCCGATCTGACCCTCGCGATGGCCCAATCGGGCGAAATGCTCGATCTGCACGACATTGCTGCTGTGACGATCGACAAGCATTCGACCGGCGGCGTCGGCGACAAGACCAGTCTCGTGCTCGGCCCGATGTGCGCGGCGCTTGGCCTTCCGATGGCAAAGATGTCCGGCAGAGGGCTTGGCTTCACCGGCGGCACGCTCGACAAGCTGGAGGCTATCCCCGGAATGCGCGTCGATCTGACTGCCGCCGAGTTCCGCCGTGCCATCGCCGAGGTAGGGCTGGTGATAGCTGGGCAGTCCGCGGACCTGGCGCCGGCCGACCGTCAGCTGTATGCCTTGCGCGACGTCACGGGCTCGGTGGAGAGCATACCATTGATCGCCTCCAGTATCATGAGCAAGAAGCTCGCGGCGGGCGCCGACTGCATTGTGCTCGACGTGAAGGTCGGACGAGGGGCGTTCATGAAATTGCCCGAAGATGCACGCCGTCTCGCAGAGGCGATGGTGCGGATCGGCGACCATGCCGGACGCCGGGTAGCGGCTGTGCTCTCTTCTATGGAGCAGCCGCTCGGCTATGCGATCGGCAATTCCCTCGAGGTTCAGGAGGCGATCGCGGCGCTGAGAGGCCGTGGGCCGGGCGATCTCGTCGACCTTTCTATCACGCTCGGCGCCCATCTCGTCAAGCTGGCGGGCAAGGCAACGTCTGTCGACGAGGGACAGGCATGGCTGCGAAAAGCCCTTGAGAGCGGGGCGGCGTGGCAAAAATTTGCGCGATTCGTCGCACACCAAGGTGGCTCGCTCGAAGCAGTCGAAGAGCCGGAGCGCCTGCCGCAAGCGCCCTACCGGGCAGCCGTGCTCGCACCACGAGTAGGAGTTGTGGCGGCAATCGACTCGCTCGCTCTTGGACTACTCGCGGGTGCGATCGGGGCAGGGAGGCAGCGTAAGGGCGACGTAATTGACCCCGCGGTCGGGATCGTGCTGAAGCACAAGGTAGGCGACCCGGTGGTCGCAGGCGAGGAGCTCGCGGTCGTTCACGCACGTGACAGAGTGAGCTTTGAGGCTATCCAGGGCCGGGTTCGGGATGCGTTTGCGCTCGTCGACGAACCGGTGTCCCCACCGCCGCTGATTTACGATACTATTACTTAGGAGTAGGGTGACGCGTCCCTGGAGCTGGGTGGTGCGTCGCACATAGAAAAGCCATGCCGATCTACGAATACATTTGTGAGGAGTGCTCCGGGCGCTTCCAGCGCCTGGTACAGGGATTTACGGAGCCCGTCGATCTCGAATGTCCACGCTGCGCCGCGCGCAACGTACGGAAGGCCGTCTCGCGCTTCGGGATGATGCAGTCGGAAGAGGCGCGGCTCGAGTCGTTGGCAGATCCCTCGGCCCTTGCCGGCTTTGATGAGAACGACCCAGCATCGGTCGCCCGATGGGCGAAGAAGATGGGCAAGGAGCTCGGCGAGGACGCGGGCGAGGACTGGGACCAGATGGTCGATGAAATGTTGGAAGAAGAAATGAGTAGTGGGGCGGCCGCCGAGCCATCTGACGATCTCGGATGGGGCTAGCCCGGTATGGCTACCTAAGGATACACATGTTCAGACGTTTTTTTGGTAACGATCGCGATAGCGAGCGCAAGACCGACGCGGAGCTCGGTCCCGGCGAGACGGCCGCGGTTGAGAAGGTCGTCGAGACGCCTCAGGACGGGGCGTCGACTGCGTCCACCGTCCAAACGATGGCGCAGGGAGCAGCCCCGCCGACCGAGCCGGAAGCTCCGGCGATGCGGCCCCTCTTTAGCCGTGTCGACGAGCTCGAGCGTACGTACCATCCGGTGCCGGCGGCGGAGCCCGAGCGGCGGTTCGGGCTCCGCCGCTTCTTCGGCGGGGAGGAGCGGAGTGCCGAGGAGATTGGGCGCGAAGAGCGCAAGACCGATCAGGCGGTCCAGAAGACGCGCGCGGGCTTCTTTGGGCGGATCTCGGAGATGTTCACTGTCGACGAGCCGATCACCGACGATCTATGGGAGGAGCTCGAGGAGCTCCTGATTATGGCCGACGTCGGCGTAGACACAACGGTCGACCTGATCGAGCGCGTGCGACGCAAGGTAGAGCGAGAGAACATTCGCAGGACGAGCGAGGCGCGAGCGATCCTCAAGCAGGAGATGGTCAAGCTCCTCCAGGTCGACACGCGGGCCTACATCAAGCGATCAAGCCGGCCATATATCATCCTGGTCGTCGGCGTGAACGGCGCGGGTAAGACGACGCTGATCGCCAAGATCGCTAGCCGCTACAGGAATGAGGTCGGCCAGAGCGTGATACTCGCGGCAGCCGATACGTTCAGGGCGGCGGCTGTCGAGCAGCTCAAGACGTGGGCCGACAGGGTGGGAGTTCCGGTGATCGCACAGGAGCAAGGCGCCGACCCCGGCGCAGTTGCGTTCGACGCCGTTCAGGCAGCGCACGCACGGGATACCGACGTGCTGATTATCGACACGGCCGGGCGCCTTCAATCGAAGTATAACCTGATGCAAGAGCTCCAGAAGATCGCCAATGTCGTGCGTAAGCGCGTCGAGTGGGCGCCCCACGAAGTGCTACTCGTCGTCGACGCGACGACCGGGCAGAACGGCATGGCTCAAGCCAAGGCTTTCATGGAGGCGGCCGAGGTAACGCACCTCGCGATTACCAAGCTTGACGGCACCGCCAAAGGCGGAATCGCCTTCGCAATGGTACAACAGATCAAGCGGCCGATCCGGTATATTGGGACCGGCGAGAAGGTCGAGGATCTCGCGATCTTCGATCCGGTGGCATTTGTAGACGCACTCTTTGAGGAGACGCCAGCATGATTTCATGCCCACGCTGTAAGCAGAAGCTTCGGCTCAATTTTACAATGCTTGCCGGATCGACGGTCATCTGCCCGACGTGTGCCGCGAGCCTGAAAATCATGTCGCGCGATCCCGACCGGGTCGAGGTCACCGGCGAGAACGCGCCCCTAGACGTGAACTCGAAGCCAGAGTCGTATGGATAGGTTATCCCTTTCGGCTTTCTGCCGGAACATCCCTCTACTGCTGCGGTTCTCGGCAGGGCTGGCGCTTGTGCCAGCGCTCTGCAGTTGCCTTTTGATGTCAGGCACCCAGCAATCTGCCGACCGGGCAGAGGATGGGGGCAACGTTACAGTCCAATTCGTGAGCGCAGAAGGCACCGAAGTCCGGCAAGTTGTGGCGGCAAATGCCGCGGCCCACCTAGACGTCACGGTCTTCGCGCGGGCAGACCGCGGCCAGTTGCGGATCGAAGTCCTGGATCCACAAGGCAGCGCGGCGCTCGTGGTCGAGGGAATGCCCGACGAGCAGGTCGGGCGGGCGACGGTGGCGACAGATGCCAGGGGAATGCTCCGTTTTCGTATTCGAGCCACCGGCGCACAGCACGGCGGCTTCCAGCTCCTCTACCAGCCCGCCGGAAGTTGAACCGGCGGCGCTTGAGCTCCAGGTGGGAAGCTGGGCCGGATGGATTTCCATCCGGGCTCTTTTTATCGCTCGTGGATCGCCGTCAATCGCGGGCGGCGGCGAAAGCGCGGGGCAGCGCCTCAATGGTCGTGGCGATAATATCGGACGTGTGCGCGGCCGAAAGAAAACCCGCTTCGAACTGGGACGGCGCGAGATAGACACCAGAGTCCAGCATCGCATGGAAGAAGCGGTTATACCGAGCTGTTTGGACGTGAGCTTTGGCGACGGCATAGCTCGTGACCGGTACGTCGGAAAAAAACAAGCCGAACATCGATCCGGCCTGGGCGACCTGAAGCGGCACCTGGACGTCCAGCGCCGCCGCGCGAATCGCGTCGACGAGCACTGCTCCCTGCCGCTCGATCGAATCGTAGAGCGCGGGGTCGAGATGGCGCAGGGTTGCGATGCCGGCAGCCATGGCAAGCGGATTGCCGGAAAGCGTCCCGGCCTGGTACATGGGACCAAGCGGCGCAACCTGCTGCATGATATCTCGCCGCCCGCCGTAGGCCGCACACGGCAGTCCGCCACCGATCACTTTCCCAAGGCAGGTTAGATCAGGCTTGATTCCGAATCGCTCCTGAGCCCCTCCGCGCGCCACGCGGAACCCCGTCATTACCTCGTCGAAGATCAGCAGCGCTCCTGCGTCACATGTCGCGCTGCGCAGGCCCTCTAGAAACCTCGGGAGGGGCAGCACCAGGCCCATGTTGCCGGCAACTGGCTCGACGATGACGGCGGCGATCGAATCGCCGTGCTGCTCGAAAGCAGCGTGAACAGCCGCGAGATCGTTGTACGGGACGGTGAGGGTTTCCCGCGTCTGGGACTCAGTCACTCCGGCCGAGGCGGGCAGGCCAAGGGTTGCCACGCCTGACCCAGCCTCTGAGAGCAGGAAATCCGCGTGGCCGTGGTAGCCGCCCGCGAATTTGAGGATCTTCGGACGACCGGTGAACGCCCGCGCGAGGCGCAGCGCGCTCATGGTCGCCTCGGTTCCCGAGTTGACGAAGCGCACCATCTCGACGCTTGGAACAAAGCCACAGACCATCCGGGCTAGCTCCGTCTCGAGCTCGGTCGGAGCGCCATAGCTCGTTCCACGTCCCGCCTGCGCGGTGATCGCCTCAACCACGGCGGGATGTGCGTGGCCCAAGATCATCGGCCCCCAGGAGAGAACGTAGTCGACGTAGCGATTGCCGTCAATATCGTAGAGATACGGGCCGGCGGCGTGGTCAATGAAGCGCGGCGTCCCACCGACAGAGCGGAACGCGCGAACGGGGCTGTTCACGCCGCCTGGGATGAGCTTCTCAGCCTCCGCAAAGCTGCGCTCGGAATTTGCTATATTCATGGCCCTGCTGTTCATAACGAGTTAAATCAAGGGAGCCTAGAGTGAGCGGGAAAAGCAAGCATCAGATCCAGCCCTGGATTGTCGAGCAAACCGAAGAGCTGAAGGACTGCCGGATCTTCAAGCTCAACCGCGAGATCGTTCGCTCGCCGGCGAGCGGCAAGCGCGGCGAGTTTTTCATCCTCGACGCGCCCGACTGGGTCAACATCGTTCCAGTCACTCCGGACGGTCAGATCGTCTTCGTGGCGCAATATCGCCTCGGATCGCACCACGTCTCCTTCGAGACGCCCGCGGGAATGGTCGAGCCGGGGGAGCAGGTAGAAGCGGCCGCGGCGCGCGAGCTGCGTGAGGAGACCGGCTACTCGGCGCGCTCGTTTACCTTCCTCGGCCGGACCTTTGCCAATCCTGCCTTCATGACCAACCACTTTACGGCGCTCGTCGCCGAGGGCGTGACGCTGACGGACCCGACGAAGTGGGACGAGCACGAAGAGCTGGAGCTCAGGCTTGTGCCGGCCGATCAGATCGGCCAGATGCTCTCCACTGGCGCAGTCGACAACAGCTTCACGGTCCTTGCCCTAAGCTGGTATCTCCTACACCAGCACGACCTCATCCAGCCACGTAGGGCAGACCAGCTATAGCGCTGTCGTCGCGGCTCGTACCACGTCGTGTATACAGGGCAATCGCATCTTAATTTCAGGGTAACGGCCAATGGGGTTCCCACATAGAGGTCACAATACGACCCGAACTATGATAATGTTCCCACTTCGCGCCTACCAGGAGCGCGTGCCCGATAAGCACCTATGGTTAAGTGGGGAATACACGCTATTTTTCTGTGCATGTCTGCCTTCGAGTGGGGACCTACGAACCATACGGCGTT
>JBBSGA010000050.1:0-24575 GCA_038254585.1 Chloroflexales bacterium | reverse complement strand
GGTGAAGATATTCGACACATGGTTCCGTATCGTCTTCTCGCTTAGAAGCAGCCGCTCCGCAATTTGGTGGTTGGTGTAGTGCTGCGCGATCAGGGCCAGGATTTCTCGCTCACGGTCGGTCAGGTCCGGGAAGGCAGCGGCCGGGCTGCTCCGGATGTGGGCGAAGTAGTGCATCAGGCGCTTCGCAATCGCCGGCCCGAAGATCGCTTCGCCGCTTCCGACACTGCGGATCGCCCGCAAGACTTCGGCTTTGAGGGCGCCTTTGAGCAGGTAACCCCGCGCGCCCGCCTGCAAGGCGGCGAAGACCGAATCGTCGTCGTCGAACATGGTGATCACCAGAACGCTGATATGCGGGCTCGTCGGTAGGATCCGCCGCGTCGCCTCGATGCCGTTGACGTCCGGCATTTGGAGATCCATGAGCACGACGTCCGGCTGCAACCGGGCCGCTAGGGTGACGGCCTCCGCCCCGGTTGTCGCCTCGCCCACGAGCTGCATGTCGGGCGCCGAACGCAACAGTGCGCGCAGGCCATTGCGAAATGGTGGATGATCGTCGGCGACCAGCACGTCGATGCGGCTCATGTCCATGATCACTCCATTGCATGCTTGGGCGGGTCTGGTGCGCCGGGTCGTCCTCCGGCTGCGCATCACGCCAGTGGGAGACGCGCATGCACACACGTGCCGCCGGCAGGTCCCGGCTCAACGCTGCAGGTGCCGCCCAGCTCCTCGGCTCGCTCGCGCATCGACGCCAACCCCACACCCGCACGCCGATCCGGCGGCAAGCCGCAGCCATCGTCGACGATCACAAGCTCCAGCGTGCCGCCGACCGCGAGGCGAACCGTACACGTCCGCGCATCCGCATGGCGGAGCACATTCGCCAACGCTTCATGGACGATGCGGTAGCCTGCGACCTCGACTGCAGCCGGAAGCGCGGGCAGCTGATCCGGAGCATCGACCACGACCTGAAGGCCACTATGTTCGTAGTGTGCCGCCTGGGAGCGCAGCGCCGCGACCAGGCCAAGGTCATCCAGGGCGGGCGGGCGCAGGTTGTATACCAGGCGGCGAATGTCTGCGACCGCGGCTTGCCCTTGGGCGATGATGTCGGAGAGCAGTGCCTCGGCCTCGGCCGGATCGCTCCGGACAAGATCGCGCGCCGTGTCGGCTTCGAGCGCGAGCGAGCCGAGGGCAGGTCCGAGGCCGTCGTGGAGGTCACGCCGGAGGCGGCGGCGTTCCTCCTCACGTGCGGTGACCAACTGTGTGCGCGCGTGCTGGAGCTCGGCGGTGAGGCGCACCGCGTGGACGGCGATCCCTGCCTGGCGCGCGAAATCGGCGAGGAGGCGCCTGTCGGCCGGGCTCCACGTTTCGCCGAATGCACGCGGCCCCAGCAGCAGCAGCCCGACCTGGTCACCCTGAAAGAGCAACGGCAGCCGCAGCAGGTCGTCCATGGGCGTACCTGAGGCAGCAGCCGGCAGAGCCTCGCCGGCAGCGTGGACTGGAGATGGCTCGTCGCGGCTCGCAGCATCGCCGCCAGGGATGGGAGGGTCGTCGTTCGTCTCTAGCGCAATCGCCGCATAGGGGAGTTTGAGCGCTTCCCGCACGGTCTCGACAATGGTAGGAAGGATTGCGTCGGGCGCGAGCGTCGTTTCGAGGCGCCGGCCTAGGCGCGAGATGACGGCGTAGGGATCGTCGCGCTCGCCATACATGAGCCGGTTCACGCCGCGTTGGAGCCACACCTGTAACGGCTGAAAGAGCACTGCGACGAAACCGGTCGCCAGCAAGGAAATCGCGAGGTTGGCGCGCGTTTGCAGCAGCGTGCCGAGACCGCCTACGATCAGCGAATAGATGCCGACAATGCTGGCGGTGAGCGCGGCGTAGACGAGCGTGCGATTGATGATCGGATCGACATCCCATAGCCGGTAGCGCAGGGTCGCCATGCCGAGCGATACCGGGATTAGCAGGACCGCGCTCTGAACGACGCTGCTGCCGGCCAGGTGCAGCAGCGTGCCTGCGTCGAACAAGGCCGGGAAGACCAGGCTGAGCAGGCCTCCAAGCACGCCGGGGACCACGACGCCGGTCACGCCGAAGACGAGCCACTTGGTCTGCTGGCGCTCGACCGGGCCGGAGACACGGCGATAGCGGTAGACCTGCGCGAAGGCCATGGCGGCAAGCATGCCGAGGAGTGACAGTGGGCGGAACAAGCCGATGGCGGGTGGAGGGGCAGGGACGAGTATGCCAAAGACTGTGGCGACCACCCAGTACAGCGCCAACCAGCGCGTCCAGTGCGGCACGAACCGGCCGTCGGGAAAGAGAAAGAAAAAGGCAGCCACGGAGGCCGAGCCGAGGAAGCGCAAGAACTCGGCGGGTAGTGCCACAGCTGGAGGCAAGCTGTCTAACCAGCTCACGTCGGGGGACGCTCCGAAGGCAAGGAGCAGCACGGCGACGAAGAGCGCCATCACTTCGTTGGATCGACGCCAGAAGATCACCCCGGCGACGATGCAGCAGACGGCCCCGAAGGCGATCTGGAACGTGGTCTGAATGAGCGCATAGTGGGCGCCGGAGAGGCCAAGCTCGCGGAGATTTTTTTGCACGATGGGATTGGTGGTGAAATGAAGCTGGCGCTCGTAGACCGTCGGGACGCTGGCGACGAAGAGTCCCAAGGCGAAGGCGGCCACGGCCAACCACGCCAGCTGCGCCGGCATGAGCCAGCGGCGGGGAACCCTCGACGGCTTCCCCGGCCTAGCTGCATCCGCTGTACGACGGCCACGGTCCGGCGTGATCGCCGCGGCGTCCCCTGGCTCGGCACTCATGGCCATCCCCATCGATTCATCTACACACGTGCGTTATGCAGTGGCATTGATTATACGCGGTCGTCTCCAGCTCGAGGCCTCAACAGCTGCGGCACGGGAGCAGCGCTTCCAAAAGGCGCCGTAGAGACGCCGTCGATGACGTCTCTACGACTCGGCCAGAGAGCTATTTGTCCAACTGCCGAACGATGAGCTTGTGCAGCTCTGGTAGAGCGAGCGGCGCCATCAACGTCCGCAGCAAGCCGCTGCCGCGCAGAGTTGGCACGAGTCGTGCGCCTGTGCTCGACCGCGATACGGCGGTTGCCGGGGGGCTGACGACGATCCCGGCAGCGTCAAGGTCGTAGAAGCGTTGCACGAGCTCACCCTTGACGGCGCCAAGCTGAGGATCAGTTTGGTAGAACGAGACCTGCAGCTGATACAGATAGTTGACCTGCTGCCCGACCCAGAAATCCAACGTGATGTGATCGAGGCTCCGGGGATCCTGGGCCGCACGTCCGAACCAGACTTGATACTGGTCGGCCGGCACGCCCGCAACGGGCATGCTGCCGATCTTCGTCAGGGCAGCCGGTGTACCGAACTGCGCGACTGCAGCTTCAAGCGACTGATCCGCGGGTGGGATACAGCAGACATCGCGCTTCGTTTCCAGGTACCACTGCGTGCTCGTGTCCTCGCGAACGTAGGTTTTGCCGTCGTAGAGCACGATTTCCAAGGTTTGCTCGCGCTGCCCATCGGCTGCAAGGGTCTTGAGCACGAGGTGCGCACGCGTGGGCGACGCGAGCTCGCCCTTGCCGACCATGACCGGCTGGCCGTTGACCACCATCGGCACGACCTCGAACCGCGCAGAGGTGAAGGACTTGACCGGCGGCAGCTTCGCTACCCGCTCGGCGGCGTGGGTAGAAGCTGCGGACAGGAGAACGGCGGCGATGAGAAGAGATGCAACGCGCTTGACTCCGGCCATAGGATATCCTCCTTTGTGCTTTAGGAGACGGAGTAGCATGACGTCTCCGGCAATACACTCAGGATAGCAGCCGGCTGTCCCGGTCTTCCGGGACTGTGTCCCGATTCATATGGGAAGAATGTCGGGCATTAGGGGTGAGACCGGTCGTCACGATGTGCGCTACAAATGGCACGTACGAATTCCTGACTGGACGAGCCCCGCGTCACGCGCCCGGATGATCGCCTCGGCCCGGTCCGCGACCTGAAGCTTACTGAGTATGTTGGTGACGTGGTTGCGCACCGTCTTCGGGCTCAGCACGAGGTGCCCGGCGATCTCGGCGTTCTTGTAGCCCTGTGCGATCAAGCCGAGGATCTCACGTTCGCGGTCGCTGAGCTCAGGGAAGACCTGCGGCTCTAGGGCGGGCCGCATGCTGGCAAAGAAGTCGATCAGGCGCACGGCGATCGTTGGGCTAAAGATCGCCTCTCCGCTGCCGACGGCCCGGATCGCGCGCAGCATCTCGGCGTGTTTGGCCCCTTTGAGCAGGTAGCCGCGCGCCCCTGCCCGCATCGCTGCGAAAACGGAGGCATCGTCGGCGAACATGGTGACCACCAGGATGCCGATGTGCGGGCTCATCTGCACGATCTGGCGCGTGGCCTCGATCCCGTTCGTCGCCGGCATCTGCAGATCCATCAAGATTAAATCGGGCTGCAGGCCGGCCGCGAGCTCGACCGCCTCGTCGCCCGTCGTCGCCTCGCCCACGAGCTCGGTATCGGGCGCGCTGTCCAGCAGCGCTCGCAGACCATCGCGAAAGAGAAGGTGGTCGTCGGCGATCAAAACCCGCAGTGACTCCATAGAATTTCACCCTGACGGAAGTGGCAGGTGAGCCAGGACGCGCGTACCACCAGCTGGCAGTGCCTCGACCTGGCACGTGCCGCCCAGCTCCTCGGTGCGCTCGCGCATTGAGTGCAGGCCGAGACCCACGTGCCGCTCGGCCGGCAAGCCCCGGCCGTCGTCCGTGACAGTGATAATTAGCGCTGCGCCTTCCATTGCCAACCGGACGCTGCACGTGCTCGCGTGCGCATGACGAACCACGTTGGCGAGCGCCTCCTGGACGATGCGGTATGCTGCTACCTCGACGGCTGCCGGAAGCGCCGGCAACTCCTCCGGCGTCTCGATCACCACGCGCAGGCCCTGGCCGGTCTCCCCTGCGTAATGCGCTGCCCGCTCGCGGAGTGCTCCTGCCAGGCCGAGCTCGTCGAGTGCCGGCGGCCGCAGGTCGTAGACCAGACGGCGGACGTCTTGCAGCGCCGCCTCGATGTCGTCCTCCAGCTGGTCGAGCAGCGCACCGGCGGCTGCCGGGTTGTGGGCAAGCAGTGCGCGGGCCGAGCCGACCTTGAGCGTCTGCGCTGCCAGGGATGGCCCAAGCCCGTCGTGCAGGTCGCGCCGGAGCCGCCGCCGCTCCTCCTCGCGCGCCGTGACCAGCCGCTCCCGAGAACGTTGTAGCTCCGCCGTGAGACACACGGCATGCGCTGCGACGCCCGCCTGGCGCGCCAGGTCGTCCAGGAGGCGTCGGTCGGCGCGACTAAAGGGCTCGTCGCGAGCCCGTGGGCTGATGAGCAGCTCGCCCACGGTTTCGTGTTGGTAGACCAGCGGCAAGTGGAGCGGAGCATCTCCAGGCAAGCCGGCCGAAGCCGCGATCGCGAGGCCCCGATCCTGGCCGAGGGCGATCGCCGCGTACGGCAACTTGAGTGCCTCCCTCACCGTCCCGACGATCGTCGGCAGCACGGCGTCGGGCTGGAGCGTACCTTCCAGGCGCTGGCCCAGGCGCGCGATCACGGCGTAGGGCTCGTCGCGCTCGCCGTACATGAACCGGTTCATTCCGCGCTGCAATCGTTCGCGCAAGGGCTGGAAGAGCACGGCAACCAGGCCAGTCGCGACCAGGGAGATAGCCAGATTGCCCTGCGCTTGCAGTAGTGCTCCTATCCCGCCCACGACGAGTACGTAGATACCAACGACGCTCGCCGTTAGCGCACCAAAGACAAGCGTGCGGTTGATCAGGATGTCGATGTCCCACAACCGGTAGCGCAAAATGGAGATGCCGATCGAGGCTGGAACCAGCAGCTTCAACGCCGCCAGGATCGGGCGGGCGATTAGAACGGCCAGCAGGCCGACAGGGCCGGGCTGATTCAGCGCCGGGAAAGGCAGTGCCGGGGCGACGACCGCGAGCGTGCCCAGGATCGCAACGGCCAAGCCGTAGACGACCCATTTGGTTTGCTGGCGCTGCAGGGGTGTGGAGACACGCAGGTAGCGGTAGATCTGCGCGCTCAATCCGGCGGCCCAAGAGCCCATCCATACGACCGTGCGTAGCCAGCTCGGCCAATGGTTGAGCCCGATCATCGAGTCGGGGAAGAATGAGGCAGCGGCTGTCGCGGCGGTGACCACGGCAAACGGTACGCGCGCCCAGCGGGGCACGAAGCGTCCGTCAGGGAAGAGATAGAAAAAGAGGAAGATGAGCATCGGACCGGCGTAGCCCACCACCCATGTCAGCGCATGGCGGAGCGGATCGATCGGCGGGAGCCGTTGCACGTCGAAGTGTGCGGTCGTGCCGAACAATGCGAACATAAGCGCGATAAACACGGCCATCCAGTCGTCTGAGCGACGCCAAATCAGGATGGGGACGAGCGCCAGATAGCCGAGTGTCACCAGGGAATCACATGTGACCTGGTACACCGCCCAGAAGCCCGTTGAGAGGCCCAGCTCGCGCAGGACCGCTGCGTTAACACTCGTCTGCTCCCGAAACAGCGCGGACGAGATGCCGGCGGCAAAAAGCAGCAGTGATAGGACCCATACGGCTGCCACTCCGACCCGCGCCGCGGCCAGCCACCGGAGATGCGCAGAACCCTGGGTCGCATCACCGGCAGGCAGGGTCCAGGTGGACCCCGCTCCTGACGTTCCCCGTTCCTGGCGGCTCTTCGACGTGCTCATTCACTTGCCCATGAACGTATTATCTGCCCGGGCGTAGATTGGACCACGAGGCGCCCTGACGGGTGCTCATCGACACCGGATCGACCAGATTGGCCGGAGGTGCTCCGATTATAACCGGCGCATCAACATCATGCAGGCGGAGCACGAAGCCGAATTCCTTCTCGTGCCCACTCGGGTCGCGCACGGCGCGGTAGGCGAGCTGTTCCTGGTACAGATATCCGTCGGCTACCCCGATAAACAGATCGAGCTTCACCGCGCGCAGATCCCCTGGGAGTCTGTCGGGAGCGACGTGGTACTGGTACTGCGTGGTAGGGATACCGTCGAGGCTCACATTGCCGATGCGCACCAGGGTTGCATGCTCGCGTGGGGAAAACGTGGCGACGGGGTCCCCGTGCGGATAAAAATCCTCGGGCGGATTATACGGCCGGCCTTTCCAGCGCGTCTCGGCGTTCGTGCGCAGGTAATATTTCCCGCCTACAACAACCTCCTCGTTGACATCAGTCCCATCCAGGGACTTGATCACGAGGTGATAGCGAACATCCTGCGGGGTTGCACCGGCAATGAACTCGATCCTGCCGACAGCGTTGATCTCGCCGTTCGCCGTCAGGGCGAGAAAGACCTGGCCGGAGGCCGGCCACTTCAGTTCAGGAATGGTGCCAACGACGTCGGCGGCATGAACCGGGGGAGCGACGAGGAGCAATACGACGAACACTGCGGATATGGTGCGTGACATACGTCCTCCTTGCTCAGGCTGATCCAGAGCGGATTCATCGGCCGGCTCTTCTCAAGCGGCACTGGGGGCCGGCGTGGCGTTCCTAACCGTCCACCCTGCTAGTAGGGCAGAACCGAGAATGATCGCGATGCAGCCTCCGGCAAACCCACCGTAGTGCTGTAGGTTCGCCGCGAGGCTGATCGGCACGCTCAACGTTTGCAGCCAGCCGAACCAGGTCGGCATCACTCCGGCGCGTAGAATGGCGATTCCGAGCAGCACCGGACCGACGAGTGCGCCTGCGCTTCCCGGCAGCATGAACAGAGGCATGATGACATACGGTATCCTGGCCCCGATCACCAAAGTGACGAGCACGATCAGCGTTTTGACGCTGAAAAGCACACCGCTGAGCAGGACGAGGAACACGGCGATCTTGCCGAGCCGTCCGAAGCCCCGCCCGTACTGGAGATGGATCTGCCGGATCGCGAGGGCGGTGATCAGTGAAAGCGCGGCGCTGCCGCCCCATGCGATCTCATACACGAAGGTAACAGGCGTGGCCTGGGCAGGCGGCTCGCCATAGAGCAGGAGCGCCATCTCGCCCAAGATACCAAGCAGACCAGTAAGAATCGCGGCGACACCACCCCAGCGGATCAGCTTAGACGACGACATTGGACTCCTCCTTTGCTGAATGGTCTCAATCTACAGTGCGAGGTGTCCTGATGTCAGGGGATCGTCGTCCTACTGCATGTCCTATTGTCGCCGGGACACGACCTGGGACATCGAGCCGCATGGTCGAGGCGGCCCGGCCCAGCAGAAGGGCGGCGTAGAGGCACCCTTAGGCGATCACATGCTCGGCGTACATCACACGCCGCGAGCCGGTGTCACAGCGCAGCACCATCGACTGGGTCTCAGCGCGGTTGCCGTGGTACTGCACGCCGGTCAGGAGCGGCCCGTCCGTGATGCCGGTCGCGGCGAAGTAGAGCTGCTCGCCGGCAATCAGCTCATCGGCGGTCAGAATCTGCCTGGTATCCAGCCCCGCGGCGCCGATCGCCTCGCGCTCGGCCGCACTCTGCGGCGCGAGCCGCCCGAGCATCGCGCCGCCGAGCGCCTTGACCGCGCAGGCCGAGATAACGCCTTCCGCCACCCCGCCGATCCCCATCAGCAGATCCACGCCCCGGCCAGGCGTCGCTGCCAGGAGCGCGCCGGCGGTGTCGCCGTCCGACTGCAGCATCACGCGCGCGCCGGCCTCGCGGATCTCTTGGATCAGCTCGGCGTGGCGCGACCGATCGAGCATGAAGACGACCAGGTCGCGGACCTGTTTCTTTTTGACGCGTGCGATTAGCGCCAGCGTCCAGGCGGCGGGCGCGTCGAGGCACTCTGGCACGAGCGCCCCGGCCGCATCGCGATCCACCACGAGCTTGTCCATATACGCGGCATGCGTGGGCGCCCACATCGTCCCGCGTGGCGCAACCGCGGCCACGGCGATCGCGCCGGAGCCGCCGCGGGCCAGCAGGTTCCGGCCGTCGATCGGGTCAAGCACGAGATCCATGGCCGGGCCGCTTCCACTGCCCACGTGGGTGCCGCTCTCGAGGGGCGAATGGACGCCCAGCTTGCCTTCTTCGCCGACGACGATATAGCCGTCGATGTCGAGCTCCTTGAGGGATTGGTACATCGCGTCGATCGCGTCCAGATCGGCCTCATCGCGCTTGCCCAGCCCCATCCACCGCCCGGCGCGCCGGGCCGCGGCTTCCGTGACCCGCACAAGGTCAAGCCCCCAGTTGCGGTTTGAATTGTCTTTCATCGTCGTCTCCGTCCGCTACGCCGACTCGTCGACGGCCTCGAGCAGCCCGGCTGCCTCCCAGGCCAGCATCCCGCCCTCCAACATCGATATCGCGCCCGCGCTGCTGCCGTCGACCAGCGACGCGGCACGCTGGCTACGGCGTCCTGACTGGCAGACGAAGACGATGCGCCGGCCCTGCGGTAGCTCGACCGTTCCGTCGAGGAAGGTCGAGAGGGGCATAAGCTGCGCCTGGGGAATGTGCCCGTGCCTGTACTCGCGAGCCTCGCGGACGTCGACAACCAGGGGCGGTGCCTCCTCGTGTAGCTGCTGCCAGAGAACCTTCGGCACGATTGCCGGCAACGTGGGAGGCCCACCCGGCCTCCTGGCCGCGGGCTCCGCCTGAAGCGGGATCTGGATCGCGTAGTCTGGTCGCGGTAAGTTCTGGCATTCACGGAAAATGCGCACGCCACTCTCATAGATACAGACCGCGGGATCGAGGACCTTGTAGAAAAGATGCTCGACGGCCTCGTCCTCTTTCAGGAAGTGATCGGCGCCGAGACGCTCGTAGAAGCCCGTCGAGCGCATGAGGTGCAGCACGGATTCGCGCACCCGGATCATGAAGACGTCGCCGCCTCGATCGCGGTAGGTGCGCAGGATGCTTTCGAGCATGCGCATACCACTGATGTCGCAGTAGTCGACACTATGCATGCGCAGCAGGAGAAACCGCTGAGTTGGGTGAGAGAGCCTGTGCTGGCGAATAGCCTCCTCGATATGGCTGACGGCGCCGAAATAAAGGTCGCCGCGGATGTCCATGATCGCCAGCTGCGGACAGCCGGGTTTGTCCGGCTGGTTGACCCAGTGCCTGAAGTCCTGATCCGGCACCATGGTGACCACGCGCGGCGCGCTCGTCTGCAAGATGAAGTAGGCCAGCGACATCAGGATACCCGCCAACACGGCGAAGTCGATGCGGAGCAGGAGCGTGCCCAGAAACGTCACGATCATGATCGCGGCCTCGCCGCGGCTCGAGCGCCAGACCTGGAGCATCTGCCGGCGATTGATCATTGCGAAACCGACGACGATCAGGACGCCGGAGAGCGCCGCGCGCGGCAGATAGGCTCCGAAAGGTGCGAGGGCCAGCATGCCGGCGAGGGTGAAGACGCCCGAAAGCATCCCCGAGACAGGGGTACGCGCGCCCGCCTCGTTGTTAATCGCCGAGCATGACAGCGAGCCGCCGCAGGGATACCCCGATAGGAAGCCGCAGGCAATATTGGCAAGGCCCTGGCCCACAAACTCCTGATTGTTGTCGATCCGCTCGCCCGTCTCGGCGGCCAGCGAGCGAGCTGTCGCCATGGCCTGGATCAACCCCAGTGACGCCACCGCCAGCGCGCCGGGCGCGAGCTCGGCCAGGAGGGAGAGGTCGAAAACCGGCAGCGGCGTGACCGGCGGCAGGCTACGAGGCAGCCGCCCGATCACCCGGACCCCGGCCGCATCCAGCCGCAGCACGACGAGCAGCACAGTGGCCACTACCAGGCAGATCACGGTGGCAGGCCACTTGGGCCTCCATCTACGCAGCGCCAGCATCAGCAGGAGCGTGACCAGCCCGAGTGCCAGGGTCGGGAGATGTGTCTGTGGGAGGTGGACCGCCAGCTGCTCGAGGGTCTGCGGCAGATTGCGGCTTGTGAACGTCAGCCCGAAGAGGTGGCGGAATTCGCCGGACGCGATTTGGATTCCTGCGCCGGCCGCAAACCCGACGATGACCGAGTCCGAGACGAAGTTCACCAGCATGCCCAGCCGGGCGACCCCGAGGGCGACCTGAGCGAGGCCTGCCACGACGGCCAGGAGGCCGGCGGCGACGAGGATCTGGGCCGAGCCGCTGCGTGCCGTCTCCGCGAGGCTGGCCAGCACCAGCAGCGAGAGCGCCGTGGTCGGCGACGTCTGTAGCTGGCTGGAAGAGCCCCAGAGGGCGGCGACGATCGGCGCGACGATGGCGGTGTAGAGGCCCATCTGTGGCGTCAGGCCGGCGACGAGGCCGTAAGCGATCGCCTGGGGCAGCGAGATGATGGCGACGGTGAGGCCGGCAAGCGCGTCCGGACGAAGATCCGCGCGACGATACCCGCGGAAGATCTCAACTGGGCGCAGAAAAAGCGAAGGCAGGGCTTTCAGCTGAACAAGCATCGTGTTTCCTCCTCCCATACGCGCAAGCCGGCCTCGATCCTCGCTTGATCCACCGCGGCCTGTGTCGCTCACACCGTTCCCAATCTTACTGTATCGCGCCCGGTTGCCTCCTGATCGGCCCGCAGATGCATCATGGCCCACAACGAGGCACTCTGTCCAATTGGCATCATAAGCCGCAGCAGCCGCACCGGCAACCAGGGTGCCTGACGAAGCGATGGACCGGGCTGGGCTGGGGCTCGTCGCTGGAGTTGACACGTGGTCGATACTTCGACCATTTGGATCGAAGCGGCGGCCGGTTCTTGGAGTGACGACGTCGTGGAGCACCGGGGTGGTGTGCATCTTTTGGCGGAGGGCATCAGGAGGTACAGGGCGTGAAGATCCGTGACATCAAGACGTTCCCAGTATGGGTGGGCAGCAGAAATCAGCTGATCGTCAAGGTGGAGACCGACACGGAGATCCATGGGTTGGGCGAAGCGGGCGTGTCGGGGCGCGAGCTGGCCGTCGCAGGCGCGGTCCGTCACTTTCGCGAGTTCCTGATCGGACGGGATCCTATGCGTATCGGCGCGCTCTGGCAGGAAATGTACCGCAGCCAGTATTTCGAGGGTGGGCGCGTGCTGACGGGCGCGATCTCGGCGATCGACATCGCACTACACGATATCGCCGGCAAGGCGCTCGGCGTGCCGGTCTATCAGCTGCTCGGGGGCAAGCAGCGGGATTTCGTGCCCTGTTTCGCCACCGCGCCGGGGCCGATGGGATCGAAGCTCGTCGAGAACGTACAGCTGCTGATCGCGCAAGGCTGGAACGTCATTCGCCTGGTGCCGGACCATCCACAGACCGGCCATGAGCGCCTCTGGGAGCCGCGTGAATCGATCGGACCGACGGCCACCGGTCTTGCGCGCCTTAGAGAATCCGTCGGGGCCGACCCCGTGCTCGGGATCGACTACCATCACCGGCTGGGCGTCGCAGAGGCAGCCTCGTTTTGCCAGCGCATGCCGCCGGGGACGCTCGATTTCCTGGAAGAGCCGATTCGCGCCGAAAGCCCGGACGCTTACCAGGCACTGCGGACGATGGTACAGGTTCCGCTGGCGATCGGCGAGGAGTTCTCCAGCAAATGGGCCTTCCTGCCCTATCTCGAGCGAGGTCTAACCAATTTTGCTCGCATCGACGTCTGCAACGTCGGTGGTCTCACCGAGGCGATGAAAGTGGCCGGCTGGGCCGAGGCGCACTACGTCGACATGATGCCCCATAACCCGCTCGGCCCGATCTGCACGGCCGCGACGATCCACTTTGCGGCCGCGGTCGCAAACTTCGCCTGGCTGGAAGTCCGGACATCGCCGACGGAAAAGCTCGGCTTCGACGATTCGGCGCTCTTCCCGACTCAGCCGCGGCTGGAGGGCGCGCGCTTTCCGGTACCCGACGCGCCCGGCCTCGGGGTGGAATTCGACGAGCAGGCGGCATCGCACGAGGCATTCAGGTTCTGGGAAGCTCCGCACCTCCACCGCCGTGACGGCTCATACACGAACTGGTAAGTCCGGGGCCGCAGCTCCCGCGTCTCTTGAATAAAGGGCAAAGCTACGACCTCGGATCTTGCCGGCAACCTGCTATGGCCGCACGCTGCTTCATCAGCCGCGTACCCTAACGCAGAAGCATGCCCAGCGCCGCGGCGAGCAGGAGCACCACGACCACCGGGACGCGCCGCGTCAGTCCGAGGCCCAGGCTGGCGGCGGCGATCCCGACGCTCACGACGTCGACGCCTGTGCTCCGGAGCAACCGGCCGACGACGACCAGAAAAATGCCTACGACAGCCAGGCTCAAGCCGCGTGCAAATCCTTCGACCGCTGGATGGGATCCGATACGCCGGTAGAGGCCGTCGACCGCGAGCACGAGCATGGGCGGCACGGTGATCGCGATCACGGCCAGGATCGCCCCGCGAATGCCGCCGGTCAGATAGCCGAAGCTGATCACCCACAGGCCGGTCGGACCGGGGCTGATCTGGCCGATAGCTAGGGCTTGCGCAAATTGCCCATCCGTGGCCCATCCACGGGGGACAAACTCTGCGTAGACCAGTGGAATATTTCCCGAGCCGCCGGTCGAGAAGAGCGAGGCCCTGAGCAAGAGCCACAAATAGAGCAACGGATTGGCCTTCATCGCTGCTCGGATCGCATCGGCGGACGCGTCCGCCGGTGCGCAACCGCGCCGAGCGCTCCGGCGATCCAGATTATCCAGACGACCGAGACCCGCGTGAGAGCCGCGATGGCCAGGCTTCCGAGGAGCAGGGCGACACTTACAGCTAGGCTGGCTCGACTCTCGCGCCGGCTATCCCGCAGCAGAGGTCGCGCCATCTGAAGCGCGAGCAGTACGCCAAGCCCCACCGTGGCGGGGACGATCCCGCGCACGGCGGCGCGAACCAAAGCCAGATTCTCGAGCCGCGCATAGAGCGCCGTCATGACGACGGTAACGACCACACTGGGAAGCAATAGGCCCGCAAGTGCTGCGACGATCCCGCCGCCACGCCGCAGGCGCCACCCGATCAGGATCGTGAGGCCGAGCAGATTGATGCCGGGCGCGATCTGGCAGACTGCCCAGCTCCGCGTGAACTCGTCGTCCGACAGCCACCCGTGACGTTCGACCACGGCGCGCCGGATCAGGTAGAGCGTGGCAGCGCCGCCGCCAAAGGACTGGAGGCCGAGCACGAACCATATACGCAACAGCAGCCACGTCGACGGCGACGGACGGAGATCGCGAGCGCGTGCCGCGGCGGGCGCCTGCCCCTGCGTCTCGTCTGGAGCGATATGCATGACGCCTCTTCCACTGCTTGAAATCGTACAAGGCGATCGGTCTTGGGCGATGCTCCACGAAATCGGGTGCCTGCCGGTTTTAGCTAAGCCCCGATCACCTGCTCGGCACCGCACCCTTTCAGCCGGTAGTGCGGAGCCTGCGGTAGCGCCGGATCAGCGTGTCGGTCGAGCTGTCGTGCGCTAGCGACGGCTCATCGGCACTTTCGAGCTCGGGGATGATCCGCTGTGCCAGCACTTTGCCAAGCTCGACCCCCCATTGATCGAACGAGTCGATGTTCCAGATCGTACCCTGGGTGAAGACGCTGTGCTCGTACAATGCCACGAGCTTGCCGAGCGTCTCCGGCGTCAGCCGCTGCGCAAGAATCGTGCTACTGGGCCGATTGCCTTCGAAGGTGCGGTGCGGAACGAGCCAGTCGGGTGTTCCCTCGGCCTTGACCTCACTGGCGGTCTTGCCGAACGCTAGAGCTTCCGTCTGGGCAAAGACGTTGGCCATCAGCAGGTCATGGTGCCTGCCAAGCGGGTTCAGCGTCTCGCAGAAACCGATGAAGTCGCACGGAATCAGCTTGGTGCCCTGGTGGATCAACTGGTAGAAGGAGTGCTGGCCGTTGGTGCCCGGCTCACCCCAATAGATCGGCGCGGTCTGGTAATTAACGCGCGCGCCCTCCAGGGTAACAGACTTTCCGTTGCTCTCCATCGTCAACTGCTGCAGATAGGCTGAGAAGCGCTTGAGGTACTGATCGTAGGGCAGCACCGCGACCGTCTGCGCGCCGAAGAAGTTGTTGTACCAGACCACGAGCAGCCCCATCAGCGCCGGGAGATTGCGATCGAGCGGCGCGGTGCGGAAGTGCTCGTCCATTGTGTGGAACCCGTCCAGCATCGCGCGGAAGTTGGCCGGTCCGATCGCAAGCATCGTCGAGAGACCGATGGCCGAGTCCATCGAGTACCGGCCGCCGACCCAATCCCAGAAGCCGAACATATTGGCCGTGTCGATGCCGAACTTGGTCACCTCGGCGGCGTTGGTCGAGACGGCGACGAAGTGCTTGGCGATGCCCTGGTCGTCGCCGAGCGTCCGCAGCGCCCATTCGCGCGCCGTATGGGCATTGGTCATCGTTTCAAGCGTGGTGAATGTCTTGGAGGAGACGATGAACAGCGTCTCTGCAGGGTCCAGGTCGCGAGTCGCCTCGGCGAAATCGGTGCCGTCTATGTTCGAGACGAAGCGGAAGATCATGTCCCGCTGGCTGTACGCCTTTAGGGCCTCGTAGGCCATGACAGGGCCGAGGTCGGAGCCACCGATGCCAATGTTGATCACATTACGGATGCGCTTGCCCGTGTAGCCGGTCCACGCGCCGCTGCGCACGCGGTCGGCGAAATCGGACATCCGGTCGAGTACCTCGTGAACGTCCGGCACTACGTTCTTGCCGTCGACTTCAATCGTCTGCCCTCGCGGCGCCCGCAGGGCGACGTGGAGCACGGCGCGCCGCTCGGTAACGTTGATCTTCTCGCCGCGGAACATAGCCGCGATGCGGGCGGGCAGCTCACACTCCGCTGCAAGCTGCAGGAGGAGGCGGAGGGTTGCGTCGGTGATGCGCTGCTTCGAATAGTCGAAGTAGAGGCCGGCGGCCTCGACGGCCAGCCGCTCACCGCGTCGCGGGTCTTCCGCGAAGAGCGTCCGTAGATGTAGGTCCTTGATCGTCTCGTGATGTGCCATGAGCGCCCGCCACGCCGGGCGCTCAGTCAGCGATATGGAGCTGGCGGTCATCTCCGAATCCTCCTTTGAACGTTGGAAAGGGGCAGGTCGTGCCGGGCGGCAGACATCTGTACACGTGTCCCGTCGCTCATATGCCCCTGTGCGCGTCCGTTCTTCCTCGACTAAGAGCGCCGCCCAACGTCGCGACGCACGGATCGGCTATACGCGCGCTCCTGGCGCGATAGATCGTCGCTATAAGTATTCACCGTGTGTCAAACGTAGCCGGTTGGAGTGCGAGGAGTGCTGCGTAGACCGCGATGTCTTCCCGCTGTATCTCCTATTGGAGCATGCAATGCCGGTCCTACCCGGTGGCTCGTACCGGGCCCTCTTCCCCTCTTCTACGCCCAAGCTGGGTGTTTGCGAGTCAGCGTATACTGTGAGCGATGCAAGGAGCGAGATATGTGGGGGCAGTGATGAAACACGACGATCCATGAGATCAAGTTTACAAGCGACATGAGGGGCGTCAGCGACGGTACAGTGGCGGGAACTCACTTTTATAACGACGAAAACGGCATGGAATTTGTACCGGCCGGCGTCACGGTGCAGCAAGAAGACTTGCACCTCGTGCGGATCCGCGTCGACACACGCTACGGGATCGGAACGTTTGTGATGAGAGCGGATGATACGCTGACGGTCTACGCCATCCGTGATGCTTGACGCTCCGATGCCCTGCCGGTGATAGACAACCAACATAACCTAACTCGCGACCTCTCATGCCCTTCTAGAGGAGGATCACAGCAAACGACTATCGAAAGGGATTTGGCGCCTCTCATTCCACCACCGCGTCCCGCGGTTTAAGGCTCTTGGTCTCACCGGCAGCGCCGTATGCGCGCCGTGGTGCGCCGCCCGGGGAGTTGACCTCGTTCGGCGGCTCGGTCAACAGATAGTCTAGGCAGAAAGGAAACGCTCATGGGACAGAATGCTGGTCGGAACGGGTCGGATGGCGGCAAACCGCGCGTGAAGGTGGTCAGCCGGCGTGAGTTTTTGACCACGGTGACGATCGCGGCGGGCGTGGTCTTAACCGGGTGCGGCGCTGCCGGATCGGCGACGGGTGGCGGAGCCTCGGGGACAGCGGCGGCGGGCGGCGCCGGGTCGTCCGGTGGCAAGATCACGCTGAACCAGTGGTATCACCAATACGGTGAGGAAGGCACGCAGCAGGCGGCCATACGCTATGCGCAGGAGTACACCAAGGCCAACCCGAACGTCGAGGTCAAGGTGACCTGGGTGCCGGGAGACTACGCCTCGAAGCTCTCGGCTGCACTGCTGACGGCTGATGCGCCCGACATCTACGAGGGCGGTCCCTCCCTCGACGCCGTGAAGGCGGGCCAGCTCGCCCCACTCGACGACCTCTACACGGAGGACATCAAGAAGGACTTCAACCCGGTCGATCTCCAGGCCGAGACGGTCAACGGCAAGCTCTACGGCGTGAAGATGATCGACGACATGGGCATGCTTTACTATCGGAAGAGCATGCTTGACAAAGCCGGGGTCAAGCCGCCCCAAAGCATGGACGAGGTGATTGCCGCCGCCAAGAAGCTGAACCAGGGCAAGGTCAAGGGCCTGTTCCTGGGCAACGATGGCGGCATAAGTGCCCTGCTCAATATCGCACCGTGGTCCGCCGGCAGCGATTTCCTGGTCGACAATAAGATCGTCTTCGACAACGAAAGGACCGTGGCGGCCTACAAGAAGGTGAAGGAGCTCAACGACACGGGCGCGCTGCTCGTCGGCTCGCCCACTGACTGGTGGGATCCGTCGGCCCTTACCAGCGGCTTGGTCGCGATGCAGTGGACGGGCCTGTGGGCGATGCCCGGCATCAAGAAGGTGATCGCGGACGACTTCGGCGTAGTGCCCTGGCCGGCCTTGGATGCCAACGGGAAGCCGGCCACCTTCTTTGGTGGGTGGTCCGAGATGGTCAACGCCAAGAGCAAGCATGTCGAGGAGGCCAAGAAGTTCGTCAAGTGGCTCTGGATCGACAACACCAAGGATCAGCAGGACTGGAGCCTCTCCTACGGCTTCCACGTGCCGCCGCGTGCAAGCGCGGCTCAGAGCGCGGCGCCGCTCAAGAGTGGGCCCGCTGCCCAAGCGGTCGAATACCTGACTAAGTATGGCCGCAATACGCCGCCGGCATGGACAGGCGCGATGGGCACGGCGCTCACCGACGCGTTGAGCAACATCGTCAAGAACAATAAGGATGCGGCGAGCGAAGTGAAAACGGCGGCTCAGAAGTGCGAAGCCGAGCTCAAGAAGGTGCTTGGATAACCGCGAAGCGGCTTGTCACGTGGGGAGTGTTGCGCAGTGGACCTGGAGCACGTCGCACCACGCAACACTCCCCGCTGAGGCTGCATCCCACCATGGAGGAGCTGGATCGATGAAGATGCGGAGCATTAGCCCGGCGGCAGCCGCGGTCTCCATGCCCGCCGGGAGGCGGCGCGACTGGTCGACCACGCTTGCGTTCTGGGTGTTCATGAGTCCTATGCTGCTCGGCCTGACGATCTTTACGTTCGTGCCGATCGTGTGGGGCTTCCTCCTCAGTTTCTCGCGGGCACGCCACTCGATCGACATCGGCAATTTTGTCGGCCTGGAGAACTACGCCTCGGTACTCGGCGATCTACAGTTCCGGCGGGCGATTCTGACGATCATCGTCTTCACGATCTTCATCGTGCCGTTGACCTACGCCGTCTCGCTAGGATTGGCGCTGCTTGTGAACCGCGCGACCTGGGGCCGCGGCTTCTTCCGAACGGTCTTTTTTATTCCCACGGCGGTCTCATACGTCATCGCCTCGCTGGTCTGGCGCATGAGTATTTTCAACGGCCTGCCCTACGGTTTCGCCAACCTGATCCTCGACAAGTTTGGCCTCGGCCCGATCTCGTGGATCGGCACGCCGAGTCCCCCCTGGTATTGGCTAGTGCTCATCACGGTGCGGCTCTGGTTGCAGGTCGGTTTCTTTATGATCATTTTCATCGCCGGTCTGCAAGAGATTCCGCGCTCGCTTTATGAGGCGGCCTTTGTAGATGGAGCGAAGACGGGCTGGACGACCTTTCGCAATATTACGCTGCCGCTGCTGCGCAATACCTCGATCTCGGTACTGCTGCTGAACTTTATCGCGGCCTTTCAGGCGTTCGACGAGTTCTACAACATCCTGGGTGGTACCGCAGCGTCGTCGGGAAACATCATCCTCGCGCGGCCACCGCTCGTCTACCTGTACGCGCTGGCGCTGGGAGACCAGGACTATGGACGTGGTTCGGCAGGTGCCTTCATCTTGACGGCGCTGATCATCCTCGTAACCGTGATCCAGGGACGCGTCTTCGGCTTCGGCCGGTCTGAATAGGAAAGGGTAGCCTCATGTCATCGATGCCTTCGACGGCCAATCGCAGGCCTCTTGCGACGCCTACCAAGGGAGCGGGTAGCAGCCGGCTTCGCGGCGGTGAGATTCTGCTCTACGGCACGCTGATCGTCTTGGCGATCCTGTTTTTGCTCCCGTTCTATCTGATCGCCCGCAACGCGCTCATGACCAACGCCGAAATTACGTCGTTTGATTGGAAATGGCTGCCGCTTCCGCCGCACTGGGCGAATTTCAGCGATCTCTTCAACGACCTCTCGGCGCCGATGGGAACGGCGCTCAGGAACTCGGCGATCATCGCCATCATCAGCCTCGTCTTCCAAATGCTCTTCGCCTCGATGGCGGGCTTTGCGCTTGCGCGCATCCCCGTCCGGGGGCGCAATATCGTCTTCTATCTCGTCCTGTCGACGCTGATGATCCCGAGCGCCGTCACCTTTGTGCCGACCTATGTGGTCGTGGCCTTCTTAGGGGGCGTGAACCGGCTGTGGGGCATTATTGTGCCAGGGCTGTTCAGCGCCTTTGCGACGTTCCTCTTTCGGCAGTTCTACCTCGACTTTCCGGCCGAGATCGAGGAAGCGGGTCGGGTCGATGGCCTAGGCTACTTTGGGATCTACTGGTACCTGCTCCTGCCGAACTCGATCGGGATCTTAATGGCGCTCGGCGTGCTGACCTTTATCGGGAGCTGGAACGCCTTCTTGTGGCCACTCGTCATCGGCCAGGATCCGTCGTCCTGGACCGTTCAGGTCGTGCTCTCCACCTTCCTGACGGCGCAGACCATCAACCTCGGAGCGCTGTTCATGGGTGCAGCCGTCGGTATTCTGCCGCTGGTGGTTGTCTTTCTGATCATGCAGCGCTATATCGTCGAAGGTGTGCGGCTCTCCGGTGTGAAGGGCTAGCCCGAGTCTCCCCATATGCGGCCAAGCCGAACGCACTACAGATAGGACACCGCCGATCGGCATGCATGTCGAAGATACAGCTATCATGTGCGGTATGAGTTGGACGTCCAGGATCGCATTGGCGGCCGCGACCCTTCTTGTCGCGGCGTGTAGCCCACTCCCGGCACTCCCACCGGCCTCGGGTCAAACCGTGCCGAGCGGCGCAACCGCCGGCGCAATCGACGCATGTGCCATGCTGAACCGTGGTGAGGTGGCAGCTGCGCTCGGCGAGCCGGTCGACGAGCCGATCAGCGAGCAGGAGCTCGTCGACTATGGCTGCACCTACACGCCGGGGGCTGCCGCGTCTGCCAACATGGTCTCACTCGAGCTATCGCCCGGGTCCACCTTTGCACAGCGAAAACGCTTTTTCATTGCCCAGGGTGGTATGCCTATCGACGGCCTCGGCGAGGCAGCCTATGCCAAAGGTGGGGCAATCCTGGTGCTGCAGCAAACCACGATCGTCTACCTGGTCCTGCTGCACGACGGCTGGAGCGATCGGCGACGGTTCGCGGCGGCGCAGGTGCTGATGGGGCAGGCGCTTCCCCGCGTGCGACAGGTACGAAACCTGTGACGCCGCCGGCACTGCTATGCTTCGGCGACGGTAGCTTCCGGGCGGGCGCCTACGAGCCAGGGTCTGCACAAGATCAGCAGCAGGGCGGCGACTACGGCCATCGCCGTGCCGTAGACGAACGGCGCGCCCTTTCCGACGTGGGTCCACAGATACGCCGCGACAAGATTAGCGGGCAGCGCCGCCAGTCCTGTGAGAGCCAAGAACCAGCCGAGGGCGATGCCACGCCGCCCTCTTGGCATCAAGTCGGCCACGAAGGCGCGCGCCACCCCCTCGGTCGCGGCGTAGTAGACGCCGTAGAGCAGAAAGAGCAGCATCACCTGCCAGCTAAGGCGGGCAAGGCCCCAGCCACCGTAGGTCAGGGCGAAGACGGCTAAGCTCAGGACGAGCAGCGGCAGCCGGCCGCTGCGATCGCTGAGCGAGCCTAGGGGAGTGGCCAGCGCCGCGTAGGTGATATTGAAGCCTGCATAGTAGAGCGGAATGCGTGCCAGCGCGGAATCCAGGTCCAGGCTGCGCAGGAAGATGAAAGAATCGGACGAATTGCCCAGCGAAAAGAGCGTCCAGATGGCTGTGAAGGTCCAGAACCTCCTTCCGAGGGCGGCCGGCGGCGTTCGGGCGTCCTCGTGCCGTGCAGCCTTGGTTGCAGACGTGTCTTCGTACGCCGGTTCTCGCAGGAAGAGCAGGATTACCAGGATCGCCAGCGATCCTGGCACGAGGGTCCACCGGAAGACGGCCGGCAGATCGTTGCCTGTACGGCTCAAGATGGCGACCGTCAGCAGCGGCCCGATCGCCGCGCCCAGGGTATCCATCGAGCGATGGAAGCCGAAGGCTTTGCCGCGGTAGTGCTCGGGGACACTATCGGCGATCACGGCGTCGCGCGGGGCGCCGCGGATTGCCTTGCCGGAGCGATCGACGAGCAGGAGACCCAGCGCCGGCTGCCAGGTTTGGACCCAGCCGATCACCGGCTTGGCCAGGTTGCTGAGCGTATAGCCGAGCAGAATCATCGGGGTACGGCGGTTGACCCGGTCGGTACGCTTGCCCACTGCGACTTTCAGCAGGCTCGAGGCCGCTTCTGTTAGGCCCTCGATCAGCGCCGCGATTGCCAGCGGCGTTCCCAGCCATTTGATCAGAAAGATAAAGCGCACGGGCATCAACATTTCGCTGCTGACATCGGTGAAGAGGCTGACCAGACCAAGCACGACCACGGTGCGATTCAGCCCGGCGCGCCACCGGCGGGCCGGGCGCTGATCCGCCAACACCTCTTCAGCGTCCATCCATCCTCCAACGGCGGCCCGGGGGCAAGACGCGCCCTACGCGCCACGTGGCTCTTCGCGCCGAACTCGATCCTGGCAATAGCGGTACAGGGCGTCGTTGAGCGGGATCTGAAGTGCCAGGGCCTCGTTTGGTGTAGGCTCAGCAGGAAGAAAAGCCGTGAGCGATCGCCTCCACGCCGGCCGTTACCCGATCGAGTGCCTGAGTCTCGTATAGCAGTGCAGGCTTCCTCCATCGGGACGCAGGAGCAGCAGCGCGCTGTCGCTCTGGCTGTCGCCGCCGCTGCCGAGGCCGGCCAACAGCTGCTCCAGGGTAGGGAGGTCGACCTGCGCCGCCGTCCCATCCGGTGCGAGGCGGCCCGCCACCAGGATAGGCCGTCCGCTTTGCTGTCGAAGCGTCTCAAGCGCCGCCTCCGCTCCCGGCGCAATCAGCGCCACGATGCGCACGCGGGCAGCCACGGCGGGGCCGAAGGCGCGGTCGGCGCGCAGGATCAGCCCGTGGTAGGCCACCAGCGCAAGCCCGATCAGGGCGGCGCTAAGGTACTTGAGCATACTGGTAACCTGCGTTGCATCGAGCCTCGCCCCGAGCAGCGTCTGCAGCGCCAGCCACAGCAGGGCAATCGTGAATCCGACGGCGGCGAGGGCGCTGACCAACACGACGCCCCCGAGGAGCCGTCGGCGTGCCTCCGATGCGCGCTCGCTCTGGGGTGCTGCGACCGCTGCACGCTCGAGGACGGACCAGCCGCCGAGCCACGCGGCTAACCCTACCAGGCCGGCGGCGATGCCCAAACTCAGGCGGTCACGCCACCAGCCGGGATCGCCGAGCGCCGCACCGGTGTTGAGCAGAAAATCGAGAGTCAGCCATAGCAGCGATCCGAGGGCGGGCGCGGCCATGGCGAGACCGAGAGCGCAGAGCAGCGCCAGTCCCGGGCGGCGCGGCCAGGCGATGCCGCCGGCACGATCTGGTGCGGCTGTCGTATCCAGCGCCGCCTGTCGGCGCATGACGTGCCAGTGGTAGACCCACAGCATACCGCCTACCAGCACGAGCGGGAGAACATCCTCCAGGAAGCTCCAGTTCGGCGGCATCTCGCGATAGCCAAAAATCCTGCGCAGGAGCTCGTTGAGTCCCTGCACAGCGCCGCCAAGCGTGACAGGCACGGCGACCAGCAGCACGATGTAGAGATAGACGACCCGCTGATCGCGCCGGCCACCGCGTGCCAGGTCGTACTGCCAGATCGCAGCCCACACTGCACCTCCCGAGAGGATCCAGGCCGCGATCGCCCCCCAGATCGTCCAGAGCGAGCCAGGTCGCTCCGCGAGCAGCGTGGGCTGAGCCGCGCCGAGCAGATCACCCACCAACTGGCGCAGAGCCTCCCCGACTCCAATCGCTAGGAATGTGAGCGCAAATCCGGCGAGCACGCACGCGGCCACATCGTGAAATTCGTCCTCATCGCCCGCGCTCCGCTCGCTCCATCCGATGCGTGCGTAGACGACCCAGGCGGCTGCGTAGACCAGCAGCCGCGCACCGGCTGCGATGCCGTCCAGGGCCGAGAGCTGAAGCGCGGGTGGCCCCGGCAGCGTGAGCAGAACCTGCAGCAGGGTGTGCAGCCCAAAGAGCACGACGACGGATGTGGTGGCGAAGACGGCTCCTAAGAACAGGCGGCGCTCGCGCGCATTCCGCTCCTCGGGCGAGCGCGCGAGGCGACGCTGGGCCGCGAGCCAGAAGCCAAGCCAGAGCGGCAGGCCCACAATCAGCGCCGCCAGATAGAAGCTGGCGCGGCTGCGCAGGTCCTCCGCGCCGAGCAGCGTGTTGCTCCCTAGGGTCAATGTGGCCGCGGCGAGCGCGAGTAGGCTCGTGATAGCGTAGAGCGCCGTGAGGAGACCGGCAAAGGCCATGGTGTAGCTGAAAAGCCGTCGCGAGGACGTCATGGTGCGGCTCCTTTAGAGCACTAGTAGAGATAATCCGGGCCTGTGATACGCCATGTGCAACTCCGTCGCTCGAGCGTAAACGTCTGCCGGTTGGTGATATCCGAGGCCCCGAAGGCACCTCCTGAGAAAGTCGACAGATCGACCGTGACGGTGGCCCGGTCGCCGCGCCGACATGAGCGTCAGAGCGGCACGCGATGCGAGCGCCGGCTCCAATCGCCGTACTGCCGAATAAAGTCTTGCCGATCGCGATCCATTGCAGCCAGACCATACGCCTGGTCAGCCTGTCCACTCTGAAGCAGGCGCAGATAGGTCGCCACGGTTCCCTCGGGGCTGTCGGGTGGGTAAGGTGCTTCGGCCCGGCGCGAAGCGACGAGCGCCACGACGATGCCTGCTACGAGCAAGGCTAACGCGGCTCCGACTATAACAACCATGGATCGCTGCATCCGCATCGCCTGCACTCCGCTCATGAATTGTCGTTCTCCTTGTCGACGACTGGGCGCGGCTTACGGCCACGCCTCTGCTTCGATCAGCGTGATGGCCGCCTTCATATAGCCCAGTGCATAGGCTATGCCGGCATGCCAGGGTGCATCGCAGGTCATG
>JBBSGA010000049.1:0-24614 GCA_038254585.1 Chloroflexales bacterium | reverse complement strand
TTCAGCGAATGCTCAAAAGAAGGCCAATACGAGCCTTCAAGAATGAACACGACATCCCCTTCGTTTACGCTCTTCCCAATAGTGTTCTCCGTACATTGAGCGAGATCGATCGATGGTCAGGCGCTCTGATCGGGACGGAGCATCCCGGCAATTTGCCATCACCCGAGCGATATGTGATAAGTTCGTTGATGGAGGAAGCTATTGCGTCGAGTCAGCTCGAGGGGGCGGCTACTACACGGCCCGTCGCCAAAGAAATGTTGCGTTCCGGTCGAAAACCGCGAAATCATTCCGAGCAGATGATCTACAACAACTGGATGACTATCCAGCATCTTCGAACACAGAAAAGGATGGTTCTGACACCTCAAACCCTGTGCGATATCCATGCGATGATCACAGAAGGCACACTGGAGAATCCTGAAGACGCCGGTCGCGTTAGGACAAGTGACGATATCGTAGTCCAATACCAAGGCCAAGTTGTACACGAACCGCCAAAAGCCGCGCTATTACCCAGCCGTGTAGAGGCCTTCTGTGCATTCGCCAACAACGACGACCAGCGTGAGTGGCTCCACCCCGTCGTCAAAGCAGCCATTCTTCACTTTTGGATAGGCTATGATCACCCCTTTGTTGATGGCAATGGACGGACGGCTCGAGCGCTTTTTTATTGGTATCTCTTGTCACGGAGCTATTGGCTATTTGAGTACCTGGCAATGTCCCGCTATTTCTTGAAGTCGCCGGCGCGCTACGTGCGTGCATACATGTATACTGAAAGTGATAGCCTTGACCTAACATATTTCATTGTATACAACCTCCGAATCCTACGTTTGGCAACCGGAGATCTGCGCATGTACCTGCAGCGCAAGCAAAGAGAGCTAGCGAACGCAGACGAGCTCCTCCAGAAACATCGCGACCTCAATGATCGCCAGCGAAGCCTTCTTGCCCACGCCCTGCGACATCCCAACACCTCGTACACGATCCAATCGCATAAAACTGTGCACAACGTTGTCTATCAGACGGCACGCACAGATCTCATTGACCTCAGTGAGCGAGGATTGCTGAAGCAGCAGAAGCACGGAAGAACGTATGTGTTTGTTCCTTCGGACACGATTATGACGTATTTACGCCATGCGCGTTTATCCTAGCCCACCTACTAATCGTCGACTAATCACCTACTAATCTCCCGGAAATTAGTAGATGGGCAATCCCAAGTTGTGCAATCCGACAGTAGCTCGACGGTGCTAGCAGCTAAGCATTCCTGGCCAATTGCTACTCCGCCCCGACTACATCCCAACGGGTGAACATCGGCGGCAGATGCGAGCGCCAGCGAACAAGAAATATGGTTGTAATCGCTCAAATGAATGGCGTGACACGGTTGACGCTGCCGCGAACGTGTGGTATCCGTGGGAGCCCAGCATATAGAGAGAAAGCTATGGCCGTCGATGTTCGGACAGCAGACCTCAAGCTCGTGCGCGAGGCCGATGGGCTAGAGGTCGACCTGTTGCCTTTGCAGGGCCTCTGGACCGAGGAGCAGTATCTCAAGCTGACGGACCAGACCAATCACCTGATCGAGCTGACAGACGGGGTCCTCGAGGTTCTGCCGATGCCAACGGACAAACATCAGGTCATGCTCGCCTTCCTCTATGAGTGGCTGCTGGCCTACATACGGCCGCGCGGGGGCAAAATCCTCTTCGCGCCACTCCGCGTCCGCATCCGCGCAGGCAAGCACCGGGAGCCAGATATCCTGCTCGTGCTGGACGAGCGTGATCCGCGCCGCCAGAACCGCTACTGGCTGGGCGCCGATCTGGTCGTCGAGATCGTCAGTCCCGACGATCCTGATCGCGATACGAGAGTCAAGCGTCTCGACTACGCCGAGACGGGGATTCCCGAATACTGGATCGTCAACCCCGACGACGAAACGATTACCGTGCTGACGCTCGAAGGCGATGGGTATACGGAGCACGGGGTCTTTCGGCGCGGCGAAACCGCGACCTCCCTGCTACTCGCCGGCTTCTCAGTAGCGGTGGACGCTGTGCTCGACGCCGGCTAAGATGCCATACGTCGACGTCATGTGGTATGCCAATGGCCAAATGGTTCTACTGCAACATAGCCGGTCCCATTGGGTTTTCGTAGGAAGTCTATGCGACCGCTAGTCATAGCTCACCGCGGAGCGTCGGGCGATGCGCCCGAGAACACGATGGCCGCCTTCGAGCTCGCGCGCGTTCAAGGCGCGGATATGATCGAACTCGACGTGCAGCGCACGGCCGACGACAAACTCGTCGTCTTTCATGATGCGACTACTGAGCGCTGGAACGGGCGGCGAGATGCGATTGCCGATCTTCGATGGGATACACTGCAAACGCTGCGCATCGGCGGCGAGCCCGTGGCGGCCTTCGAAGAGGTTTGTGCCTGGGCCACCGCGACTCGAATGCCGCTGAACGTCGAGCTCAAAGTCCGCGGCGTCGAGGTGGCGGTTGCGGACCTGTTGCGACGGTATGCGCTTGAGGAGCAGGTCGTCGTCTCCTCCTTCTACCCCGCGGCCCTGGCCGCGCTGCGAGCCGAGGCGCCGGAGCTCCCGCGCGGCCTGCTGATGGGCGTACGATCGTGGCATCCCGGCGTGCGGCTGCGGGAAGCCTGGCCGCTGCGCGCGCTGCGGCGCCTCGACGCGTCGGCCTGGCATCCCTCCTGGAAGCTCCCGCTCCTGCGCCGCCTCGTGCCGCTCGCCGGGCGACGCGGCTACCGGGTAAACGTCTGGACGGTCGACGATCCGGTGGTGATGCGTCGGCTGATTGATCTCGGCGTCGACGGCATTATCTCCAACTATCCCTCCCGCCTGCGGGATGTCGTCGACGGCAGGGCCGGCGATGGATAGCTTTCATCTCACACTAACGACCGACCGGCTCGTGCTCCGGCCCTGGCGCCGCGCCGATCTCTATGAGATGGCGGCGTGGCCTCCGTTTACGGAGCCGCTCGATAGGGTCTGGAACTGGCCGCAGCGCCTCGATCGAACCGGCTCGCTCGACACATTCTTCGCCAGCCATCACTCCGATCCCGATCGGCGCGCGTGGACCATCATCGGCGACGATGCCGTCGCAGGTCTGCTTCAGCTTAAGGAGATACGGCAAGCCGAAGGCGACGCCGTCCTGGGCATCGCCTTCGGCTCGCCGTGGATCGGCAAGGGCTATGGACGTGAGGCGCTCGCGGCGTTCCTTCAGGCCTATTTCGGGTGCGTCCGCTTCAAAGCATTACGGCTCGAGGTGGCGCTTGCAAATGCGCGGGCACGCAAGCTCTACGACGCGCTCGGGTTCCAGGAGACTGGGCGCTTCTGGCGGGATGCCGGACAGGCGGAGGAGTATCGGTTCCTCGATGCTCCGGCCTATGCCAGGCTGCGCGCCTACTTTCGTTGGACCAACGGCGGTGTCTACCAGCTTTGCGCGGAGATGAAGCTGACGGCCGAGCGGTGGCAGCCGGCCGATGCCACGCCATCTACTGTGGTATGATCGATGTATGACAACCGCAGTCACGCCTCCGGTGCCCGACTTTGCTGCGCTTCGGCGTGAGCAGTTCCCGGTCGCGGAGCGATATACCTACCTCAATCACGCGGCGCTTGGGCCACTGCCGCGCCGCACGGCGGACGTTGTAGCTGAGTTTGCCGCCGATTTTCGCGATCGTGGCGTAATGGCCGAGGCTAAGTGGATGCCGGCCGTGAACCGTACCCGGCGGCTGGTCGCCCGTTTGCTCCAGGTGGAGCCCGACGAGATCGCGTTCACAAAGAACACAAGCCAGGGGCTGAGCATCGTCGCCGCGAGCTTGCCCTGGAAGCGCGGGGATGTCATCGTCACGGTGCGGGGGGAGTTCCCGGCCAATGTCTACCCATGGCTCGCTTTGCAGCAGGCCGGCGTCGAGGTGCGTTTCGTCCAGCCGCGCCAGGGCCGGATACAGATTTCTGACCTGGCTGCCGCGCTCGACGGTGCCCGGATGCTCGCGATCTCCTGGGTTCAGTATAGCAATGGCTTCCGTGTCGAGCTCGAGGCGTTGAGCGAGCTGTGCCGGCGACGAGGAGTTGTGCTTTGCCTGGATGCAATCCAGGGCGCAGGCGCATTGCCACTGGATCTTAGCGCTACTCCGGTCGATTTCTGTGCTTTCGGCGCCCATAAATGGATGCTCGCGCCCCAAGGCGTCGGCGTGCTCTACGTCAATCGGCGCGTCCGCGACATGCTCCAGCCGGCCAACGTCGGCTGGACCGGCGTCGCCTGGCGTGACTATGCAGCGTTCGACTATGAGAGTCCTATGGTCGAAGGTGCGGCGCGCTATGAAGAAGGCACTCGGTCACTGGTCGGTATCGCCGGCCTCGAGCAGAGCTTGAGTATGCTGCTCGAGATAGGACCTTCGACCATCGCTCAACGGCTCGCTACGCTAACGGAGCACCTGGCGCAGCATATGCTTGCGTATGGCTACCAGATAATGACGCCGCTGAGCCCAGAAAATCGGTCCGGTATCCTCACCGTCTGCCATCCACAGCGCTCCGCACACGAGCTCTGGGAGCGGCTCCGGGCGGCGCGGATCGTAGCCGCAGTTCGTGAGGGCGGTGTACGCCTCTCACCGCATCTGTACAATACCGTCGACGAGATGGATGCTGTCCTCGATGCGCTGAAGGGAGCACCCGCGTGAACGCTTTTGCTCTGCTGCACGGCCGAAGAACGGCCCTGCCCGTGGCGCTTCCAGGCCGCCGTGGCAAAATCCTCTGGACGGCAGGCAACTTCCTGATGCTGGTCGGCCTCTACCTCTTACTGTACGTCGGCGGTCTCTTTGCCGACGAACAGTTCAATCTGATGGCGGCCCAAGGTGATAGCGATATTACCCTGCCGGAGGTCGCCGCAGTACAGCCGGTCGAGCGCAATCTATCCGTCGTTCCGCCCGTGCAAGCGCAGGCACCTGTCCCGGTGGTGGTAAGGCCGCGTCCGGCGATTGCCGCGCCCACGGCCGCGCCTCAACCCTTCACCTTGCCTCGACTGAACGATCCGGGACAGGGACGCGAGCTGAGTAGTCTCATTCCCGCGGCCGTCGAAGGTTACGGGCCGTCGACGATGACGCGCATCGTCATTCCAAAGATCAATGTCGACCGGAAGGTCGTCGAGGTTGGCTGGACGCTCGAGCAGCTGAACGGGCAGCAGGTAGCGATCTGGGATGTCGCCAAATACGCGGTCGGCCATCACGAGGGCACTGCTAATCCGGGCCAGGGCGGCAATATCGTTATGGCTGGCCACAGTGGAGGCCGGGCCTATCCCTTCAACGATCTCTACTATCTCAACCCGGGCGACACTATTATGCTTTGGAGCGATGGACAGCAGTACCAGTACTCCGTTACGGAGCGATTGGTGCTCGACGAGACCACGCCCAACGTGACGATCGAGCAGCGCCGGGCGAACGCGCGCTACATCGAGCCGACGAAAGAAGAGGTCGCTACTCTTGTGACGTGTTGGCCACTCACCGGGCCCCGGAAGTTTACGCAGCGCGTCGTCATCCGTGCACTCCCCAGCCATTCCGTCGCGGCGAACCCCGTGCCTTCGGATTCCGAGCCGGCCGGCGCGTGGACGCCGCGCTAGTCTCCCGGCTTGATCGCAGACGTCGAGGATGGCGCGGGCGTTCCTGCTAACGGAGCGGCCCTGGCATAGTCGAAGAGCAGCCCAAGGTGCCGGTCGTCCCCGGCCTCCGCGCCGCTTGCATGATTCGCCGCTCTCGCCGGCACGAAGGTGGGTGAGCGGAATACGATCTCGATAGTCTTACTACACGAAGTATGTGTGGCGCAGATGGGTGGCACGAAGAAGGTATAGGTCGTCCACAGCGCACTGGCCGCAATAGTCTGGCAGTGCGAAGCGTAGCAGACCTCCGCCACGACAGGATTTCCGTCGGGCCGGGGCGCCGCGAGATGCAGCGATACCATCGTCCCTTGTGTCCCTGCAGCGATCCGAAGCGCGGCGCTGCCGGTGGTCCAACGCGCCGTACGTCCGTCGGCTTCCTCAGGGGCGTACATGCCGCCCACGAAGCCGATGTCGAGACCACCTCCAACGTCGATCTCGCCGGGAGCCGGCGAGTTAAGGTGGGCCCAGGCCCACTCGCTGATCGCGCGCTGGTCCGTGTATTTACCGATGAAGGCTCTTCGGGCCGCTTCGAAGGAACCGGCGCGCCGGAGTGCGTCTCCCCAGAGCACCGAAGTCGGCACGTACATCGGCTTATCTGCCGCGATGTCTCCGTAGATTTTGACGGCCCGCGCAAGGTTGCCACTGCGGTCATATGCCTCGGCCAGCTTGAGGCGAGCATCGGCCGAATCAGGGTCGAGATCGGCAGCCTGCCGATATTCTTTCTCCGCCCGCGGGTAATCGCCGCGCCTCATCGCCCGATCCCCGGCCACTTCGGCCCAGTCCCGGCGGAGGTTCTGTGCTGCCCAATCGAAAGGGTAGTATTGAAGCGACAGCAGGGCCAGCCCAACGGCGGCCATTGCCGCGATGCGCCACGGTCGTCGCGCCGGCTGCCACCAGAGCCCCGCCAGGACACAGGCGGCGATCGGAATCAGCGCGGGATAGAGTATCTGGCGGTAGCGCCCTTCGCTATGCGTCAGCAGAAAGACCACGACGGCATAGACCATCCAGCCTATGAGCAGGAATTTCGGCCTGCTGCGCGGCGCGAGCACCAGACCGGCCGCGGCACTTGTAAGGATCAGGAGATAGAGTACATCTTCGAGCACCAGGGACGTTGCGAAGATCCCGAGCGGCACATCCTCGTAGTAGCTGGCCTGCAAAAAGCGATCTTCGATCGGCTTTGTGCGCCAGATGTGAACCCAATTGAAGTCAATCCTCCGCAGCAGGATCGTCGGATCTTCGCGCAAGCGCTCGAGTCCCTTACGGGTCGCGAGGGCCGAGCGCTCTGCAGGATTCGGGATCGACTCGAGCGTCTGAGAGATCGTATCAAGATCTTCGCGTGGCTCGTTGAAAGCCCACAGGTTGTATGAGAGGCCGGTCTCGACCGGGATGAAAGCTCCGTAGGCGATCCAATTGCGGATCGTCCATGGAGCAAGCGTCGCCAGCAGCGCTAGCGTGCAGACCGCCGCGCCCGCCGCGTTGCGGCCGAACGATTGCCGGGCCGGCCTGTGCAGCAGCATCCAGAGAGTGAGCAGCGGAGTCGCCGCCAGTGGAAGAGAGCGCGTTAGGGTTGCGAGCCCGAGCAAAACGCCTGCGAGAGCCGCCAGCCCGACCGCCGGCCGTATCTCCCAGCGTAGCAGTACGATCAGTGCGGCTACGAAGAGCGTAGTGAAGAGCGTCTCGGACATCCAGAGGCTGGCAAAAGTGGCGAACGGCAGCAGCGCGGCGCATAGAGCGGCCGCGATAAGGCCGGCACGTGTCGCGCGGGCCGCGCTCGACGGATGGTTCTCTTTCGTTCTACACGCGACCAGTTTGGCGAGCATATAAAAGAGAGCGATCGTCGCCGTGCTCAGCACGATGTTTGGCAGCGCCGCCCAGCGAAGCTCCCCATGCGCCAGAAGCAGTGATCCAGCCAGGAAGAGCGGGTAGAGCGGTGCTCGCAGCCATGTGTATTGTTCGTAGAAAATCCAACCGCGCCGCGCGACAAGGTCCCTCGCTACGTGCAGGTATTCGACCTCGTCGTTAGCGGGCTGGTGAATGGGGACGCGCCACCAGAGCCATAGCCGGAACAGGAGCCCCGCCCCCATGATCGCCGCTAACCACCAGCGAGCTTTCGGCCGGCTCTGATTTACGCCTATCACCTGCATCTGTCGTTAGCGCAGATACACGCGGTATCAGCACTTTGGGCTATATCGCCAATGCGCATCTCGACCTCAGGTCGTCTCGGCGTCAAATAGCTCGACCCAATCTATTTCGAGGCCGAGATCACGGTTATCAGGACTTGCTCGGTCGAAATCCCGCGGCCGGAAGGTAGGCACCTCGATCGTCAGCGCCACGACCGGCGCGGCCACGGCCGTTCGTGCCGTTTCACGATCCTGTGCCGGCACAGGAACTTCCAGTGTTTGCCACCCCGACCTGACGACGAACGAGCCGAGGTCGACTGACCCCAGATGGATCTGCACCGGGACCGGCTTGCCGCCGGGGTGTCCGGCGGCCAGCCGTAGCCGGAGCACGCCACGTGCCCGCGGCTGCCGGAGCCAGATCGTTGCCTTGCCTGTCGTCCAGCGGTAGCCATCGGCCGCCGGGTAGAAGCCTTCGATGTCGCCGAGGTCGAGCCCGTCGCCGAGGTCGAGCCGCTGCTCGCCGCGCGGGCCGAAGCGATGTACCATCCATTGCTGGAGGTCTTCCAGGGACGCCGTCTCGAACCGCAGCTCTTGCCGCGCTGCTTCCACGGCCTGTCGCCTCCGCAGCAGACCGCCGAGGAGCAGGTGAGGGTAGGCGTGCGCCGGTTTGCGCCGAATCGCCTCGCGCAGAAGTGCCTCAGCTTGTGTACAACGATCAGGCTGCTCCGCGCAGTCGCGGAGCAGTGGCGCCGCCATCTGTACCCGTGCAAGAGCCGAATCGGGATCGAGTCGGAGTGCCAGTCTGCCGTCGCCCTGCCACAGATCCCAATGCTTCCGCGCGAGCATGACGCCTTCTTGAAGGTACGGCCGGCGCAAGAGCATGAGCGCGATGAGCGCCACGGTCGTCGCTCCTGCTCCGGCGAGACGCCACGGACGCGCCGAACGAGGCCGGCGAGCGGGAGCTGGCAGGAGCGGCGCAGCCGCGACGGCGAGTACGGGGTAGAGCGGCAGGCGATAACGCAATTCGACGTGAAACAGCAGGCTCGTGCCCGCGACATAGAGCACCCAGGGAATAAAAAGCAGCCGGAGTCGGCGATCGTCGAGCAGCCATAGACCTGCACCTCCCACGACCGTCAGTAGCAGCCAGATCCCATCGCCAAGCAGAAGCCGGAGCCAGACCTCGGCCGGAGGCACCCAGATCGCCGGGCGGTTCCGCATATCATCCCAGTACTCGAGCGCAACCAGCTTCTTGGCCTCACCGAATGCTTTGCCTGCGAAACGTAGCGGATCGCTGCCAATGGCCCGAAGCCCGCGCTCGAGCGCTAGTGATTGGCGCTTCCCTCGCTCCTCGCCCAATGCGTAAAGCATCCGCTTGACCGCCTCGCGCCCGGCCGGGTCGTTGTCCAGCCACAGGTTCTCGGCGCCGGTTGTATCGACGACGATGGGCTGTCCATAGGTGAAGTAGTTCCGAGCGGTCCAGGGCGCGATGATGCCGGCGCCGGCTGCAATCAAGACCAGGCTCGCCGTCACCGCGCCCCGTGAGGGTCGCCGAAGCTCAGCCCGGCCGCCAAGCAGGAGCCAAAGTCCGGCAATCGGGAGCAGCGGCAGGGCGACGGAGCGCAGAAGCGCGAGGAGCCCGGTGAGCGCGCCGGCAAGCGCTGCCGGCTGCCACTGTCTCACCTTCCGGCGCCCGGCCCATAGAACCAGGCAGAAAACGGCTGTCAGCTCGAAGACGAAGATCGTCTCGGTCAAGAGCTCCGTGGCGTTCGCCGCGAGTGTGAAGCTGCAGCCGGCGAGCGCAGCCGCCGTGAGCGCAGCGCGTTCGCCAATGCCTCGGTCGACCAGTGCAGCACGCGCCATCAGCCATTGGAGATAGACGCTACCGGTGCTGATTAGCGCCTGGACCAGCCGCACGCGCTGGACCTGCGAGTCGAAGAGCCGGAAGACGGCGGCAAGGAAGACCGGGTAGAGCGGCGGCCGCATCAGCGGCAGGTCGTGGTAGCCTGCTCCACGCAGCCACGTCAGCGCCTGGTTGAAGTATTCCTGCTCGTCGCCTCCCAGGGGATAGAGCAGATGCCACTGCCAGACCGCGAGCCGCAGGACCAGCGCTACCAGCAGAATCGCCAGCAGTATCCCTCGGCCCCGCTTGTCCGCGGGAAGCAGGCTATGCACCAGGCGCTCAGACATCGTCAGCCGTGCAGCTCCGCCCAGTCGACCTGCACGCCGAGGAGCCGAAGCTGTTCGTGGACCTGCTGGCGCTGCGCCAGCTCACCCGGTCCTGCTAAGAAGGTCGTGCTGCGCAGCTCCACGATCACGTCGTGTCCGGCGGCCGTGGGACAGATCGGGATATCGATCGTCCGCCACACCGGGCTGATGTCGATCGTATCTGCCCGCGAGCACCCGCTCGCGTCCGCGGAGATGACGGTGAGTTGCGGTGCCGGATCTACCGCGTCACGGTGGCCGCCCGAGACACGCATGCGCAGCGTCTGCGGCGCGCCCGTGCCGGCGCCGACGAAGCGCAGGCGCGAGCGAGGTGCAGTCCAGCGGAAGTTTCCCGGGTCCTCGGCCCGGCCTTCACGGCCGTAGAAGGCATCGACGTAGCCCCAGTCAAAACCGCTGCCCAGGTCGACGCGCGTCGTGGGTGGCGGATGCAGGTTGTTCCAGGCCCACGTGGTTGGATTCGCTTCCTCTAGATCGCGCCTGACAAAGGCGCCCAGCGCACGATCGCGCTGTCCCAGCCGCTGGTAAATCTCGCCTTCGAGCAGGAAACGCTCCGGTATAGGGTTCATCGACTGAAGCAGGGCAAGCGCCTTGCCCGATTCACCGCGCGCTGCGTCGATGCGTGCCTGCAGCAGTGCAAAACAGTCGAGCCCGTTGTTGCCGGCCACGCGGCGTGCGCTGCCACGATCGATATAGTGTTGTGCCGCCGCGAGATCGTTTCGGGTCAAAGCGGCCTCGGCGCGAGTGCAATCCCACGAGACGATCCGGGCCCGAATACCCAGGTAGGTGTTGAGAAGGATCGACGAGTCAGGGCCGTCGCTCGCCGGCAGCCCACCGTTCAACGATCCCCAGTAGCCGAATGACGGCAGCAGGAAGAGCAGCAGCGCGCCCGCCCCGGCCAGTCCCATTGCCTGCCTAGCCGTGCTGGTCCAGCGCTCGCGCCACTGCGCCAGCGCACAGGCTCCGTAGATGAATAGCACCGGAAGCAGCGGTACTCTGAAGCGATTGATGGCAAAAAAAAGCGGGCCGGTCACCAGGTTGTAGCTGAGCCACATGAGCGCCAGCCCCTTGCCTGGGCGTCCTTGGCGCCGCACCAGTCCCGCAATAGCCAGCGGCGCCGCGAGGAGATAGAGCGTGTCGTCGGCTAACAGCGCGAGCAGGTGCGGAATCGGAATAATGCCCTGTGTATAGCCTGAGCTCAGCCGCTCGGCGCCACCATAGTTAATCGTGACGAGGTCCACCATTTCGCGCACCGTTTTGCGCACGAAGCCTCCGGGGTTTGCCGCGATCCACTCCACGGCCAGCCGGTAAGCCTTCGACTGGCGCTTCGCCTGGTCCGGAACTGCTTTCAAGAGCCGGTAGAGCTCCTTTTCGCAGCGTGACTTGCTTGCTCCGCATTCCGGCGCCGGCTCCAGTTCCTGATGGGCGGCCTGCGCGCCCAATAGTGCATTGTAGCCACCCGTGGTGTCGATCAGGATCAGCCCGTTGCCGCCGTAGAAGCGCGAGTTCCAGAAGGTCCACGGCAGGATGACCGCGCAGACTGCCGCGGTAAGCAGTGTCGTCTGCGCGATTCCACGCCGGAACGCCCACCTGTGCGTTCCCGACTCAGACGCCGTCCGCTGTCCGTCCGTCCGGGCTGCCTGCCACCAGACCCATGCTGCTACGAGCGGCAATGCCCCGGCCAAAAGTGCGCGGGTCAGCGCGCCAAGGCCGAGGGCGACGCCTCCGGCCGCGAGCAGGCCGGCTTTCCTCCGACGACCTCCCGAGCCTGACTCTGTCTGCGCCCAGAGTGTCAGGAGCAGCAATCCCAGAAGCAGCAGAACGACGAACAGCGTCTCCGAGAGAAGCAGAAAGGCATAGGTGGCAAAGCCGTAGCAGAGGGCCATCGCCCAGCCGGTGGTCAGCGCGACGCGCCGCTCGTGGCCGCGCTCTGCCAGGCGCGCACCCCACGCCATCGCCAGCGCTACCGTCACGACGCTTATCGCCGTCTGCGAGATGCGAATGGGCAGCAGGTTGCCGGGACCGAAGAGCCGGATATGTGCCGCCAGGAAAAGGAGATAGAGCGGCGGCCTGGTCCAGATCCACGCCTTGTAGAACGAAAAGCCACGCCCGTTGGCGAGCCACGTTGCCGCGGCCAGATACTCGGCCTCATCCGAGATTTGCCCGCGATAGGGCAAGATCCACCAGGCGAGCACGCGTACGGCTAGCGCGACGACGAGTGGCAGGAGGTAGGGAAGGTAGTCGCCTGCCGGGCGCCGGCCGGCAGGGCTGGCAAAAGGTCCGGGCTTCATGGCGTGGCGATCTGTACCTCTCCGAGCACGACGGCGTCGTCGAGGACCGGCGCCTGCGTTTCAGCATGGAGGCGTGCTCCGTCGGAGGCGCGATAGACGCCCATGCGAATAACGTACCGGCCCGGGGGGAGGTCGGCGGGAAGCGGAATCGCTCGGCCGTCGTGAAGCAGTACGTGCGGCTTCGTCCAACGCGACGTCGGCTGCCCGCCTTCCATCGGCCGTCCATCGGTCTGTGTGAGCGGCTTGGGATCGCCGGGAAGTGTCAGATGGAGAAAGACAAGGTAGTCAGTTCCCGCGAGATTAGCGAGCGGCTCCCAGAAGAGCGTCACGGGCAGGGTTCCACCGGGCTTCGGGCCACCCGGAAACGGCGTGACCGTGTAGCCCTGTAATCGTAATTGCTGGCCGAACGTGACCTGGAGGCCGACCTTCGGCTGTGGAACCTTGCCCACAATCTCCGGCATATTGTTGCAGTAGACACGCACGCCCACGAACCCGGCGTAGGGCGGCGGTCCGCACTGGATGCGGCGGTTCTTTTCGCCGTACTGGAAGGCGAGGCCTACAAGTCCGAGCTCATCTCTCTTCGCTGGCGGATCGGCCAGCTGTGCGTGGTCAGGGGCGATCAGGAGCCACGCGCGCGGGTAGTGCTGGAGGTCGGAGCGAATCGCCATATCTAGCTCCCGCGCTTCAAAGCCTTGCGCGCGCCCTAGCTGCGGATACGTTTTCGGGTGGGGCATCGGAAAGGCTGCGACCCGCCGGGAGTAGTAGGCATAGAGCGGCTCGATCGTGTCCGGATGGACGATGACCAGGTCGTCGGGGTGGACATGCTCGGCGAGATACCGCACGGCTTCGCGATATTCCTCTTTGACGGGCGCTCCCGAGAAGATGCCCTTGCCGGGCTGGACGAGCGCCCGCTGCTCTACAACCAGGCTGCCGATCAGGAGCACCGCGCCCGCGGCGATCGCTCCCATGGTCATGCGCTGCATCCCACTATGCCGGCGTGGCCGGAGAGCCGGAAGAAGTCCCCAGCCTAGCAGCAGCAGCCAGAACGGGTAGACTGCTACAAGGTAGCGTGGCTCGTAGAGCGGTTGAATCGTCAGGAGCAGCAGAAATAACGCAAGCGGAAGACCGCCGACAAGCAGGAGCACCGTGGCTCCACGTCCGTGGCGGATCGCCGCGTCCCGCTCCCCGCCAGCGCGCCGGGCCGGCCATTGGCGGCGGAAGTCATACAGGCAGTGGCCCAGCCCCACGATCATCAGCAAGCCGAACGGCGCCAGCCAGAGCGCCGGAACGTCGTGCGCAAACTGCGCTAGCGCGAACTGCGCGAAGGTTAAGCTGAGCGCCTGGAATGGACCGACGCCCGCGAACTGCCCACCCGCGTGTTGGTACCTGAGGCCGGCGGCGACCGTGCCGAGAAGGAATGCGGCGATGAGGGTGATGGCGGAAAGTGCCAGCGTGCGACGCGGTCGTGGCTGATAGAGCGCCCAGCACGCGGCACAGCCGAGCAGGGATAGCAGCAGCAGCCGGTGGACGAAGGGCGCGACGACGGCCGCCATGGCGCACCATAGCCAGGCCCATCGTGTGTTGGCTCGCAGGGCGCGTGCGAAAAGGAGCCCAAGCGCGATCGTCGTCAGTAACGCCAGGCTGTAAGCCTTGGCATCCTGGGCCTGCCGTAGCGCCCAGGGCGCAAGCAGCAGCAGCGCCGCCGCCGCAAGTCCGGTGGCCCGGCTGCGAAGCTCGCTCCCCAGCAGATACAGCCCGGGGACGGCCAGGCTTCCGGCGGTAGCCGATGGCAGCCGTAGTGCCCACTCACTATCGCCGAGCAGACGTGTCGTGGCTTTCAGGATCAGGTGATAGAGCGGGTAGGCCGACGTCGGCCTGAAGAGGTCGAGCAGCAGCGCGCCGACCTGGTGCCCCGTGACGTACGCCTGGGTGGTTCCCTCGTCGAGCCAGAGACTCTGCGCGCCGAGGTTGTGCAGCGCGATCGGCAGCGCGATCAATGCGAGCGCCAGAGCGGCCAACCAATCAGGCCATACTGCTGCCTCCAACGGGCGCCGCGCTACACCGGCCAGTGGGCGCGCCATCTACAGCAGCACGATCTTTTCGCGGCCTTCACGGACGTTACGGGTAGCGTTGCGCGTATCCACGACTATAGCGGCTTGCTCGACGATCTGCTCCGGCGAGAAGGCCGAGTGATCGGTGATGATCGCGACGCAGTCCGCGCGGTGAAGTAGGCCGTCGCTCAAAGGCGTCGTCCGGTAGATGCGCCCGCGATGCGACTCAAAGGTCTCGATGTGCGGGTCGACGGTCACCACCTCTGCGCCGCTTTGCTCGAGCAAATCGATAATTTTGAAGATCGGCGACTCGCGGTAGTCCGCCACGTCGCGCTTGTAGGCGACACCGAGCAGTACGACTACCGAGCCGTTCAGGCTTTTGCGCTGCTTGTTGAGCGCCCGGACGATCAATGTCTGCACATGGTAGGGCATCGCCATGTTGATTTCGCCTGCGAGCTCTACGAAACGTGTCTGGAAATCGTATTCACGCGCCTTCCAGCTCAGGTAGAAAGGATCCAACGGAATACAGTGTCCGCCGAGACCCGGACCGGGCGTGTGCTTCATAAAAGCGAAGGGTTTCGTCGCCGCCGCGTCGATGATCTCCCAGACGTTCAGTCGCATACGGTCGCAGAGCATCGCCAGCTCATTGACCAGCGCGATGTTGACGTTGCGGAAGATATTCTCGAAGAGCTTGGTCATCTCGGCCGCGCGTGGAGACGAGATCGGCACTACTTCGCTCACGATCTGGCGGTAGAAGAGCGTCGCGAGCTCTGTGCAGCGCTCCGTCACGCCTCCCACGATCTTAGGCGTGTTCTCGACCGTGTATCCCTTCGACCCGGTCTGCCCGGGGTCGATGCGCTCGGGCGAGAAGGCCAGGAAATAATCCACGCCAGTCGTGAGCCCGCGAGCCGCGAAGCGCGGCTGCAGCACTTCCTCGGTTGTGCCCGGCCAGGTTGTACTCTCCAGCACGACCAATTGGCCGGGTCGGAGCGCTCGCGCGACTCCATCGGCCGCGGCCTCAATATACGAAAGGTCCGGCTCCCGGTAATCGTCGAGCGGTGTTGGAACACAGATGATGACGCCGTCACACTCCACGAGGCGGCCATAGTCGGTAGTCGCCTCGAGATGGCCCGATGCTACGAGATCGTGAAGATCGGCGCTTTGAACGTCTCCGACGTAGCTGTGGCCGGTGTTGACGGAAGCGACTCGCGCCTCCTCTACGTCGAAGCCGAGTACCCGGAAGCCCACGCGCGCCGCCCGCACGCCCATCGGCAGGCCGACATAGCCCAGTCCAATGATGCCGATGAGTGCGGTCCGGCCTTCGATTCGATCGCGTATATGTTCGAACGTATCCATCATTCGTCTGCCGTCCACTATATCCGGCGCGGCCCGAAGCCGTGTAGCGCCTTGGACCCGCCGTCGATACCTGCGTGCCAGGCGATGGCGCGTAGGTAAACATTCTCGATTCGCGCGGCGATATTTGCCCAGCGTAGATCCTGCTCCACACGATTGCGGGCGGCCACACCGAGGCGCTTCGCAAGCCGGCGGTCCCGGAGTAGGCGGCTGACTGCCGCTGCGAGCGCTTCTGAATCGCCCTCCGGCGTCAACAGCCCGTGTCTGCCGTCGTCGATCACCTCTGGAATGCCCGCGACTCGGCTGGCGACGATCGGGCGCCCGATGCTCATCGCTTCAAGCAGCACATTCGGCAAACCGTCGACGTTCCCAAGCTGATCGTGGATCGATGGAAAGATGGCTACATCGGCCATTCCGAAGTACTTTGGCACATCCTCACGTCCGATCATGCCTGGGAAGCAGATGTGATCTGCGATGCCGAGGTGTCGCGCCTGCTGCTGCAGAGGCCCGCGCAGATCGCCATCCCCGCCTATGATCAGCATAGCAGTGGGGTGATCGCGCAGGATCAGCGGCATAGCATCCAGCAAGACCCCGAAGCCTTTCTTGAAGACCATCCGGCCGAGAGTAAAGAGCACCGGCCGGTGCGCGTCGATGCCACGACGCCCGCGTATCGCATCGGTCCCGGGCGGGCTGGGCCGGAACGCATCGGCATCGACGCCATAGGGCACGACCTCTATACGCCTCGTCGGGCCTCCAAGAGCCGCCAGTCGCGATGCTAGGTCGCCGGAGCACGCAGTAATTGCGCCTGCCTGCCGTGCGGCCCAGCCTGCGGCCCAGGCTGCCGGCGCCGAGCGCTCAGCCAGAAAAACGTCGGAGCCATGCAGGCTGATTACGAAGGGCAGCTTGCGCATGCGAGCACAGAGAGCCGCCACCGGTCCATTGGGGAGCGCCCAGTGGGCATGCACCACGTCGAAGCCAACCGTGTCGATCAGCCTCAGCAATCTCTCGGCGCCCCGGAACAGCGCGACCGGCGCGATCCAGAATGCGGCATCCTTGATGCCAATATCGCCGTGTAATGCCGCGGCGTACCCCCAGATCTCGAGCTCCGGCGTGGGCGCGTAGTGGTAGGTGTGCAGATGAACTCCACGCTCGATCGGCGGCCGACGTAGATCGGCGCGATACGGCATGAGCACGTGCACCTCGTGCCCCCGCGCCGCCACGCTCGCAGCGATCTCCTCGATGAAAGGCGCCGTCGTCTCTCCCAGCCACTTGGGATACGACGTAGTTAGCATCGCGATCTTCAATCGTCGTCCATTCCGGCGGCTGCGACTCGCCCCCTTCTGACGTCCTGTCGTGGGTCAGGCCTAGCGGCTTTGCTGCCAGTTCCGCGCATTGGTCTACGGTCGCAGTGCTATCGCTCCCGCGTAGTCGGGTGGGAAGCGATAGATATAGATGGGGCGGCGTCCTAGCTGCTCTGTTCCGGAGTATACCGATGTAAAGCCTAGGTAGGCCTTCCCTCTGCTCAACGGCTGAAGCCCCTCCTGCGCGAGCGGGCCTGGCGTGCTCATCGCATTTACGACTAGATACTTTGCTCGATAGTAACGCGCAACCTGCATGATCGTCGGCGTTCGGGGATCGTCGCTCACCAGCGGCGCGTTTGGAATCATGACCGACGGACGATCCGCCTCGAAGCTCAGCTGCCATGGCACGCGGGTCATGATCACGTCTCCCGGCTGCGTGTGCGCCTCGAGCCAGCCGTACGCGCTCAGGTCGGGCAGCCAGTCTCGGCCCCAGTAGTCGTCGCTCTGCGGATCAAGAAAGGCGTCGATCTTCGAGAGCTGTGGCTGGAGTGTCGACCACAGGAGCAAGATGGCGAGCCCCCCGGCGAGCCCGGCCCATCGTCCGCCCCGGTAGAGCAGTGCGCGGTCGAAGAATGCGCAAAGTGCCGCCATCGCGAGCAGGAGCAGCCAGGGGATGAACGGGACGAAATAGCGCTCTTCGTTGGCGTGCCAGTAGGTCACCAGAAAGAGCGTATAGAGGCCTCCGGCCAGCCCGACGAGGCCAAGTAGCGAGCGCTGTCGCCTGCGTAGTGTGGTCAGTCCCAGGATCCCCATCCACGTTGGAGCGACCGTCGAGAGACGCACCCCAAGCCACATTCCTTCATAGCCCGGGTCGCCCAGCAATAACCCCTTCGGAGGAAGCAGGTACTTTCGAACGGCGCCGATCTGCGTTAGGAGCTTCGCCAGCGTCCGATCCCAGCCCCAGCGCAGAATCCACGAGCGGTTCGGCAGATCTCCGAAATAGATCCGGTAGATCTCCTCCCAGGCTTCTCCACCCGTGCCGCGATAACCCAGAATCCAAGCGTCATAGCTTTCGGTTGAATAGATCGGCTGGCCGAAGATCAGCAGATTCCGAACGACGTAGGGCAGGATCATCAGCGCTACGACGCCTCCCCATACCAACAATTCGCGCCACGGCAGCCCCTTCAGCGTAGGCTGTGCCGCGCTGTGACTCTGCCGCCAACGCACCAGGGCCCACAGCACCATTCCTACGCCAAGGATTGCTCCCGTCGGTTTCTGCAGGATCATGAGACCCGTCATGATCCCGGCGGCTGTCCACCGCGTGACGGGCCGCCGCCACGTAGCGCCCAGCCAGGGCAGACGCGACTCTCCCTGGGCGGGCCGCATCGCAAGGAGCGCAGGATCCGTAGCGCTGTTCCAGGCCCGGTAGAAGAGCCAGAGTGCCGCCATGCTCAGCACGGTGAAGCCCAAGTCGGTCGTGCTATAGACCGCCTGTAGGAAGACGAAGAAATTCAGCAGTGTTAGCACCGCCGCGAGCAGCCCGACCCGCCGATCCCAGATGGTTGTGCCGATGTGGTAAATCAGCAGTAGCAGCACGACGTTGAAGACGATATTGGAGAGGCGCGCGGCAAAGGCGGTCGGGCCGAAGAGGGCCATCCATGGCACCATCCACAGCGGTTGGAGCAGAGGCCACGTTTCCTGCGGCCGGTAGACAGTGCCCCCTGGAACCAGCCGGTAGAACTGGGTGACGTAGGGGACGGTCCATCCTTGCCCGCGCAGCAGGCTCCGGGCGACGACGGCGTTATCCGCGTAGTCGGCGTGGCCGACGAAAGGAAGCTGGCGTAGAAGCTGGGTCTCCCAGCCAAGAACGACGCCGCCGGCGAGAGCCAGCAGCACCGGTGTTAACCGGCCTACCAGCAGCTTGCGGCGCAGCGAGCGTAGCGCGTCCGGCATAACGGACGGTCCTGCCGCCGCCAGGATGCCGCCGATTACGAGTGGAGGTAGCAGCTGAATCAGCCGATCCGAATTCGCCAGCACGTCTCCGTTGTTCGCCACGAATGCATGTGTGATGATGGTCACGGCGACAAGCGCGCCGGATGCGACCAGCCCGAAGGCCGCTCCAAGACTCCGGATGCGCCCGACCTCCAGGCGTGCTACAGTCGCCCGGCCGAAGCGCCAGACCTCCTGGTGGCCTGCGAGCAGCAGGCCGAGAGCCGCTACGCCAAGCGTGGGAAGCATCAGCGGTGCCGTCCATGGGCGCCACAGCAGTAGTGCAGTAAGTCCCGCGGTCGCCAGGCCGGCGCCGAAGAGTACAGCAAGGTCGGGATGTGCCGTTCGCCGACGAACCGCGACCGTGCCGAGGAGAACTGCTCCCACCAGCTCGAGCACGGCGGTCCATCCTGTCTCGCGCATCCCGTCTGGCCGGCCGAGCTCGAGGCCGACCCGGTCGATCCGTATTCCTTTGGGCCGTGGATCCCCGAACCGTGTGGTGCGGGTAAAGACGTCGGAGACGTCGAGCTGGATCACGAGATCTGCCGAGGCGCGTGCTGCTGCAGGAATCGTAATCCGCTGCTCCCGCCAATCCGATGCCGGCTTGAACTGCCCTACAGGTACCGCGCGCGAGCCATCTCCCGCACGGACCGTCACCGTCGGCTGCCGGGTGCCGCCGTGGGATACGTCCGCCGGCCATCCTTGAACATGCAGCGTAATCTCTGCCTCGCCGCCGCCGGCCCCGGGAAACGCGATCCGTGCATGCGACCGCGTCCAGCGCGACCGCTCCCCATTTCCGAGCTCGTCGGCATACCAGCTCCCGCCAGTATCCGACGCCGCGTCGAGCGCCTCGGACGAGTCAAGAAAGAGCTGATCGCCGAACGAGCCGATAGAGATGGCTGTCCGCACCGGTAGCTGATAGACGGCGATGCCGAGAAGAAATGCGCCCAGCATGGGCAGCAGCATGAGCCAGGTCGGAAGATGTCGCCGTACCTCCGTCTGCGGTCGCACCGTCGCGGAAAACGAAATTGGCCTTTGCACCGCCGTATTATACGCAATTACCCCGGCCCGATCATGACGGCCGGGGTTTCGCGCTGTGATGAGGAGATGAAAGTGACGCGAGGCAGCTCGATTCTCGGCCTTCCAGGATCGCCCGCACCTCCTGGAGCTCCATGGGTGAAAGCCACCACTCGGCGGCACGGATGTTCGTCTCGGCTTGAACGCCCTAACGAACGATATTCCATACCGATCGACCCCTTGTTTGAATACGGTGGCTGCCCTGTCCACCAATCGATAGCATCGTAGCATGCCTCATCTAGGCTGGTCGCGTACCCCCATTGTTCGCCGCTCAATCAGCCAATCCGAAGTTGACGCGCCGCCTCGAAAGGTGTACAAAGGATTCAACAACTATCATATGCGATATCGCGTTTGCCATACGACTATGGACCCGCGAGGGCCATGCTCCTTTCCGAGGAGCTGTGGCCCTTATTCTTTAACGGCCACCATTCACACGGCTCGCCTTTCCACCCCGCGGTATGCCATCTCATCCTTCACCACACAGGAGAGAAGAATGTCCACACGCGACAGGCGCTCCCAGCGGATCCGTGATCAAATCCGGGCTCATGCGAACCCACGCAGCGGCCAGGCCTTGCTACTTCCGCGTTCCCTGCTGCAGGAGCAGCTTAAACGGGTCTACGCAGCTGAGAACAGTCCACAGCTGCATCCCGACCCGGTCGCGCGTGAGCTTACGCGGCTGGCCCGTCGCCGTCGCTAGCTTTCCGGCCATTAGCAGCTGCATCTCCTCCTTTCCACGCGAGAGTCATGCGTATGCCGAGATGATCCGAAAGATATCCGCGGATCCCATGTGCAAGCATCGCCGGCTCCGCGAAGCACAGTTCGGAGCGCGCCGCTACCTCGAGGTTAGTGGGCGCGCGGACGAGTACATGGTCGAGTGCCTGCGCGGCACGTGCGGGTACGCCAGCTAGCGGACGGTATGTCGGCTCGTGTGACCGGCCGAGTGGATCGTATAAGCTGGTCAGGGCTAAGAACTCGTGATAGAGCCAGCTCCCGCGCGGTACGTTGAAGTCACCTGCGACGACGACTATCGTCTCCACAGGTACCGCGCGCACCGCCGCCGCGAGCTCTTTCAACTGTGCTCGCTCGACTCGCGCGTAGGGGCTTGAGTACGACCAGCGTGCGCTATAATTCGCCGCCAGGTGTGTATTGATCACGAGCACACTCTGTCCGCGCGCTCTAATCGTCGTGTGCAGCATGCCTTTCCCCTGCAAGCGCTCCGCTGTGTGCAGGCTTACCGGCCGGCCACGCTCCTGGAAGGCGCTGAAGCGCATCCCGGCGACGGGAAGACGCGCAAGGGTGACAAGGCCGCCTTTCGGAGCATAGGGGTAGTCAGGTGCGATTGCGAAGGGCCAGGTTGTCTCGTCGTGTCGTAGCTGTGCTAGGTGTCTCCAACGTCCTACTTCCTGTAGACATACGACATCGGCCTTGGATGCCGCCAGGGCATTGCCCAGCGCTTGCAGCCGGCGCCGCAGCCCAGGAACAGGCACCGGGAGACCAAGACAGTTCATCGTGATAATGGTCAGTTGCTCCATCTTTCCTGTTGCTTGCTCTCCAGAGGCGCATAGCCTGGCGAGTTGTTCCAGCAACCGGCGTACCGCTCGTTCTGGGAACGAGAGTTGCTTCGAGAGGGCAAGTGCTTAGGAGGATCTATGCGGCCGGCCGACTTGCTTCGATACAGCCTATGGACTGGGGTGGCCGTAACCGCCGCCCGAAACCGGAGGGAATACGGTGTTCCCACGGCTTGGCTGACCCATCTGGCGGGCAATACAGTAACGTTGCTACTTCCCGACCTCCTGCACCTCCTACCGGTACCACCACGTAATGGCTTGTCCGGCAGCTCGACTCTGCAGGCATTCCGCCGAACAATCGACCGCCGGGCGCGGCTCGACCCGAACTATGCTGCCTATGTCGCACCACTCGCAGTCGGCTTCATTTTGTCGCATCCAGATTATTCGATCTACCACGGCCAGTGGGCCGAGCGCACGGTGCTTGGCTTCGGCGTCGACAGTATCCCGCATTCTGCCGCCGCCTATACGCTCGCCCGGCTGGTGAGCGAGTCGCTCCTTTCCTTGGAAGAGGAGTTTCCACCCGGCGCGCTGCTAGGCGGGCTCGTCAAGGGAGCCGCACGGCACGTGGACCTAGTAGCGGCACTCTCGGTCGCCGTCGTAACGCTGCTGTGGGAACTGAGCGAATACTTCGCACACATCGCTGAGCTGGAGGTAACCGGCCGCGATCCCAGCGAGATCAACATGCAGTGGAGCTTGCCGGATGCTATCACCGATAGCATCTCCAACCTCGTCGGCCTCCTCGCCGCGATCGTCGTCCGGCGCTCAGGCGCGCAGAAAGGGGCCCTGGCTCGGCCGTCCTAACCCTTTCGGCGTCGAGCCCGCCGCGGAAGGCTTGCGCGCCCGCGACTTCACGGGTACGCTTGCGTGCATGCGGTTCTAGCGGGAGCCTTCGGTCGCATGTATCAGCGTACGCTTCTTCCGATCTTTGCTCGCGTCGACGCCGAGACTGTTCATGATTGGACCATACGCCTGCTCGCGCTGGCTTCTCGCGCATCCGCACTGCTGCCCCTCGCACGCCCATTCTTCGAATGGAACGACCCACGCCTGCAAGTGGACCTCTGGGGCCTCCATTTTCGAAATCCCCTGGGCGTGGCAGCCGGCCTTGATAAGAACGGCCATGCCGTCCCGGCTCTGCTGCATATCGGCTGGGGTCACGTCGAGGTGGGCACTGTTACGCCGCTGCCGCAGCCGGGTAACCCTCGGCCCCGCGTCTTCCGCCTCGCGGCCGACGGGGCATTGATCAACCGAATGGGCTTTCCCGGTGAGGGTGCCGATGCGGTGTGCGAGCATCTAGGACGGCAGTACCACGGGAGCGGTATCGTTGGGATCAATGTAGGTGCCAACAAGCAAAGCGTCGAGGCCGGCACCGCCGCCGCAGACTACGTGCGGGTCTTCGAGCGGCTCTACGACCTCGCCGATTACGTTACGATCAATGTCAGCTCTCCCAATACGATGCGCCTGCGTGAGCTACAGGGCAGGCAGGCGCTCGGGGCTTTGATCGGACAGATGGCCGGGAGCCGCGATCGAATGCCGGTGCGCAAGCCGCTGCTCGTAAAGCTTGCCCCGGATCTCTCACCAGCCGAAATCGACGATATCGTCGAGATCTGCCTATCCGGCAAAGTCGACGGCATCGTGGCAACCAATACTACGGTGGGGCGACCTTCAGGGCTACGTGGTGAGCATCGGGCCGAGGCCGGTGGCCTCAGCGGCCGCCCTTTGCGGGAGCGGGCGACGGACATCGTGCGCTATATATATCGCAGCACGCATGGCGGCCTGCCGATCGTCGGCGTCGGCGGCATTTTCACGGCGGAAGATGCCTTCGAGAAGCTGGCCGCGGGAGCCAACCTCGTTCAAATGTATACTGGCTTCATCTATGAGGGCCCTGCCGTTGCTCGTCGCATCAATCGTGCTCTGGCACGCATGATGGCCGAGCGGGCTATTGGATCGGTCTCCGAGCTAACCGGCAGCGCCTCCGGCGCGTGAGAGTGCGAGACCCGGGCACGTTATCGATATGCGCTACTTCGACAAAGAGTTTACCGGTACAACGGTTCGCCTCGACGGCAACCAGTTCCTAGAATGTTCCTTCCGCAATTGCCGGATCGAATTCGGCGGCCGCGCGGCGGGCACCGCGATCGAGAATTGCTCGTTTTTTGGCTGCGAGTGGGCCTTCGTCGACGCGGCTGCCGACACCATCCGGTTCATGGAGATCCTCTACGCTAACTTCGGCCCAGATGGCAAGGAGCTGATCGAGCGAACGTTCGAAGCGATTCGGCGGAGCGAGGATCACGGCGCGCCCCCCGGACTGTCCGAGGGATGACCTCCGCTGCTCGGCTGCAACATTGCGTCCCACGCGGTCGTCTTGTCTTGTACAGAGGAAGCCAGGGACTGAAGGCGAGGGCTGATCCCTCGGCGGGGCTACCAAACGGATTGACCCTAAAGGAGCAATGCTATGAGCGATACGAACGTCAACAGTTCTCAAGACGAGGCGGGCAACCTTCCGGCCGAAGGGATCGCGACGGTAAAACTGACTAACGTTCCCGCGTCGGAGCCGGCGACCACTCGCTGGAACGAGGTTGGCGAGGATTGGCGCGAAGTCGGCGAGGAGTTCAAGAAACTCGGTGTGCGCTTGAGCAGCGCTATCCGCTCCGGGTGGAAATCGGACCAGGATCAGCAGCTTAATGGCCTGGGCGATCAGCTGCGCGTGATGGCCGATCAGGTCGAGGCCGCGGTCCGGGCCGCGCGCCAGGAGGCGCAGAACCCCGAAACGAAAGCACAGACCCGGCGTGTGGTCGAGGCTGCGAAAGGCGCACAGGCGACCCTGGTCGACGAGGTGCGGGATACGGTCGCAGCCGCCCTGCGAACGCTGAATGCCCAGCTGCGCGAGCTTGCCGAGCGGATCGAGACCGGACGCAAATAGCGCTACGGCCGGCATGCGAGAAGGTAGATGGATTGGATCGAGGGCTGGTCCATCTGCCTTCTCTTCGGGTAAATCTAGCGGACCCGATTTA
>JBBSGA010000048.1:0-24729 GCA_038254585.1 Chloroflexales bacterium | reverse complement strand
GGCGGTCGCGGCCATTCCGGAGCACTTCCGTGCGATCACCGCGCTGTACCTGGAGACCTATGCGGCGCGTATTAGTCAGGTCTACGCCACCTTGCAGCATAAGGTCTATTCGCTGACACACTTCTGGCAGTTTATCGCGGAAACCCACCCCGAGGTTCGCAGCTGTGCCGATGTCCTGCCACGGCACGCCCGCGCCGTCGTCCCACATGCCATTGCGCGCGGTCGTCAGGTGCAGCGTGGACAGGCGTACGATACCGACGATCGCATCACGGCCTACACCTGGTTGATGGATATCCGCACCTTCTTCGCCGATATTTGCACGTGGGCAACGGAGCCCGACTCGCCGTTCGCCCCGCATGCGCCGCGGACCATCCCGTTAACGCGGCATGATCTGATCGGAGTCGGCTTCGAGAAGGCCCGCAAGCAGCGCCAAGCCCGCCTGACCACGACCGTGCTGGATCTGGAACGGGAGATGCCCAAGATTCGCGCCCACGCCTTCCGGCACTGGACTGAGGCCGAAGCAGCCTGCCAGCAAGCCACAGTGGAGTCACAGGTACGAGCCAACGCCCAAGATGCATTTTGGGATTGGGCCCTGTTGGAACTGCTCGTGCAGAGCGGCCTGCGCATTGAGGAAGCGAGCGAACTGATGACGCTGGATATCCTCAAACGGCACATGCCCGATGGGCGCATCTACTACATGCTGCATGTCAAACCATCCAAGTACGACCGGGCACGGGTCATCCCGATCCGATGGGCTCGGGCGGGTGATTGCCGAGATCATCCGCCACGTCAAGCACTTCTACGGCGCAGATGCGGTCCCGTTTTGCGATCATTGGGATCCGCATGAAAAGATCGCCCTGCCCCGCGCGCCCTACCTGGTGCAAGGCGCTGGGCACCCGAGCCCGATTGGAGTCCAGACCATCCGCGCACGCTTGCGCCAGCTCTCGCTGGCAGCGGGGGCACGCACTGCCGATGGCTCTCCGTTAGTGTTGCATCCGCATGACTGCCGACGGGTGTTTGCCTCCGAGCACCTGAACAACAACACGCCGGTGCATGTGATCCAAGCCCTGCTGGGGCATGCCACGTTGGACACGGTGATGGTGTACGCCAAGCTCTATCCCACGCAGCTCGTCGAGGAATACCGCAAAACCTTGCACGGCGTGTATCGGGCGGTGCATGGGGAAGAGAGCAGCCGCAACCCGACGGCCGAAGAATGGGCCGCTTTTTCCGCCAGCTGTAGCTTGCGGGATATGGGCACGCATATCTGCGCCTTGCCGACGGGGGAACATTGTCCGAAGGGCTTGGTGTGCTTGGGCTGTGTCCATGCGCAACCCAAGAAGAGTGCCGCGCCGATCTTTCGCCGGATGCTGGCGAGCCACGAGCGCGACCTCAAAGCCGCACACACGCGGGGCGAACCAGCTGGACAGATCGCGGCGCGCGAGTTGGAGGTGGCACGAATACGCCAGGCCTTACGGCGTGCGGAGGAATTGGCCACGGACGTGGCAGCGGCGATTGAAGCGGTGGCGGAAGCAGCCGGCGCGGAGTGAAAGGGGTTTTCCCCGAAGCCAACGAAATCACGAGATAAGATATAGACCAAGCTCACCTGAAGCAGGTGCAGACACAGCATCTGGATTTCCTGATCCTCGATGCGGTTGCTCGTGAACTCACCTCCCTTGCCGTACAGGATGAAGTCGTTATACATGGCACGGCTCACCCGTCTGGCTCCACGGAGACGTCAGTGCAGCGAACCTGCTGGTCACAAGGGGCCGGTTATGTGCCGTCATCGACTTCGGGTCTTCGGGCGTGGGCGATCCCGCCTGCGACGTGACGATTGCGTGGACGCTCTTGTCAGGGGCAAGCCGGGTACCCTCTGGGTGAAGCGTTCTGCGCAGCCCTTCCGGTCGATGGCGCAACCTTGGGCGCGAGGTCGTGGCTGGGCGCCGTGGAAGGGCCTGATTACCCTTGCCGAACATATACACACCAACCCTTTAAAGGCGGGAGAGGCCCGACGCGTAATCGATGAAGTGCTTGCCGATCATAAGCACGCCGTATGACGCGGAGCGCTTACGGAAGTGTGGTGATGATGGAGCTATAGAAACCTCGTCGTGATACTCCGCTTGCAGGTTTTCAATGCTTGCGGAGGCCCCTCAAACAACACTTCACCACCGGCGCTACCTCCTTCCGGGCCAAGGTCGACAATCCAATCGGCCTGCCGGATCACGTCTAGATGATGCTCGATCAGGATGACCGTGTTTCTGGCGTCCACCAGACGATCGATGATACTCATCAGGAGGCCGATGTCCGAGAGGTGTAGCCCGGAGGTGGGCTCGTCCATCACGTAGACGCTGCCCTTCTTGTGGAGCTCGGTTGCGAGCTTCAGGCGCTGCCCTTCTCCGCCCGAGATGGTGCTGAGAGGCTGGCCCAGCTGGAGGTATCCCAGGCCCACATCGTTCATGGCTTGCAGCACGACCTTGATCTTCTTCTCGGTGAAGAAGGCCAGAGCGTCCTCCACGGTCATATCCAGCACATCGCTGATGGTCTTGCCGCGCAGGTGGTACGCCAGCACCTCCGACTTGAACCGTTTGCCCTCGCAGATTTCGCAGGTCTCGGCAATGCCCTCCATAAACGCCAGATCGGTGTACACCACGCCTAGACCGCTGCAGTTCGGACAGCTCCCCGCCGAGTTGAAGCTGAAGAGCGAGGCGCTGACCGCGTTGGCTTTAGCGAACGCCTGCCGGATGTCGTCCATGATCCCGGTATAGGTGGCGGGAGCCGAACGGCTATTCGCCGTCACGCGGGACTGGTCGATCACGATCGCGTCCGGGTGCTGCGCCAGGAAGACATCGTTGATCAGCGTGCTTTTGCCCGAGCCGGCGACACCCGTTACGACGGTCAGTACGCCGGTGGGAATGCTCACCGTAACGTTCTTCAGGTTGTGCAGGGTGGCATTCTTGATCGTCATCTGCCCGGTCGGCTGCCGCACCTCCGGTTTGATCGGCAGGTGCTGCTGCAGGAATTGTCCGGTGAGCGTGCCGGCGTTCTTGAGCGCTTCATAGCCCCCCTCGAACACAACCTCACCGCCATGCGTCCTGGCCTTCGGGCCGATGTCCACCACATGATCCGCGATGGCAATCACATCGGGGTCGTGCTCGACGACCAGCACGGTATTGCCCTTGTCGCGCAGCTTCCGGAGGATGGCGGTGAGTCGGTTGACATCGCGCGCATGCAACCCCACGGTGGGCTCGTCAAGGATGTACAGCATATCCGTCAGGCTGTTGCCAAGGTGCCGGATCATCTTCACCCGCTGCGACTCGCCGCCCGATAGCGTCGCCGTCTCGCGGCTGAGACTCAGGTAGCCCAGGCCGATGTCTACCAGGTGCTGCAGGCGCTCGGCAAGTCTGGAAGCTACTTTTACGGCCGCCGGATCGGTGAAGTTTTGGAGGACCTTGATCAGCTCCGTCGCTTCCAGGTCGGCAAGCTCGGCGATATTTCGTCCATCGATCCTGCAATCGAGGGCGGCCTGATTGAGCCTTGCGCCGTGACACACCGGGCACGTCTGCGACGTGGTGAACTGTTCGAAGACCGCCCGATTGCGCTCGGACATGGCCGCCGGGTCCTTCTTGATGAACATGCGCGTGAAGCGCTCGACAAGTCCCTCGTATTTCGAGCCATATCCGCCCCCGGAGACTTTCACATCCGCGCCGTACAGCAGGGCGTAAAGCTCCTCGTCGGTGTAGTCTTTGATCGGCTTGTCGTTGTCGAAGAGGCCTGAAAGGGGGTACATCGTCCACATCCACTTGCCGACCTTGAACTCCGGGTGCAGGATCGCCCCGCCATTCAACGACTTGCTACGGTCAAGGAACTTCTCCAGATCCGGCTGAACGGTCTTGCCGATACCTTCACACTCGAGGCACATTCCCTGTGGGGTATTGAACGAGAAGGCGAATGCCGGCCCCGCATACGGTTGTCCAACCCGCGAGAAGAGCAGCCGAAGCAACACGGTAATATCCGTGTAGGTGCCCATCGTCGAGCGCGAGCCGCCTCCGACTCGCTTCTGATTGATGATGATCGGCGCGTTCAGGTGCTCGATGTGGTCTACGTCCGGCTGGCCGTAATGTGGCAAGAAGCCTTGCACGAAAGCGGTGAACGTCTCGTTCAGCTGGCGCTGCGCTTCAGCCGCGATGGTGTCGAAGACGAGCGAAGATTTCCCGGAGCCCGACACACCGGTAAACACCGTAATCTTCTGCTTCGGAATATTCAGCGAGATATCTTTGAGGTTGTTTTCGCGTGCGCCGCGCACCTCGATGAACTGGCGATCCGTCATGCATGTCTCCTTCACCCAGGGGGTACCCGGCCAAAAGTGCCCGAAGTCCTCCCTGGGTGGATATCGAGTTCTGCTCATTTCTGCGCTACAACGCTATTGTAGAACACATATGCAATAATTGAGGGTTGACACACCACCATGTAGTTCTATGCTTGAGAACATCCTAGAAAGTCGCTAATCTATAGATACGAATTTGACATGACAGTTGGCACGTATTTACGCACAAAAGATCTTGCCCAGGCTGTCCATATCAGCGTGCAGCAAGTGCGCAACTACGAGGCAAGCGGTTTTATACCAGCAGTCGAGCGGAGCCCAAGTGGGTATCGTCGCTACACGCGCCAACATCTCGTGGCACTCAAAACGGCCAGGCACCTAATAGGTGGGTATGGCTGGCAGCGGGCGCAACAGATCATGCAGGCGGTGCATCAGGGCAGGCTTTCTGATGCGCTGGCGCTGATCGATGAGCGCCACGCCGAGCTTGCCAGCACGCGCCTCCAGCTTGAGCAAACCCTGGCAGCGCTCGGCGTATTAGCAGCGCAATTGCCATCAGAAACGCATTCACACTTTTCTGGGCACTTACGTGTCGGTGCAGCAGCGCGCCTCGTCGGAGTACGTGTCTCGGCGCTGCGCTTCTGGGAGCAGCAGGGGCTGCTCCGGCCCGGCCGTGAAAGCGGCAGCAGGTATCGCTTCTATGACGAACGGCAGCTACGCCGTCTACGCATCGTGGCTTTACTGAGGCAAGCAAACTACGACTTTGACGCGATTCGTACAACCCTGGACGAGCTGGAGGCCGGCCAGCCCCAGCGTGCTGCCGCGGCTGTCGAGCGGCGGCGCAGCGAGCTTACCAGCAAAAGTTGGCGGTGTCTCCAGGCAATGGCTACGTTGTATGTCTATACAAGCGAGTTTCTAGATAGCATAGACATCATGTAGCGCCGAAGCCGCCGATAGGTACGCGCGGCAAGTGGCAGAATTCCTGCGGGTCAATAACCTTGAAAACCAACGAGAAGGCATTGCCAAGGCAAAACAGGCAGGCGTTTACAAGGGACGGAAGAAGTCGCTGAGTAAAATACGAGCGATGGAACTGCGCGAACGGCATTGCTCATAAACAACTCATGCGAGTTGGCCAGATTTCGGCCCTTCGCTACGTTAAGGCCAATGACGGCGAAAGCTCCCGCGGCTCATGAGCCTCCGCAAACCGCGCTAGTGACTGTGACCGTGGTGGCCATGAGCCTCGCGCGTGGGAATTACGCAGTGGAGGCCGATCTCCGCGGGAGCGTCGGCGCAGTGCGTCTCGATCGTCGTGTGTGCGATCGCGTAGCGCTGTGCCAGCATTTCCTTGATCCGCCGGACGATCCCTGCGATCTCGGCCGCGCTGGCTGTCGTCGGATTCTCGATTACAACGTGGGCCGAAAGGGCGTGGAGGTTCGAGCTGAGGCTCCAGATGTGGAGGTCGTGCGCGTTGCTGACGCCGGACACGCTCTCGATGTCGTGAGCTACCTCCTCGACGTGTATGCTCGCCGGCGTGCTTTCCAGCAGGATTTGCAGAGTCTCCCGCATGATGCCCCAGCTCGACCAAAGGATGAACAGGCCGATCAACAGCGAGACGAGCGGATCCCATACGGTCGCCCCGCTCAGCAGCACTGCGACGCCTGCGACCAGGACGCCGACGGAGGAGAGCGCATCGCCGGCCATATGTACCAGGGCGGACCTCACGTTGACGTCAGCCTGTCCCGCGCTATGCAGCGCCAGGACGATGCCCCCGTTCAGGCCGAAGGCGACGAGAGCGACGACGATCATGGCGAGGCTGGAGACGGGCTCGGGGTGCAGGAACCGCACGTAGGCCTCATAGAAGATGTAGCCGGCCAGCAGCACGAGTGTCATCGCGTTCGCCAGCGCGGCCAGCACACCCGCGCGATGGTAGCCGTAGGTGCGCCTGCGATCTGCCGGCCGGCCGGCCATGAGGAACGTCCACAAGGTTACGATCAGCGCCACCGCGTCGGTCAGGTTGTGGCCAGCATCGGAGATCAGCGCGAGGCTATTGGCTCGCCAGCCGACGACGAACTCGGCGACGACGAAGACGGTCGTCGCGAGCGCCGCGAGCCTGAGCCGTGTCCCAGTTGGCGCGCCATGCATTTCCTGCCCTCCGATCCCACCGCATAACACATGAGTGAGCCTTCATATAATAGCGCGGAGGATGGGTTAGATCAAGCACGATCGGCGAGGAATGTCCACGGCACCAGTCCGGCACCTTTGTCTTTGCAGCACGACGCCGTTATTCCAGTGGTAGCGCATGGGCCTGCACAACCTCCAATGCTCCTGTATCATAGAGCAGATCAGGATCGAGCGGCAGCTATGGCGCTGCTGTATAGAATAGTGCCGTGCAACCGATATCGCGTATCACGGAGCACAAGGGAGGTAGTTGATGACCGCACCACAGTCCGACGCGCTCGTCTTTTTCGGTGCAACCGGCGATCTGGCGTACAAGCAGATCTTCCCGGCGCTCCAGGCTATGATCAAGCGCGGCCACTTCGATATGCCCGTCGTCGGCGTCGCAAGGTCTGGCTGGAGCCTCGACCAGCTGCGTGAGCGTGCCCACGATAGCCTCGTGCAGCATGGCGGCCTAGACCCGGCTGCCTTCGCGAAGCTCTCGTCGCTCCTGCGCTACGTCGACGGCGATTACCGCCATCCCGAGACCTTCGCGCAGCTGCGGGAGGCGCTTGGGGACGCGCAGCGCCCGTTGCATTATCTCGCCATCCCGCCGAGCATGTTCGCCGCCGTCGCCGAGGGGCTGGCCAAGTCGGGCTGTGGGAGCAACGCGCGTGTGGTCATCGAGAAGCCGTTCGGGCGCGACCTGCTTTCGGCGGAGTCCCTCAACCGTGCGCTGCACAGCTACTTTCCGGAGGAGGCGATCTTCCGGATCGACCATTACCTCGGCAAGGAGCCGGTGCAGAATATCCTCTACACCCGCTTCGCGAACACCTGGCTGGAGCCGATCTGGAACCGCACCTACATCTCGAGCGTGCAGATCACCATGGCCGAGAACTTCGCCGTGCAGGGCCGCGGGCGATTCTACGACGAGGCGGGCGCGATCCGGGACGTGATTCAGAACCACATGCTTCAGGTGACCGCATGCCTCATGATGGAGCCGCCGACCGGCAGCACGCCCGAGCCGGTGCGCGACGCCAAGGCCACCTTAATCAAAGCAATCCGCAACCTCACTCCACAGGACGTCGTGCGCGGGCAGTTTCTGGGGTATCGCAGTGAGCCCGGCGTGGCTCCTGATTCGACGGTCGAGACCTTTGCGGCCGTCCGGCTCCTCATCGACAGCTGGCGCTGGGCCGATGTGCCGATCTATATCCGTGCCGGCAAGGCTCTGCCGATGACCGCCTGCGAGGTGCTCGTCGCCTTCAGGCATCCACCGCGCGCGGTCTTCGGCGACGTAGCACCCGAGGGCTCGAACTACATGCGCTTCCGCCTGAGTCCTGAAATTGTGATCGCGCTTGGCACGCGCGTCAAAAAGCCCGGCGAGGCGATGGCCGGCGAGCCGGTCGAGCTTGAGGTCTTGCGTCACGAGCCCAATGCCATGACGCCTTACGAGCGGCTGCTGGGTGATGCGGTGCATGGCGACGCGACGCTCTTTGCACGCCAGGACGAGGTCGAAGCGGCCTGGGAGGTCGTCGATCCGATCCTGGGCGATGTGACGCCGGTCTACATCTACGAGCCGAACACGTGGGGACCGGCCGAGGCCGACCGGCTCATCCCGAACGACTTCGGCTGGCACAACCCCGTGACGACGGAGCCGGTGCCTCGAGCCCCTGCCGAGCCGGAAGCTACAACCGCGTGATCGAGCCCGCACGGCCGTGCTGGCTTTGGCGGCCGAGGCGATGCCCGGGATCGCGCAGGCCACTTCCTAAGATCCCGTGCCTGGGAGCGCCCGAGCTTCGGCCTACCGCGCTGTCCTTGCCGAACGTATAGGATAAGCTCATGAGCAGAGTAACCGTGATCGATGCCGGGATGCTTGCGCGTGCGATCGATTACCTCCCAGAGCTCCGACAGCTTTCGTGCATCCGAGTCTGGACGGGGTTTCGCGCCGCGATGCCTGATGGGCTGCCCTTGATCGGGCCATGTCTCAATCGGCCCGGCATCTGATCCGCCGCGCGATCGAAACATCGCCCGAGGATCGTGGAGTAGTAGATTCGATGACAGACGAATTGAATCGAGGGCTGGTGATCGAGGTCTGCGTGGACTCGGTCGAGTCGGCGCTTGCGGCAGAACAGGGTGGAGCGGACCGTGTCGAGCTGTGTGATAACCTGCTCGAAGGCGGCACGACCCCTAGTAGCGGCATGATCGCTGTTGCCCGTGAGCATCTTTCGATTGCGTTGAACGTTATCATCCGGCCACGCGGCGGTGACTTCTGTTACTCGGAGCTTGAGTTCGAGGTCATGCAGCGTGACATCATGCAGGCGAAAGCGAGCGGCGTCAACGGCGTCGTCCTCGGGATCCTTACCGCCGACGCCGCTGTCGACACCGTCCGAACCCGGGAGCTGGTTGCGCTTGCGCGGCCGCTGGACGTGACATTTCACCGGGCCTTCGATATGACACATGATCCATATCAGGCTCTCGATGCCCTGATAGCCTTGGGCGTCGACCGGGTTCTCACGTCAGGGCAGGAGGCATCGGCGCTGGACGGGTTGGATCTGATTGCCGACCTGGTGCGCCGGGCAGGCGATCGCATCATCGTCATGCCGGGAGGTGGCGTCGCCCGCCACATCGGCAAGATCGTGGCTCGCGGCGGTGTTCGCGAGGTTCACGTTACCGGGACGGTCGCGGTCGATAGCACGATGCGCTACCGCAATCAGCGCGTCTCTATGGGCACTCCGCTGCGGTCACCTGAGTTCGCGCGACGTGTGACCGATCCGGCTAAGATCAGCGACCTACGGCGCATTGCGAGCTGAGAGTTACGCGATCGAGAAGCTTGGATCCTGCCTTAGGCGTTCAGGTGCCAGATGGCACCGTTGAGGACGGCCGCGAAGCTGACCCAGAGGAGATACGGCACCAAAAGGAGCGCTGCCCTCCGCGAGATGCGGGCGAAGGTTAGGATCGTGAGCACGATGGCGATCCACAGGCAGACGATCTCGACGAGCGCGGCGAGCGGTGAGCGGCGCCCGAAGAAGAGCAGCGACCAGAGTGCATTGAGGCATAACTGCAGCCAGTACCAGAGCTGTGCCTGCCGAGCCACGGCTTCGTCCGGCGATTGCCGTGAGACGAGATAGTGAGCAATACCCATCAGGAGATAGAGCGTACTCCAGACCGGGCCGAAGATCCAGTTCGGCGGGTTGAAGCTGGGCTTCTTCAGGGTCGGATACCAGGTGCGCAGACTCTCAGCTGTCGCGGCCGCGCCTACCCCGCCTGCTACCACCGGTGTCAACACGGAAAGTAGAAACTGTGGGATCTCGCCTATCCAATCCATTTGGTCGATTCTGCTCGATGCCATGATGCCCTCCTGGTCCGCGCCGGTGACTCTTCACGTGCCGTGGCAACCGGCCCTCCAACCCGAGACCTGACGCACCGCTTCGTGCTGCACAGCACCTCCCATGCCAAAGGCGCTCTTCGAGCGCGGATCATCATCTGCTACATACTACTGTAGGCAGCGGATGCGAGGATACAATGACACCGACCTCGTAACTGCAGGCGCTTGGGCTTCTCGCCTGTATACAAAACCGGCTGCGGCAGTCGAGGAACGTCGATTGATAGTGCCTGGAGGTAGAAGAAAGATGAGGAGATATGAGCGAACCTGACCGAGGCGATACATCGGTGGACACCGTCGCCGAATACGAGGCGGCGATCATTGGCGCAGGGCCGATTGGCCTCGAGCTCGCCGTGTGCCTGCAGTGTGCCGGGGTGGACTACGTCCACTTCGACGCCCATCAGATCGGATACACGATGACCTGGTGGCCGCGCAATACGCACTTCTTCAGCACGATCGAACGACTGGCGATCGCCGGTGTGCCGATCCAGAACAACCACCAGCAGCGTATCACCGGCGAGGACTACCTGGCTTACCTCCGAGCCATCGTAGAACAGTTTGATCTGCAGATCCGGAGTTACGAGCCGGTTACCTCGCTAGCGCCGGCGCCGCGCGGGTTTGTGTTGACGACGCATGCTTTAACAGGAGAGCGTCGCTATCTCAGCCGGCGCGTTGTGCTGGCTATCGGCGACATGGAACAGCCCAATCGGCTGCACATTCCCGGCGAGGATCTGCCGAACGTCGCGCACTACTTCCGCGATCCCCACGACTACTTCCGCACGCGGCTCCTGATCGTAGGCGGCAGGAACTCGGCGGTGGAGGCTGCTCTGCGCTGTTGGAGGGCCGGCGCGCAGGTAACCCTGAGCTACCGGCGCGCCACGTTCGACGAGCAGCGCGTCAAGCACTGGCTGCTGCCGGATCTCTACGCCCAGATCGAGGCCGGCACCATCCGCTTCCTGGCCGAGACGGTGCCGGTCGAGATCACTCCGTCACATGTCGTGCTGATGCCGACGGCGGACGGCCAACCGGATGGCGGCAGACCGATCCGGTACGCAACCGACTTTGTGCTATTGGCGACGGGCTTTCGGGGAGACCAGGGGCTGTTGGAGCTGGCGGGCGTCGAGCTGCGCGGGAGCAACCGGGTACCGATCTTCGACCCTGAGACCATGGAGACCAATGTGCCGGGCCTCTACCTGGCCGGAACGGTCGTGGCCGGTATCCAGCAGCGCTATACCCTGTTCATCGAGAACGCCCACGAGCACGTCGGCAGGATCACAACGGCTATAACCGGGCGCTGGCCGGACAGGCTGGGCTCGGTTGCCGCTCGCACCTACGCCCTCCCGCTCGAGCGGATCGAAGCCAACTGAGAAGCAGAGCCGCGTCGCAATGGTCTCGACATGGCCGGCCCGTTAATCGACAAGACTTCGACCCAGGCGTTAGCGGTCGCGGCCGGATCTTTTACGTAGGCCTTGACGTCCTTCCGTGAACGTATATACTTGACGTATACGTTAAGTCACGCGGATCACTTAGGGTGGGGAAGAGAGTAATGACAATGGCGTCTGCGCCGTCTGACACTGCATCCGAGGCAGCATCAGACCTACGCCCGATCGGGGTAGTTGCCCGCGAGCTAGGCCTCACCCCACGCGCGATCCGGTATTACCAGGAATTCGGCCTACTGCGTCCGGCCGTTCGTGTGAAGGGAGCCGACCGGCTCTTTGACGCGAGTGATGTGCAGCGTCTCAGCGAGATCAAACGCCTGCGCGAGGTGATCGGCTTCTCGCTGGCTGAGATCGCGGAATTGCTCGATACGGACGATGTGCGTGAGCAACTGCGCCAACGATTTCGTGGGACCAATGATGCTGCTGCGCGGGCGCAGGTACTTCAGGACGCGATCGCGCTGGCCGAGCAGCGAGAGGCCGTATTCGAGCGCAAACTAGCTCAGGTCGCCGCGCTACGGGACGAAGAGGTCGAGCGGCTGGCCCTGCTCCGGCGTCTGCTAGCCGCGGAAGCGCGTATCCCTGGACCGCAAGAAAGTGAGGAGAAGACGATAGATGGACCCAACGGTTGACCGGACCGAGGTTGAGCACGAGGCACCACGTGGAGCTGGGTCTTCCTAGCCAACGTGCCATTGGGACTCATCTGGTGCTGGCCAAGATTCCGCAGGATGCGATGATGCAGGTCTTCCTCTATGGCGGTGGTATGGGAAGCAATCCGGCCGTCCTGGCCACCTTCCTACACGGGCTGCACCTCGCATTCCTGATCTCGTGCGGGATCAGTCTAGTGGCTGCCGCTGCATCGGCCGGACAGCCGGTCCACGCCCGCCAGAGCAGCGATCGCCATGCGCCTGCCAGAGTTGGGCCTGAGACGGCCGGAGATGTGTGACGAACCCAGCTGTACGGACGCCGGTGCCCGTGTATCGGCTATCTATTTTCGAAGATGGCTACCCGATTGACGGTGGGCTCGGGGTCATCGACGCTGACCAGCCAGTCCTGCTGCATCATATCGAGGGTCCCCGGCCCGTAGGTACATACTCTAATGCGGCGCTTGTGCGACTCGTAGCGCAGGAGCTCTAAGACGCGCTGGAGTATTTTACCCTTGAACGGCGTATACAGAAAGAAGACTGTTCCATCGGCATAATTGACCTCACGGGCATCGGCGTTGACGAATGCAACACGTGGTAAGGCCAGCTCGCTGGCACGTCGTTGCGCGTACACATAATACGCTGGCTCGAACTCGATACCTTTGACGAATGTATCGCTCACTAGCGCTACGATACTAACCACGCGGCCCAAGCCGGATCCCAGATCGTAGAGCACGTCATTCGTGGAAAGTGACAGCCTTTCTAGCATATCGAGCACGATCCGCGCGGGCGTCGGCTGATAGTAAACCATCTCCGGTTCGGGCTGCCTTTGCGCTCTGGGAAGGGCAGAGATTTGGAGTATCCCGTCGATGAACGCGTCAAGATGATCATACCGGGGCGGGTCGCTCCACTCTTCTCGATCACAGAGCTCTATGTACCCGCGGAACGTATGTTTTAATCCTGGCTTTGTATAATCACCAGACTTGATCTTCTCCCGGACTGTAAGAAAGAGCTGTTCGTTGACCTGCCCCAGGGAGCTCTTTGTCCTTAATGCCTGCCGTTTCAAGGCTCTGAGCCTTTTCTTCTCGCCTTTGTCTGCACCCTGCATTAAGAGCTCGGTCCGGTCGATAACGCGACGCTCCAGAATGGTTCGGGCTTCTTCGCGCGCTACGAAATTCGTCTCGTCGGCGAGTAACTGATTTTGCTCGATCGTCGCAATCTGTGACTGTAGCTCGACATACGTTGCCGGATGGATGCGCTCGCGTATCATGCGTCACAGGCTCCGTGATTTCCCCCGGCCGGCCGCCTCTCCGGCCCACTTATTTCATCCGTTCCGCGATTCCTGTTGTCATCCGGAGATGAGGGGTGGTGGGGAGCATCTAAGCGGCGGTTCTAGGGGCCGCTCGATGGGCTAGGTGGCCTGCACAGCTTCGCGCTTACGCCGTGGCAGTCGAGCTCGCGTCGTGCGCCGCGATCGTCATCTCAATTTGCCGAATGTGCGTCGTGTCATGAGCAACCCAACGCTCTAGCCACTCCTCAACCGTGAAGTGCCCGTACTCGGGCTGGACTCCTCCGCGCTGCCAGTCTGGGTCGCGCAGCATTTTGATGATGCCGAGGCTGGCGGCGCGCTGCAGGGCGAGGTCGTCCAGGAGCTGGGCGAGATCGTCGCGGGACGTATTCCGCGCGGCATACCAGCGCTGCTCATCATGCGGCGCGAGGAGCGGATCATCTTCTTTGATCATACGCTCGAGTCGGGTGCGCATTACGTACATCTCGTCGTCGACGAGATGCGCCAGGATCTCACGGATAGTCCATTCCCCGGGCGCAAGTCGGAAATCGAGCCTGGACGCATCGAGGTCTCGGGTGAGACGAACAAGGGTTGGATGCGTCGCTTCGAGACGCGCAATCAGCTGGGGACGGTCGATGCGCATGAGGTTGTTGCTCCTCTCCGTTGTTGAAGGCGAAGTATATCGGGAAAGGTTGTAAACGGCGAGCAGTAACAGCAGCCACCCGGCTGCCGCTCTTCGAGCAGGTAGAACTGCGCGGACCGCTCAGGCGCCCATGCCGGCATCTTGGACGTGCGTATCTCTTGCGAGCGTATCAATCGCCCGCCGGAGTCGCCGGATGCCCTCCTCGATGCGTTCCGGAGCGGCGTGTGAGAAGTTGAGCCGCAACGTATGTGCCCCGCCGCCATTGGCGTAGAAGGCACTTCCGGGGACGAAGGCGAGCTGCTGCTCCAGCGCACCGCGCAGCAGCTCGCTCGCATCGATCTGCGTGCCGAACGTGAGCCACAGGAACATACCGCCCCGCGGCTCGGTCCAGTGGATCGCGGTCGGCATGTGTGCCCGTAGGGCGCGGAGCATCGCATCGCGGCGCGCGCGGTAGGTTTCCCGGAGCCGGGGAATGTGGTGGTCGAGCAGCCCGTCACGGCAAGCCTCATAGATCGTCGCCTGCGCCAGACCTCCCGTGTGGAGATCCAGACCCTGTTTCGCCTCTACTAGGCGGCGTGCTAGCCCGGCCGGCGCCACGCTCCAGCCCACGCGTAGCCCGGGCGCGAGCAGCTTCGAGAAGGTGCTCAGGTAGACGACGTGGCGCAGCTCGCCGTGCAGCGCGATGTCTAGGGCCGCCAGCAGTGGGGCGCGCTCGCCCTCGTAAAAGAGCTCGCCATAGGGGTCGTCCTCGACGATCGGCAGGTGGTAGGTCGCCGCCAGCTCGATCAGCGCCTGCCTGCGCCCTGGCGCCAGGGTCGTGCCGGTGGGATTTTGAAAGCTCGACACGACATAGAGGAACCGCGGCCGCTCGCCTCCATCCAGCATACGCGCGAGGCCGTCGACGTCGAGGCCGTCCGCGTCGATCGGCAGGGTGACAAAGCGTGGGCGATAGGGGCGCCACGCCTGGAGTGCGCCCAGGTAGGTCGGGTCCTCCACGGCAACCGGCGCGCCGGGATCGATCAGCAGCTTGCCCTGCAGGTCGAGGCCCTGCTGCGAGCCACTGGTGACGACGATCTGTTCGACTGGGACCGGCACGCGCTGGTGCCGCATGCGCTCGGCGAGCCACATGCGCAGTGGCCGGTAGCCTTCGGTCGGCCCATATTGCAGGGCAGCCGCGGGATTCGCGGCGAGAACCCGGGTCGCGGCAGCGGCCAGTTGGTCGGCCGGAAAACACTCCGGTGCCGGCAGTCCGCCCGCGAACGAAATCATGTCGGGCTGCTCTGTAACGCGCAGCAGGTCGCGTATCGCGGAGCTCCTGATCTGGCGCGCCCCCTCTGCCAGGCGGGTGTCCCAAAGTACCTCCATACTGCGTCTCCCTTAAGCCACGAGGGCGCCGAGGGCGACCACGACGAGCACAAGCAGCGATGCCGGTAGGAGGTTGAGCGGATTGTCCCACCGCCAGTGGATCTCCGTGTCGAGCGGCATATGCGAGCCGTAAATCGCGCCGGTGTACCAGTACTCTTCCGTGCGGCGGGCGTGTGTCGTCGCCGGTCGCGGGGCACCCGGCTTGCCGTACTGGGCGCATGGCAGCTGCGCAATGGCCCCACCGGCGGCTGGGAAAGCACGTCTGGATACACTCATCATATGGTCCCCTCCTGTCGGCCGCTCTCAGGCGGCCGGGTTGCGTGGTAGATGCGGCATCATTCAGCTCAATGCTGCGAATGTCCTTATCTTACGATTTGTTCTATGCATATACAGTGACAACATGCGTAATACATATAGGACAATCGTAGTACTGCATGTGGATTCCGTTGGCTTAGCTGCCGACCCTGGCATTACCCATGTGGGGCGATCGATGAACACGGTTGGACTCCAACCAGCCGCTGCTCCTTCGTCGCCGGGCGAATGATAGCCCTCATAGTGGCGTTTCTTTAGGCTATGTTGGTTACGATGGCATGCTGGGCTGGCGCCCGGCCAGCCCAGGTACCAGGCCTACTATTCCCAGGACGACAAGTGCCGCCGTTACATAGAGACCATGAAAACCGGCGTAGTCGAGCACGACGCTGAGCAGCCAGCTTCCTGCGCCGATCCCAAGGTCGAAGCCTATATAGAAGGTTGAGGTGGCCCGCCCTGGTTCACCCGGCAGCAGCATGGCGTGGAGCGCGATAAGTGTTGGATGAAACAACCCGCACCCGACGGCGATCAGGAGCGTGGCTGGGGCTAATGTAGCGAACGTGTCCCCAAGCGGGAGCCAGAGCAGTTCGACAGCCAGCAGGAGTGCCGCTGTCACCAGCATACGTGCAGTTCCGGCTTGGCCGAGCCAACGTCGACAGACGACACGATGGACCTCGACCAACTGAGCGCCTTCGAACGGATCGCCCGCGAGCGAAGCTTCAGCCGGGCAGCGTGGGAGCTTGGTATCGCCCAGCCAACAATCAGCGCGCCGGGTACAGGCGCTGGAGCGCGAGATTGGTGGCGCGCTGTTCCTCCGGAGCGGCCGGCATGTGAGGCTTACCGATCTCGGTCTAACGTTCCTGCCGTACGCGCAGCGGGCTCTGCGAATCCTACGCGAGGGAATCGACGCTGCCCACCAGTCGCAGAGTGGGCAGCGAGGGCGGGTGACCATCGGGGTGCTTGAGTCGCTTTCCGGCAGTTTCCTCGGCCCAGCCCTTGCCCACTTTCACATCGCTGCTCCCACCGTGGAGGTGGTCGTGCGCGGCGACCTCGGCGTCGATCGGCGGATCTTCGCGTGCGTTCCGGATGGCTGACTCGCCGGCTGGTCAAGCTTCGATTTCCAGGCCGCACACATGGCACCGTAGCCCGGTCTAAAGAAGAGCTTCACGGCTAGGGAGGCAACGACGCTCGCAATCGTCGGTGCGAGTCCAAGCTGGCTGACTAATAGCGTCGCCAGCGCCGGCGCGACTGCTTCCTTGCCGCTGCCGAAGGCTTCGAGGAGTTTCTGCCGGTCCTCCGACTCCTCGGCCCCCGCGCCACACATAAGTTCGTAAGCTTGTCCCCCGAACCGTGTGAAGAAGCGCTGGCCAAAACTGTGCAGATCGTCGATGGCCGCCAAGGACTCGAGACCTCTGCTCGCGGGCGGAGTGAAAGAGCTACTGATGGCAGGATCACTCCGCATTGTCTGGAGCCGGCGTCCCAATTCCGCGTACAACCGATCTTCGTCACTCTCGAGCAACTGGTCCGTCGCCCGGCGTGCCTGGGCTGTGATATCGTCCATTGCGGTCCTCCGTGCGGCCTTATTCAAAAGCCGTGATGCCATCGCATGCGCTCAATCTCCGTGGTCGACACGGTGCGAAGCTGATCAAATCGAACTCGCGTGCGTTACCCATGGCCGACGATAGCCTGGGCGACCTCCGCGATCTTCTGGCCGTACGCATCCCCGGGTTTAGCCCAGCCTTGCCCGGTCGGATTGTGTTTGGCGCCGAGCAATTTGAGCGTCTGCGCGGTGCCCCGGAGTTGTGCCGGGAAGGGGCGCCACGCAAGCGCTTCCTGCAACAGGCTCCGCTGCGGCTCGTTAAGCTGTGCATCGCCACGGGCATAGGCCAGCAGGCGCCCCAGATGCGCGCGAGAAGCGACCTCCCAAGAGGGAAAGCTGAGGCCTTCCCGCCAGGTTCGGCTGCGCTCGTCGAACGCCCACGATTTGCCGGCACCCGCCGGCTGCTCCCGCTGCGTGACGCCGGTTACGCCCAGGCCAGCCGGATTTCGCCGCGGACGCTGCGACCACCATGAGGCGATCGCCAGCCACTTGCCGGTGGTAGGGTCCTGGTCACTCGTCTCGTGGATACACTGGGCGATGGCCAGTACGGGGTCGATGCCTACCGGCGGCGCGAAACGCCAGTAGTAGCCCACGATCGCCGTGATCGCGTCGGGTGTATACGGAGAGCCGCGGTCCGTGATGTAGCCGATCGCCTGTTCTGGATGGCCGGATGGCGGGGCTATGATCGAGCTGTCGGCCGTGATCATACATACTCCTTCGGATGAGCTGCCGTCTCACGCCTCGGGCAGCGCGGCGGCGAGGGCAGCCAGTCCGGCTGCCGTGCTGAAATAGGTCAGGTGATCGCAGGCGACCTCATGCACCTCCGGCTGAGGCGTGCGATTAGTCGGCACGTGGGTGATGCTCTCTACGCTCACCGCGATGTCATTCGGCAGGCCGTAGAATGCCAGGGCCGCGGCTGTATCCAGCAGTTTCCCAGGTGTGAGACGGCTGAGTAGAGCGGCGAAGCGGCTTGCCTGTCCATTTGGCTGGGTCTGCAGCACGGCAGGGATGATCGACGTATCTCCTGCTAGGATCGTGTACGGCACATGCGGATCGTCGCCGGTGTTGAGCTTTGGGTATAACGGCGAGCTCGGCTCCATCTCGTCCAGCGCAACATCGACTTTCTCGACCGCAATCATCAGTCCGGATAAGATGCGTGCAGGCCAAGCGGCGATCGACAGGCCATTCAGGGCGATTCCGAGGACCGTCGTTGCGAGCGCTTGGACGGTGGGCCAGGGCGAACCTGCATTGGGTGTGCCCAACATTACCAGGTGCTGCGCGACCTGCGCGCCGCCTTCGTGCTCGATAAACCAGCGTGCTACCAGCCCCCCCATCGAATGAGCGGCAATGTGCAGCGTCTTGCCGTGGTTAGCGCCTAAGCCCACTGCCTCGAGGCGCTGTTTGAGGTCGCGGCCGATTTGCTCGATCGGCGTGTTGAGATTTTCGTAGTCGAAGGTCAACAGCAGGTCGTACTGCCGTGCGAGAGGTGACGGGCCATCGGCGGCAGGTCCACCAAGTTGTGCGGCGAGCTTCAGCCCCCCGGCACTGGCGACCATACCGCGCGTGTCGCCGATGATGCCATGGATGTAGAGCAGGATGCGCTTGGCCTGGGAAACCCGCTGGCTGACCACCTCAGGCCTCGGCTCGAACGCGACGGTTCCGTCGTCTTTGAGGTCGTTGGCTCCCAGCAGCGGGTAGGGGTACTGGAGCCCGAGTCGCTGGCCGACGATCTTCTGAAACATGATGCGGATGGAGCCTCCCAGGTCGCGGGTACCCCCCTGCCCCACGGCGGCTGGCAGGCGCTCGAGGCGAATCTCCGTCCGGCCGTCGACGTATCGTCCGCTCCCGAGCGGCAGGAAGAACTCGCCGTCGAAGCCGATGGGCAAGACGTGCTCGTCCGCGGCCAGCGGCGTGTCGACGTGCAGAACTAACGGCTGGTCGGGTGTGACGACATTCGGGTCGGCGATGTTGCTCAGCTCCAGCACGCGTAGCGCTGGAGCGGTGCCCCGCGTTTCGGTGAACTGAAAGGGCTCGCTTACGAGCGGGTTGTCGCGCAGGATCGCCGGTAGCAGCAAGTTGCCGACGTCGCGGCCCGCCTGGGGCGCCGTGGCAAGGCGCGCCTGGGCTTGTAGCTGCGGATGCGGCTCGATTGTTACCGCGCCGCCGAGCGTTGCGCCGGTGCCGGTGTTCGGCACCGGTGTCCCTTCCAGCGGCCGTACAGTGGTGATGCTAACCTCGCTTGCGATCCAGTCGGCATACGTGTCATTGCCGGCGCCGGTGACGAAGGTTCTGGTTTGAACGCGGCCCATCAGCCGGTCAAGCGTGCTCATCGGTCCAAGGCCGCGCTGAACGCCTCTGGCGGGCAGCGGCATGTCCAAGTCCGGCTGCTTGACTAGGGTGGCATCAAAATCTGCCGTACTGGCGATCAGCTTCAGTTGATCCTTGAACTCGGTGATACCCTGTTCCCACAGCTGGTCCGGAACGACGGCGGTGATGGCGTGCCCCCCATTGGCCCATATTTCCTGCCCTGGGTCGAGCGCAATGCGCCCGCCTGGCAGCATACCGGGATCGACGGCAAATGTCTCCGTCAGGTCCAGCAGGGCACAATAGAGCCGCTCATTACTCGTGTTGCGGAGCTTTACCTTGAAGCTCGGCGGTGTCCACGTGCCGTTTTGCTGCGTGTACTCGATGCGTATCGCCGACGTACTCGGGATGGGCTCGATCGGTATACTGTCCGGACTGCTACTGGCCGGCGGACCCGTCACGCGGTACAGATCGACGTGGACGGCGTCAGGTCCAAGCCTGCTGGATGGATTGGCGAGGCCCGCGATCGTTTGCCAGCGGGCAATATGCTCCAGCCGGCCGACGATCACGCGCGCATTGTCGGCGCTGTAGCCGGAGATGTCGGCGACCAGAGCGCGGTCATCACCCGCGCGCGTGATGCGATATACCTGGTTCTGGGCCAGCAGGCGCAGCGCTGGCTGTCGTTGGTCCCCGCCCGAATCGCCCTCCCGCACGAATAGAGAAGGCTTCCCTCCTGGCGCGGCCGTGGCGAGTGCATCCCGGACGGGTTTCAGGCCGTCCGCATCGCCCTCGAAGCCGACGCTAAGCGCTGGCATCGGGAGGCTGGTGACGACGGCCTTATACGTCTGCTGTGGATCGGGCGCGCTCTTGTCGCGCAGACTCACTTCCACGGTGCTCGCGTTCGGCCGGACGGCCGTCACCCGCGCGGTACCGATGCTTGCCCCGAGATCGCGCAGCTGGTCCGGAGATGCATTGAAGGGAAAGAGCGCCAGCACCGTGCTCTCGTCGCCGCTCACCGGCGGAATGCCGTGCACCGCGCCTCCGTCGATGATCCATTCGTCGGCGGCGTTACAGCTTAGCGTGAAATATTGCGTTTGCGCGCCCACGGCGCCGCCGAGAAAGGGTTGCTCCAGATCGTCCGTATCGCTCGCTTCGATCTGGGGGCTTTGCTCCACCTCGTTGCGCAGCACGCTCGCCGTGGTGCGGTTGAACAGATCGCGGTAGGTTACGCTGCCCCCCGCATGCTGCAGTGTGTCGGTGAGGAAGTACGAGAAGGCACCGCGCTGCTGCCCACCGCCATCGTATTCCTTGGCTTCCTGATCGTCACGACAGGCGGCGATTGCGATATGCTTGCCGGGCGGCAGTGTGACCCAATCCATCTTGGTCTGCGACGTGCCGCGCGTCTGCGGTCGTGCTTTGAGCTCGTCCAGGCTGACGATAAAAGTATCGACCGGCCTCAGCCGCTGATCGGTGGGCGCCCGCCGGACACGGGGCGCATCTATCGCCCGCGTCCCCGAGCCGGAATGGCAGCAGTCAAGGATGATGAGCGTGTGCGGATTGTTCGCGCCGATTTCCTCGATCAACTTTGCCAGCTCTTTATCCGCGAGATCGTAGTTGTTGGGCATGCGGCTGTCATAACAGACGATCGTTTCATCCAGCTGGTCCGGTTCCAGGAACCAGAACTCGGCCGGCGCTTTCTCCTGCGAGCCGTGTCCGCTGTAATAAAAGAGGGCGACATCGCTCGCGCCGGCTTTGCGCAGGTGGTTGCGGAACCCGTCGATGACCGCCTGGCGCGTCGCCTGGTCATTCGTGAGGACGAGCGCGTCGAGCTGGTAGTCGCCGCCGCCAATGCGCTGCTCCAGGAGTTGATGGATCGCGTTGATATCGTTGACACAGCCGTGTAGCTGCGGAATCGGGGCGGGGTACTGATCGATGCCGGCAAGCAAGGCGTAGACCGTGCGGGCCATAAGCTTCGTCTCCTTGTTCGTGGGATATCCGGAGCCCGCCCAGGTGAAGAGGGCGAGCCGACACGTGGGCAATCTGGCTGGCCTGCTCGATACCCCAGGCCAGTCGAACCGAGGCAACCGGCGCATGCGAACCGGCGTGCCCGCATTTCCGATCGTTGGGCACGCCGCTCGCTTTCCGGCTATTATGCCAAGAAATGCTGATTGACCCAGCCCTCGACCTGCCCTACGCGCACTTTGACCCAGGTTCCGCCGTCCACCGTCTGAGTATCTTGCAGTACCATCACCGGCGTGCCCTGCGCCAATACCTGCACGATCGCCTGATCCGCGCCCGCGTTGGCCCGCAGATTGACTTCGGTCGACGTCTTGCCCGTGACCGCGATTGGCGCGGCCAGTTCTAAAGAGACGAACCCGGTGCCGTCCTTGAGATGCCCCCACCACTGGTCGCCGTTGACGGCCTCGCCGTCATTGATTGTATCGAACTCGACCTGTGTGTCCTTCGCCAGCTTTGCCTGGCCGTTCAAAGCGACCGGGAAGCTCGTGCCTGGTCCCTGCCGGATGTTAGCGGTATCGGCGGTGATGCGATAGGTTCCCGGAGCGGGCTGCGGAGTGGTCGACATCGAGTGGACGACGTCATCCTGGCCAGGATTCATCAGCCGCTGCCAGGCCGCGTTGATCACACCCACATAGAAATCTTCGGTAATCGCCGCCCCCGGACATTGCGGCTTGTTATAGTCACGATGGGACGAGAGTCCGCCGAACGTCAGGCGCTCCGGGTGCGCGCACCGTTGCTGATCGCCGGTCCCGATCATCCCAGGATTGCCGTTGGGGTACATATATTTCAGCTCGAACGTGCCGAGCCGGCGTTTGAGGACGGCGACAGCATGGCCGACGAGACGCGCCACCGGCGCGGGCCACTGGAGGCGCTCGTAGTAGCCGATCACTTCGATGCCGATCGAGTAGTGCAGCTTGCCCCCGGGCTTGAAACTGTTGGCCCACTTCGCGTGGATGCCGATCTCGGACATCGGCGTAAAGAGATGAATATAGCGGTCGTCGATATACAGGTGCGGTCCGGCATCCCAGAACAGCTGGGTGCGATAATACTCGCGTAGACCGGCCAGCTTCCCCAACCGGCGCTGCTTGATCTGATCCTCACTTAGCCCATCCTCGCCGCCGTCCCAGAGCGTCGAGTTCGGGACGTGTGCGGCGACGGTACCAGGAATCGCCGAGTGGTGCAGAACGATGAAGTCGGGGGGAATCTGCCCGAAGTTGTAGTTCTGCACGTAGGCGGTGAATTCATCCGCCTTCAAGGCTTGCCCGATATACTTGAACTGGTTGGCTGGAACAGGCCCCACCGCGCGCGTAGGCTGGTCGTTGGCGTCACGTTCAAACGGGAGGAAATCGTTGGGATCGGGAGCCTGTGTGTCCGTGCCGGGCTGCGGCTCGTCGGCCATGATCATTCCCCTTTCATAGCGAATATCGAGCTCGAGACGTCGGGAGCTGCCCTCGTCGAGCGGTCGCCTCGCTCCCGGCGCCTCACCCTACGTTCGAGGACGATTGGCCCTCGGCGTGCTTGTGAGGTGTTGAGCGGGATGGATCGGCTGGCGTTCTGTTCTCTGGCGGTTGCACCTCGTGTCCGCTTGGGCAGCGCGCATCTTCTGCGCCGTTGACGGCGCAACCTCGCCGAGCGCGACGCAGCCAGCCCCTCGCTCGGGCCTCCGGGATCCGAGGGATGTAGCAGTAGTAGCTAATGAGCTTACGTTCTCCGCCTCGGTGGCGATAGCCGGAGCATCGCAGTGCAACGTTATAGACGGCCGGCTTGTGAAATGTTGTGGACGAGACCTATGCAGCGCGTCACGTCGTTCGCCGGCGACGGCAGCGAGGCCACGGCGCCCGAGCGGCTCTAAATAGTTGAAAACGCCGCGGTGACAACCCGCGCGACAGATACGATTTCGGCGGAAACCCGGAAACTTGCTGTTACATCTGGGGGGTGATTCATCACAGCCAAAAGCGACGAGAACCCGTATCAGCGCGTCCATGGTACACCAGCGGGTGTAGCAAGTCAACCAGGAAATTGGCAGGCGGATGCTGATCTGGCGGGTTGATATTTTCCATGATTGTGCTTTAATCAGTATGCGTCTGCTCCATGCTTCTTCCTCCCCCCAGCATGCGTGAGTCGTTCGCACGCATGTCGCCGGGCTCGCTGCGGCCATGCCCGGAGCTGGCGAACGCGAAATCGGTGCGTCGGGGGTCCGAGTATACCCTTGATCGCGGACTTGACCAGCCACGCTTGCACGCCGAGCCGTTAAGACGCAGACCGGTCGTCGCGAGGACAACCACCTTGGGACCATCAGGACCGGCACACGCGGTGGCGACGGGGAAGACCAGGAGCTGGTCTCAATAAAAAAGGGAATTCGGATGAAGACGATCTACGTAGCTGCGCCATCATCCTCGTCCACGGCAAACGAGCCAGCCCAAGCAGCCTTGCCCCCAGCCCAGACGATAGTTCCCAGACTCACCGTGCCGAACGAAGGGGCGGCTCAGATCGCGCCGGTTGCTATAAGCATTGTTAGCAACAGCCGGCTCTTGCGTGAGAGCCTCGTGGCCCTGATGGCGCCCTACATAGATCTGTTCCTGGTCGACACCTATTCCGCATCCCCCGTCGCACCAAGCTTACTGTCCAACCCGCTGGGTCACGTGCTACTGCTTGACGGGGGCATCGGGCGAGACGCCGCGATCGCCTGGATCCGGCTTGCACGTGGTCTGGTACCACCAGCGCAGGTCGTGGTCGTAGAGCTGCCGAACGACATCAACCTCATTCTTGCCTGTATCGAAGCCGGCGCGGGGGCTTATAGTCTTCAAGATGCCTCGGCAGGTGAGATTGCCCGGGCCATCACCGCCGTGCAGCGCGGTGTGGCCCAGTGCTCACCGGAAGTAACGGCCCAGCTTTTCGCACGGTTGGCGGCCCGCGCGCCTGTGGAAGCGGTACCACCTACACTCACGACGCCGCTTACACGACGTGAGCTCGAGGTGCTTCGCTTTATTTCGGAGGGCCGTAGCACACAGGAGGTCGCAACCGCGCTGCATATCGAAGTGCGAACCGTGAAAGGCCACGTCCATCGCATCCTCGAAAAGCTCGAGCTCCGCAATCGCTGGGACGCCGTTAGGCTAGCGGAACAGCAGGGTTGGCTGAACATAGACTGAATGCGCCCATCGCCGCCGATTAATCTCGGCTGCAGTTGGGCCGGTGTCCAGCCAGGTCCGCTACGATCGGACCTGGCCGGACTTTATATGCGCTCCAAGCAGGGATCCGGGATCCGGGGGG
>JBBSGA010000047.1:0-24847 GCA_038254585.1 Chloroflexales bacterium | reverse complement strand
GACCCCGCGCAGATAGGTCCAGGCGTGGAGAGAGCCGTCACGGGTGGCAGTGCGGAAGCAGGGGCGAAAGCGGGTCCACAAGGCACAGAGGCGGTTGCCCAAGCCGGCGATAGCCTCGGCGGGGAGGCCCCAGCGGTCGGGGTCGAAGATGTCAGGTTCGGGAGTGGAAGTGAGCATGGTGGCCTCGCAGTCCGCGCACAGGACGTGCGGTGGTCACCATCGTGCGGCGCCAAGGTCAGGGAAGCAAATCTGTGCATACAGCTAATGTAACATTGTCCGACTATAGTCTTTCAGATAATGTTTTGGACTGTAGGGGCACGCCCCTGTGCGTGCCCGGGGCAGCCACGGGGGGCTGCCCCTACAGATCATTATCTGACTGTCTATAGCTTACGAAAGCGTTCGAGCTACGGGCGCCCCAAAATCGAGGTGAAACGTCGATCTCACACCGGGGCGAGCAGCATCACATCCCTTCGGATGTGATCCGCCGCTGGCAGGAGCACCGTGGCTCGGCGGGTGCGCACACCCGCATTCGAATGATGATGGAACCGTCGGGTGTGTCTATCGCACTTCTGGGCGGAGATGGCGCCGGCCCGTTGAGCGTCAGGCGGTCTGCTCAGGCGCCGGCGCACTCCGCGGACCGGCCGGCTCCAGGCGCCAGTCACCGCTGGGAAGACGTGTCGCCAGCTGCGCCTCGGCCTGGGCGATCAGCCACGCGTGAGCGTCGAACTCGGGACCATCAGCCGTGGGCCGGGTATAGGAGCCGTCGGGCTGCAGCAGATGCGCGTTGGCCGTATCGCGGAGATAGGCGGCCAGGATGTCGTGCAGCCGCCTGCGCTCCGCCGGCCGTAACACCGGGACCAGCACTTCGACCTGGCGGTCGAGGTTGGTCGCCGTCAGATCGGCGGAGGTCAGGTAGATCTCCTCGGCGCCCCCGTTGTGGAATTGCAAAAGGCGGCTGTGCTCGAGAAAGCGCCCGACGATCGAGCGAACGCGGATGTTCTCAGAAAGGCCGGGAAGGCCGGGCCGCAGCAGGCAGACGCCGCGCACGATCAACTCAATTTGGACGCCGGCCTGCGCGGCGCGGTAGAGCGCATCGATCAGCTCGAGATCGGTCACCGTATTCATTTTGATGACGATTGCACCGGTCCCCGTCTTGCGCTGCCACTCGATCTCGCGGCGGATCAGATCGAGCAGCTCGCGGCGCAGACTGGCAGGCGCCACCCCGAAGACGCGGAAGTGCTCCTGCGCCGAGTATCCCGTGAGGTAGTTGAAAAGGTCGGAGGCATCCGCGCCGATCTCCGGGTCGGCGGTCAGCAGCCCGACGTCGGTGTACTGGTGCGCCGTGGCGACGTTGTAGTTGCCCGTGCTGAGATGCACGTAGCGCCGCAGGCCGTCACGCTCTTTGCGCACGATCAGCAGCAGCTTGCAGTGGGTTTTGAGCCCGACGAGGCCGTAGACGACGTGCACGCCCGCGTTTTCGAGCTTCTCGGCCCACTCGATGTTGTGCTCTTCGTCGAAGCGCGCCTTGATCTCGACCAGGACCGTCAACTGCTTCCCCTGCGCGCGGGCCTCCATCAGGGCGTCGACGATGGGCGAGTCGTGGCCGATGCGGTAGAGCGTCTGTTTGATCGCCAGCACCTGGGGATCCTCGGCCGCGGCGCGGATCAGATCGACCACCGCCAGAAATGAGTCGAAGGGGTGATGCATCAGGAGGTTGCCGGTCTGGGCCGCGGCAAGCGGATCGGGCGCACCGGCCAGCTCGCCGGGAACCGACGGGACGAACGGTGGGTCTTTGAGATCCGGCCGGTCGATCGCGTACAGCTCGGCCAGCGCGGCCAACCCCATCGTGCGCTTGACGCGGTAGACGTCCCTGGGGGTGATTTCGAGATTCTCGCGCAAGATCTCGACGATGCGGGGCGGCATCGACTGATCCACGGTCAGGCGAACCACCTGCCCGAACTGGCGGCGGCGCAGATCGCGCTCCACGGCCAGGAGGAGATCCGGCACTTTGTCGTCCTCGGGCTCGACGTCGGCGTCGCGTGTGACGCGAAACGGATAGGCCTCGACGACCTGCATCCCCGGGAAGAGCGTATCCAGATGCGCGGCGATGATCTGCTCGAGCCAGACGAGCGCGCCGTCGACGGGCATGAGCCGCGGCAGCACCTCGGGCACCTTCATGCGGGCGAAGCGCTCATCGCCGGGACCTTTATTGATCACGACGGCCAGGTTCAGGCTCAGATTGGAAATGTGGGGAAAGGGATGGCCCGGATCGAAGGCCAGCGGCGTGAGCACCGGGAAGATCTCGTCGTTGAAGATCCGGCGCGCCGTCGCCCGCTCGTCCGCCGTCAGGTCCGCGTAATCGCACACACGAATACCGTGCTCGCGCAGCTGGGGCAGGATCTCATCGCACCAGCAGCGGTGCTGCGCCGCCGTCAGCTCCTCGACCAGCGGCTTGATCCGCGCAAGCTGCTCGGCGGGCGTGAGCCCGCCGGGGCCCGGGCCGACGAGACCGGCCTCGATCTGCTCGTGGATCGCCGAGACGCGCACCATGAAAAAGCGGTCCAGATTGGACGAGAAGATCCCGAGGAAGCGGACGCGCTCCAGCAGCGGATGGCGCGCGCTCAGCGCCTCGCCCAGCACCCGGCGGTCGAACTCGATCGAGCTCAGAGACCGGTTGAAATAGCGCCCGGCGGGAAGCGGAGGCGCGGACGCATTCTCGACCGCTTCGCGATCCGTGTGCAACTCTTGCTTGGTCATGATCGACGACACCTTTCGGTACGCCCGCGGACGAGCGACAGACGCGGTCGGCAACGTGCAGGGCAGCGCCGGCATTGTAGCATGGAGCATGCAGCGCCCGCTGCCGCTACCCCCTTCGCATCACAATGACGCGCTGCAACCTTGCGCCTCCGGCGGCACCAGTGGAGATACGTCGACGTCGCCGAAGGTCACTTCGCCCATTTGACTGAAGAGCGCGAGCGTATCGCCGCGGAGCTCCGGTAGGCGCGTGCATAGACAGCGCCGGTTATCAACACAGACGTCGACGATGTCGCCGTACAGAAGGATGTCCACGGTGAAGGGGAGATCCAGCCCGGCCACGTTGGTGATCGCCCGGTTCGCCAACGTCCCTGAATTGTCGACGGCGAAGATGCGGACGGTCTGCTCGCGGGGAGCAAACGCTAACTCGTAGCCCGGCGAGCCATCCACCGATCCACGCAGACGCAGGCCAAAATAGGCGGCGTCGAGCCCGGGCGAAATGTCGAGGATGATGCGCGCATCCGGCGGAACACCCGCGAGCGTGACGGCGCCGTCGTTTCGGCGTACACGAAACGGGCCACGTACCACGGCCGGCGGCGCAGTTCGAGGGATCATCTCCACGGGCCATTTCGTACCCAGGGTTCCGTCCTCGTGCTGAACGAGCTCCCGAAAGACGGCGTTGCCGCCATACTCCCAGGCGCCATCGTCCTTGTCACCCGCGAGGGAGGTTAAGAACGCGACGGCGAGCCGCCGTCCGCCGGTAAAGGCGGCGGTCTTGAAGACGCGTGCCATCGGCGTGTCGAACGTAGCGTTGGCGGGGATGGACCATGGGCCGGCAGGCTCGCGCGCCATCCAGTACGTCGTCGCATGCGGCGGATCGCTGAAAACCAGGTAATACCAGCCATTCCAGTGGAAATAGTCGCAGCACTCCGGTGCCACGTAGTACCCCGGCCGGCCGGGCCGACCGGCCAGAAACGGCTGCCGCAGCTCCCAGGTGGCAAGGTCGGAGGAAACGAGGTGGGCCAGGCAGCCCGCGCGGCCGGCCACCTCCGGCGTATTCAGACACGCCGTGACGAGCATGTGAAACTGGCCCGAATGGTCATCGCGGAAGACACAGGGGTCGCGGAAGTTATAGCGGTCGTACCACGCCTGGGGCGAGGCCAGCGGATTCGCCGGGTCCTTCGTGAAGTGGGCGCCGTCGGGGCTCGTCGCGCGGCAGAGATGCTCGCTCCGCCGGCCGGTTTCGTCTACGCGCCGCGTGGCGTAAAAGGCATAGAAGATGCCCGCGTGGTAGAAGACCGACCCGGTACAGATCGACAGATAGTCGTACTCACCTTCAGCGCCGACGGGAACGGCCAACGGATGATGCCGCCAGTGGACCAGATCGCCGGACGAAGCATGGGCCCACTGGTGCCCACCGAAGCCGTTTCTGGCCCTGTGATGGTCCTCGTCCAGCAGGTAAAAGAGGTGGAAGGTACCGTCGTGGAAGAAGGGCATGCAGTCGCCTACGAATTGGCCGGCTGCGCGTGGCTTAAAGTATTGCATCACCCCTCCCTCGGTCTGCCGGACGACATGATTGGGACCAAGACACAGCCTGCGCCAGGCGCTCTACCATGCCCGCGCAGCCTTCGAGAGCTGGGGGCGGAGCTGCCCTGCGCGGCGCTTGCGTAGGCTGCTGCTGACGGTAAGCACGGCGATGGCCAGGCTCTGCGCTCGCAGCAGGAGGGGATCAGCCAGCGGAAGAGACGCTTCCTGGGTGAGCGTACGTGCATCTCAGCTCCTGATCGACGGCCACCGATTGTGGGCCCTCCCACTATAGCCGATCATGCGCCCTGGAGATCGCCGTCCCGCCGAGTACGGGTCAAGCCCTCGCCGGGAAGGTAGCTCCGATATATTTATGATACGATACCGTTGCGTTTCTCCGGGTTGTATACGGCTTTGTGCTTCCACAGGAGCTGCGATGCTGCGCCGTATCTGGGCAATCACCCAAAAAGAGCTGATTCAAGTGCTCCGCGATCGCCCGACGCTGACCCTCCTGATGCTCATGCCGCTGCTGCAGCTGTCGCTGTTTGCGACGGCGATCCATACGGATATCAAGCATATCCCGATGGTCGTGGCCGATCAGAGTGTCAGCTCTGCGAGCCGGTCGTATTTGAATGCGATGGTCCACTCAAATTACTTCGACATCGTCGCCACCGTTTCGGGCCAGGCAGACGTGATCAAAGCGATCGACAGTGGGCAAGCCAGCCTCGGCATACTCGTTCCACCAGATTTTGCGGCGAAGGTCAAGCTGCGCCAGGCCAACGTTCTGATGTTGGTCGACGGCTCGGATTCGTTTACGACCAACTCGGCGTACAACATGGCCAACGCCATTTCCCAATCATATGCCATCAGCCTGATCCAGCGGCCGGTCACGCCCCTGAATCTGGACATTCGGATTCTCTATAACCCGGATGTTCGCGATATCTGGTTCCTTATTCCCGGGATGATCGCCATGCTCCTGCAGGCGCTGACGCTGTCGTTGACGGCGCTGGCAGTTGTGCGCGAGCGCGAAGTGGGGACGATCGAGGCGCTCCTGGTGACGCCGATCCGGCCGGTCGAGCTGATGCTGGGTAAGACGATCCCGAATCTCTTGATCGCCTTCGCCAACATGACGACGATTCTACTGGCCGGGATCTTCATCTTCGGCGTGCCCTTCCTGGGAAATGTGGTGCTATTCATGGCGCTGTGTACCCTGTTTGCCTTCTCCGGCCTGGGGTTGGGCCTGGCAATCTCGGTCGCGTCGCAGAGCCAGATGCAGGCGCAGTATCTGAGCCTGTTGTTCAACTTCACGGGGATGTTTTTGGCCGGGTTTCTCTTCCCGGCCTACGCGCTGCCGCCGGTGCTGCGCTGGCTCAGCTCGATTTTTCCGCTGACCTATTTCATCCCGATCGCGCGCAGCATCTTCACCAAAGGGGCAGGGATCGAGGCCATCTGGCAGCAAGTCGCTGCCCTGGGCGTTTTACTGGTGGTGATCATCCTCGTAGCGGCCCGCCTCTTCCGGTCGAGCTTAGACTGAGCGGAGACCTCCAATGCGCAAGAGTTTACAGCGTCTCGCCGCCCTGTCTCGCAAAGAAGTTATTCAAATGCTGCGGGATCGCCGCGGGCTGATCTTCATCCTCGGCCTGCCGCTGATGCAATTGTTCCTGTACGCATACGCGGCCAACACCACCGTGTATCATATCCCGACGGCCATCGTCGACCAGAGCCGCGACCGCAAAAGCCGCGAGCTTGTCGAGGCGCTGGTCAATTCACAGTATTTCAACGCCACGCTGCATCTGCAGAGCGAAGCCGAAGTGATCGCCGCCATCGACCGTGGCCAGGTCAGAGCCGGCCTCGTCATTCCGCCCCGTTTTGCCACGAAGACGGATCGGGGAACGGCGAGTGTGCTGATGGTGCTGGATGGCTCCGATAGCTCAAGCGTCAGCTCGGGCTTCAGTGCCGCCTCGCTCGTGGCCCAAAATTTCGCACTGCAGCTCACCTCGGAGCAGGTGATCCGTAAAGGCGGCACGATCAAGCCGTCCACCAGCGCCGCCGCGCTGCCGATCACCACCTCGACGCGCGTGCTCTACAACCCGGACATGATCGATATCTGGTTCCTCCTGCCGGGGCTGGTCGGGCTGCTCCTACAGACGCTGGCCGTACAACAGGCCGCGTTCGTCATTGTGCGGGAACGTGAGCTAGGGACGATCGAGCAAATCCTGGTTACGCCGACGCGCCCGCTCGAGCTCGTCCTGAGCAAGATGATCCCGCTACTGGTGCTGTGTCTCCTCGCGTTTGGAGTCGTGCTGGCGATCGGGATCTTCTGGTTCGGCGTGCCCTTCCAGGGCAGCCTGCTGCTTTACTTCTGGCTGGTCGTGCTTTTCATTGCGTCGAGCCTGGGTCTGGGGCTGCTGATGTCGAACCGGGCGAAGACCCAGAAGCAGGCGCTGCAAATGACCCTGCCGAGCACGATGTTTGGCCTGCTCCTGGGCGGGATGATCTACCCGCGGCGGGCCATGCCGGCGATCCCGCGGTTCATCGGGGGCATCCTGCCGATGACCTATTTCATCCGTATCTCGCGGGGAATCTTCACGAAAGGCGTCGGCTTGAGCTTTGTGTGGCAGGATGCCCTGGCGTTGGGGATCTACACGCTGATCGTGATCGTGGTCGCCGCCAGGAATCTCAAGAAGCGCCTGGACTAGCCGGCGACCGAGCGAGAAGGACCGCGCCATGAACGACCCGGCAATCTCCGCGAAGGGGCTGACCAAGCACTTCAAGACCCGCCGCGGATCGATCGCGGCGGTCGACAATCTGACGCTGGAGGTCGCCCCCGGCGAGACCTACGGTCTGATCGGCCCCGATGGAGCCGGGAAGAGCACGACTACGCGCGTGATCCTGGGCTTGCTGACCCGCACGGCGGGTGAAAGTAGTATTCTGGGCTTCGACTCGATGCGTGACACCTATCCGATCCGCGAGCGCGTGGGCTACATCGCGCATCAGAACGTTTTGCCCGCCGATCTGACGGTCATGGAGAACATGCAGTTCTTTGCCGGCATCCAGTGCGTCAGCCGGGCAGATCAGAAAAAGCGCATCCCGGAGCTCCTGGCGTTCGCCGGTCTGAGCGATTTCACGGGCCGTCTGGCGGGCCGGCTTTCAGGCGGGATGCAGAAAAAACTGGCGCTGGCCTGCAGTCTGATCCATGCGCCACAGGTGGTCATGCTTGACGAGCCCACGCTCGGCGTCGACCCGGTCAGCCGGCGGGAGTTCTGGAGTCTGCTGGGCAGCCTGCGGGCGGAGCATGGGCTGACGATCTTTGTTTGCACGCCCTACATGGACGAAGCCGAGCGCTGCACGCAGATCGGCTTGATCTACGCGGGCAAGCTGATCGCCGCCGGCACGCCAGCGCAGATCAAGGCTATGCTGCCCGGCCGTCTGATCGAGTTTACGCCTTCGCTTTCCGCCGCGGCCCGCGAGCGCGTGGCCGGACTGGAGGGCGTGCTAGAGGTGCAAGCGTACGGCGCGAAGCTGCACATCTTTGTGGACGACGTTCCGGCGCGCAAGCCACAGATCGACGCCGCGCTGGCGGCGGCCGGTATCGCGCATGACGAGCTGCGCGAAATAGAAGTACGGATGGAAGAAGCGTATATCGGTCTAGTTCGGCGGCAAGCGGAGCCGCGGCCGGCCGAGTCGACCGAGCCACCGGACGTGCCGGCATGATCGACCTGCAGCATCCGATCGTCGTCCACAACCTGACGAAGAAGTTCGGCGACTTCGTCGCGGTGGACAATGTGAGCTTCAGCGTGAACGCGGGGGAAGTTTTCGGCTGGCTGGGACCTAACGGGGCCGGCAAGACGACGACGATCCGGATGCTGCTGGGACTGCTCCATCCGACGTCCGGCAGCACCCACGTGCTGGGCCTCAACTCCTCCACGCAGACCAAAGCCATGCACGCCGTCGTGGGCTACATGTCGCAGCTATTTACGCTGTACAACGACTTGACGGCCGCGGAAAACATTCGCTTCTACGGCATGGTCTACGGCCTGTCTTCTCACGAGCTACGCAAGCGCCAGGCCGAAATCCTGCACATGGCCGGCCTGGATGGGCGCCAGAACGTGCTGACCGGCAACTTGTCCGGCGGATGGAAGCAGCGCCTGGCGCTCGGCTGCGCGATCGTCCACCGGCCCAAAGTGGTCTTTCTGGACGAGCCGACTGCCGGGGTCGATCCGATCAGCCGGCGCGATTTCTGGACGTTGATCTACGGCATGGCCAACGAAGGCGTGACCGTGCTGGTGACGACGCACTACATGGACGAGGCGGAGCTCTGCCAGCGCATCGGCTTCATCAGCCAGGGGCGGCTGGTCGCCATCGATACGCCGAGTCGGCTCAAGCAGACTCAGATGCGCGGCGACGTGCTGGAGATCGCCGTCTCCAACCCCGAGGTGGCGATGCAAACGCTGAAGGCGGCGCAGCAGAGCGGGCGGCTTCCGCTTGAGGAAGTCGCCCTCTATGGCGCCCAGATTCACGCCGTCGTGCCGAGCGCGAGCACATACCGGGAGGCCATTCGTAGGCTGCTCAGCGCCGAGGGATTGGAGGTGCGTTCGATTGAATGGATCGCGCCGACCCTGGAGGATGTTTTTATCTCGTCGGTCAAAGCGCCGGCTCAACCACCGCAGGAGCGGTCCTGAAACGATGCAGACGCGATCGTGGCCACCGGGCTCAATCGACGGTAAGGAACAGCTATGCGCCGGAAAATAATCGCCGCCATCGTCGTCTTGATCGTACTGACAGTGGGCGGCACGGTCTATTACACACGGCGGGCAGCGGCAACCACCGCGGATTCGATCCTCTCGGGGACGATCGAGGTCACCGAGACCAACCTCGCCACCCTGTCCGGCGGCCGGGTGAAATTCGTCTACGCCAACGAGGGAGATCCGATCCACAAAGGCCAAACCCTGCTGCGCCTTTACTCCGAAGTCACCGGGGGCAACGAGCGGATCACGTCGCCGATCGACGGCGTCGTGCTCGAACGCCTGGTCGAGCCGGACGAGCTCGCTGCGCCGGGCAGCACCGTAATGGTCGTCGCGCCGGTGGACAAGCTGACGCTGAAAATCTATGTGCCGGAGGATCAGTACGGCCACGTTTCGCTCGGACAAACCTACGCGGTGACGGTCGACTCGTTCCCTGGCGAAACGTTCACCGGGCGCGTCAGCTACATCGCGACCCGGGCCGAGTTCACGCCGCGCAACGTTCAGACCAAGGACAGCCGCCAGACGACGGTGTATGCCGTCAAGCTCGACCTGGCTCCAACGGGCGGCAAGCTCAAGGCGGGCATGCCGGCGGACGTCCATTTCGCGCCGCAGTAGGATGATCGCCGCGGTCTCAGGAGAAACAAGCGGATGACGGTACACGAGCAGAAAAAACGCGGCGGGGTCGGGCGTCCGCGGAGTGCCAGGTCCCACCGGGCGATCCTCGACGCAACACTCGAGCTGGTAGCCGAGGAAGGCATCCAGGGCACGCGGATCGAGGCGATCGCGGCGCGAGCCGGCGTCGGGAAGACGACGATCTATCGACGCTGGCTCTCCAAGGAGGCGCTGATTCTGGATGCGCTGAGCGAGCTCCACGGTCATGGCAAGCTCGTCGATACGGGCGAACTGCGCGCCGATCTGCTCACATTCCTCAAAGAGCCCTTCCATATGCTGGAAACGCATCCACTGCACGAGCGGCTGGTCTTCCGGTTGTTTGGGGAAGCCCGGGCTCATCCTGAATTCGCACGGGTTCTGTACGAGCGTGTGTATGCGCCGCGTCTGCAATGTATGACGCACTTCATCGAGCGAGCTCAGGAGCGGGGAGAACTGCGCCCGAACGTCGATACCGTCTTCCTGGCAAGCCTTCTGATGGGCCCGCTGCTCTACTACAAGCTTGCCACTCGGGTGCTGCCCTCCTCCTATTCGTCGCACGAGCTGCTCGAACAGATCGTAGACGCCGTCTTGCACGGGATCGGGACCGATCCATAGCATACGAGGCAGTTGGAACGCCTACGTAGCGCTGCAGACTCCGCGTTCCGGCTCCATCCGCCACCAGCTTCGGAAGACGTTCGGCGGCCACCGGCACTACTCGTGCTTGCGGACCACCGCCTCCTGCCCGGCGAGCTCCGCCACGTAGTCCCCCTCGCGCTCTGCCCAGACGCCGCATGCTCCTCCGCCCCGGCTCGTTTCGAGCTCCACGACCGTCCCGTCCATGCGGAGGGCGGGATGGTAGAAGGTGGCGACCTGCTCGGCGGCTCCTTCGACGTAATGCCCGATGAGCGCGCGCCGAAAGCGATCGGTCGTCGTGTTCGGGTAGCTGCCGTGCACGAGGGCACCGTTGAAGAACAGGACGTCCCCGGCGTCCATGACGACGGGCTGCACCTCCGCGCCGGGCGGCAGCGGCACGGTCACGTCGGTGAAGCTGACCGTGGTATCCGCCTTTTCGGTGCAGAGCAGCGGCCAGGTATGGCTCCCCGGCACGATCTGCATACAGCCGTTCGCCTCCTCGCAGCGGTCCAGCGCCATCCAGGCGGCCAGGCAGGTGCCCGGCTGGGCGCGCAAGTAGAAATTATCCTGATGGAGCGCCTGCCCACGCGCGCCAGCGGGCTTGAAGTAGACCATGGTTTGCACCGCGTAGGGCTCACGGCCCAACAGCCCGGTCATGCAGGCGTTGAGGCGCGGCTCCAGCATCCAGCGCAGTGAGACGTCGTCCCAACGGTGCATGTGGATCATGCGCGGATAGCGCTTAAGCGGATCGGCGCTGGTGGAATCGACGCCGGCAAGATCGCCCGGATAGGTGCCATGCTTGCGCAAGGTCATGAAGTGTTCGCGGTACGCGGCGACTTCGTCCGAGCTGAAGAGCCCTTTGACGACGACGTATCCGTTGTGCTGATAGCTTCGTTTGTGTTGGTCCGTCAGCATGTTCGTCTCCTCTACGGCAAGCGGCCGGACAGCGCTTGACACGGATAGTGTTGCCATGCTATATCCTGCCGGGGTTGGCCGCGGGACGCCAGGGATGATCGACGCATCTATTTGCACTTTTGGCGCATATGAACACCGGCGACATCTTTCAGCCAGAGCCGTTCGCAGTGCGGCTCAACACGAAACCCACCTACTGGCATTGTGAGCCGGGATGGGAATGGCGTGCACGGCCGCTCCCCGACTCCTTGTTGTGGTATGTGATGGACGGCGCCGGCCAGATGCGGCTCGACGGGCAGGTATGGGAGCTTAGCGCGGGCACCTGTTTCGTGTTTCCGCCCAAGGCGCGCCCGTACGGAACCCAGGATCCCGATCGCCGGCTGGTCGTCTTCGGTATGCACTTCGATCTGCTGGACGCGCACGGCGAGGCACCACTGCAACCGGCCGCAATGCCCCCGCTGCTGGGGCAGATGGTACGTGACACGGCCTTTTTTGCGACGCTGGCCCAGCAGTGCGATGCGGGCTACCGGCGTGGCGATCCGCTCGGAGCGTGGCAAAGCCGGGTCTACCTCCAGGCCATGCTCCTGCACCTGTGGGAGGAGGCGCTCCATCCCCGGGCCTCGGCCGCCGAGCTGGCGATCGACGACATCGTGCGCGCCATCCACCGGGAGCCGGGCAAGCGCTGGAGCGTGGCCGACCTCGCGCGATGGGCGCATCTCTCGCGGGCACAGTTTGTGCGCCGCTTTCGGGCGGCGACCGGCCTGTCGCCGGCCCACTTCATGATTCAGGTCCGGCTCGAACGGGCGCGCCAGCTCATTCAAGAGACGACGATGCCTTTGGGACAGATTGCGACGGCGCTTGGCTATGAGGATGTGTATTTCTTCAGCCGGCAATACAAGCACTACTGTGGATCGCCGCCGAGCGCGCTGCGGCGAGAATGAGCCGTAGTGGGGACCTGCCGTCTCCCCAGTGCGGACGGGCGACGTGGGCGATCCCGGTCGGTCGTGTGACCGGATCTGCACCTCGTGCAGGTGATCAAGCGGCACACCGGGCGCCGGCTGACGACGAAGCCTCGGTGGTGCCCAACGGGCTCTTCCCCAAGCCGCCGTCGAACGTTCGCGAGCTGGACTAAACGTGCCCTTCAAAACCCATTGCAGATAACTACGAGGGTGATCCCGGCCAGGCATCGATCCGGGCCCATCCTCGAACCGTGTCTCCCGCCGCACGGTGATATACTGGCGGCTTGCAAGATAGGAGCCGCTCCGGGAGCTTGCCCGGCTCTCTTAGCGCAGCCTCAGGGGCGGTTGACGAGCCAAGAGGAACAGCGCTTATGCAGGTGGAACAACTTCCAGACTTGACGAGCGAGTACGATCTGGCCGAGGAACACATCGAGGCGTACCGGCGCGACGGCCACGTGTTGCTGCGAGGGGTCTGCTCACCCGCCGATATCGCCACCTATCAGCCGATCATCTCCGCGGCGGCCATGCGGCTCAACACCCAGCACCTCCCGCTGGAGCAGCGTAACACCTATGGCAAGGCCTTCCTGCAGGTCGGCAGCATCTCCGAAAAGGACGAGCTGGTGCGCAAGTTCGTCTTCGCGCGCCGCTTCGCTCAGATCGCAGCCCGCCTCATGGGGGCGCGGGGCGTGCGCCTGTTCCACGATCAGGCGCTTTTCAAAGAAGGCAGCGGCGGCATTACGCCCTGGCATCAGGACCAGTACTACTGGCCGCTCGACACCGACCAGACGATCACCATGTGGATGCCACTGATCGACGTCACGCCCGACATGGGGCCGATGACCTTCGTCTCGGGCTCGAACCGCGAGGGCTACCTGGCTCCCATCGCAATTTCGGACGAGTCCGAGCACTACTTCGACCGGCTCGTCCGCGAGCGCGGCTGGCGTCCGACCGAGCCGCCCTCGATGGCGGCGGGTGATGCCACCTTTCACGCGGGCTGGACGCTCCACCGGGCCTCGCCCAACACGACGGGCAAGGTGCGCGAAGTGATGACCGTCATCTATTTCGCCGACGGCACGCGCATCGCCCCGGAGACCAAGGGCAATGCCGGCGACCTGAAGGGTCTCTTTCCCGGCTTGCGGCCCGGCGACGTAGCGGCCAGTGCGCTGACGTCGCTGCTGTACAGCGAGCCGGGGTAAGGCATGGTTGACCGAACTGGCTGTGAGGTTGGCCGTCCGGAGGTCGAGACTTGAGCCGGGATCCGCCCACCGCCACCGGCTCGAGCCGCGACCTGCCGAAAACGAGCGGTCACGCCTGATCGAACCACGTCAACTGAGTGCGCACATCCTGGCCCACCCTCGGACGCCCAGGGATAGGAGGCGCCACGAGCTTTGCCAGGCGTGGCTAAGCCGCGCCTCACGGCGCCCTTGTCCAACCCGTATCCGGGGCAGTATGCCAGCCTTCGGCGGTGTACCACCGCAGTGGCCGAAAGCGTTCCTTTGCTGCACAAGAATGTAGGGATCGCCTGGCAAAGCTCGTGAAGCAGCGGGGAATCAGTATTCCGCGCCCGGTCGACGCCGGCCTTTGGCTCGACATACACCAGCCACTCCTGCACCTCATCGTCGACGAGCATGACAAACCGGAGACGTCGACCATGGCCCGCGTCGTTGTGGGAACGGCTTGACCGAGTTTCGCCGGGCGGGCATGCTACAATGGACGAAGGCCTGTGGGGTGGGTGCGGTTGCTCCTCGCACTCGTTGCAGGTCTTAGAGGTACGCGTGCATGGACACGCCATACGCTCCACCCGTCGTCTGCCCCCGGCTTATCGGTCGCGAAGCGCATCTGGCGGCACTTGATCGCGCCCTCGAGCAGGCACAGGCCGGAGCGGGCCGGACGATCGTCATCTCGGGTGAGGCCGGCATCGGCAAATCCCGCCTCCTGGCCGAACTCACCACGCACACGCACGGTCAGAACATGCTCGTCCTGCGAGGCGCCTGTTTCGAGACCGATCGTGCACTGCCGTATGCTCCACTGCTCGACCTCCTGCATGTGTTGGCAGCTGAGAGCCCGGCGGCACGTGGCGAGGTGGCCGGCGGCGACATAGGCGAGCTCCGTGCGCTGCTGCCCGATCCGGCCGCACACCTCCCCAATGTGCTGTGCACCCCCGTGATCGACCCTGCCGCGGCACAGGCGCGGTGCTTCGCTGCGCTTGTGCGCCTGGTCGGCCACCTGGCGGAGATGCGGCCGCTGCTGGTCGTCGTCGAGGACCTCCATTGGAGTGATGAGACCAGCCTCGACTTTCTGCTCATGCTTGCACGGCGCGTGGTGTCGCTGCCGATTCTGCTGCTGCTCACCTTCCGGAGCGATGACGTGAATCCGGAGCTCCGGCACCTGCTGGCGCAGCTCGACCGCGAGCGTCTGGCCGCCGAGATGCGCCTCGCGCCTCTGACCCGCGGCGAGGTCGATCTCATGCTGGGCGCGATATTCGATCTGCAGCGCCCGGCCCGCGCGGAATTTCGGGACGGCATCTATACCCTGACCGAGGGGAACCCGTTTTTCATCGAGGAGCTGCTCAAATCCCTCACGGCTGCAGGTGAGGTTTTCTATGCCGATCCATGGCGCGATCCGGTGCCGCTGCTCGGACGGCACATCCCGCGTACCGTGCAGGACGCCATCCAACGCCGGGTGGGCCGGCTGAGTGCAGCAGCGCACGAGCTGCTGGTGGTCGCAGCTGTTGCCGGGCGGCGCTTTGACGTATCCGTCCTCCAGGCGATTCTCGGCTGCGACGAGGCGGGCCTCGTCGCGCGCATCCGAGAACTCATCGCCGCTCAACTCGTCGTGGAGGAGTCTGCCGACCAGTTCCACTTTCGCCACGCCCTAACGCAGCAGGCCGTCTACGGCGCGCTGCTCGCGCGCGAACGCAGGACGCTCCACCGGGCCGTAGCGGAGACGCTCGAGCGGTGGAGCTCTCCGGACGCCGAAGCAAACGTTGCGGATCTTGCCCACCACTTTTTCGAGGCCGGCGCGTGGTTGAAGGCACAGGCCTACGCCCGGCGTGCCGGAGAAAGAGCGCTGGCCCTCTATACGCCACGCGCTGCGGTAGCACTGTTCACACGCGCATTGGAGGCCGCACACCTCGGCGACCTCGCGAGCGCGCTAGAGGTCTATCGCGCTCGCGGTCTCGCCTACGAAACAATCGGGGACTTTGCATCGGCACGCGCCGATCATGAGATGGCCCTTCGGCTGGCAGAGGCGACCGGCGAGCGCGAGGCAGCCTGGCAAGCCCTGGTCGACCTCGGTGCACTGTGGTCCGCACGCGACTTTGGCCAGGCCGAAGGGTATCTGAAACGCGCGCTGGGTCTCGCACGCGAGATGCGCCAACCGGCTACCCTGGCTGCCAGCCTGAATCGTTTGGGCAACTGGTATACGAATGCCGAGCAGCCCCTCGACGCGGTGCGCTACCATCAAGAGGCGCTGAGCATCGTCCAAGACCTCGACGATCCTCGCAGTCGTGCCGAAACACTGGACCTCCTGGGTACGGCGAAGGGTCTAGGCGGCGACCTGATGCAAGCCGTCGTATACATCCGGCAGGCTGCCGAGCTCTTCCGCGAGCTTGACGATCGGCGAGGGCTGGTTTCCATGCTCGCCTCGCTCGAGATCGACGCCGGCTATTACCTTCATGAAGCAGTGGTTTGCGCCGGCCTCGATCCGGCGGACGTTGGACGCGATGGCGAGCTGGCGCTGGGGATGGCACGCCGGATCGACTGGCCTGCAGGCGAAGCGATGACGCACGTATTTCTGGCGTTCGCGCTGGGCACGCGCGGCCACTACGCGCGCGCCCTGGAGCACGCAGGGACTGGCCTAGCCCTCGCGGAAGAGATCGCGCACCGGCCGTGGATGGCGGGCGCATATCTGGCGCTCGGCGGTCTTTGTCTCGATCTGTTCGCGATTCCGTGCGCGATCCGGCACCTCGAGAACGCGCTGGCCATGGCACAGGAGAGTCGCTCGCACGTTTTCGCCCGTTATGCGGCGGCGAAGCTTGCCTCGGCGTGTGTCGGGCATCGGGAGCTCGACCGCGCCCAGACCCTGCTCGACGCCGCAATGGGCGAGGATCGGCCGATGCAAACACTGGCGCAACGACAGTGCTGGTTGGTGCGGGCCGAGCTCGCCGTGGCCCGCGGCGATGGCGGGCGTGCACTCGAGATCGTGGACCGATTGAACGCCTCCGCAGCCAATCTGGCGGCAGAACGCGTCATTCCGCATGTGGCCGTATTGCGGGGCGTGACGCTCGCCCGACTCGGCCGTGGTCCCGAGGCGGCGGCCAGTCTGCGCGCCGCGCGTGCCGAGGCAGGTGCAGGCGGGTTACGCCCCCTGCTCTGGCGCATCGACGTAGAGCTCGGGCATCTGTACCGCGCGCAGGGACGGCCGGCGGACGCCGTGGCAGCGTTCGATTCGGCGTGGCTTCTCGTCACGGAGCTTTCCCGTGATGTTCCGGACGATGCACTCCGCGAGGACTTCCTGTGCGGCGCCGCGGCCCGGCTTCCACGCCAACGGGTTCCCTCGCCCCGACAGCTGGCGACAGCGGCGCATGACGGGCTGACTGCGCGCGAGCGTGAGGTCGCGGTGCTGGCCGCGCGTGGATTGACGAATCGTCAGATTGCCAGCACGCTTGTTATTTCTGAAGGAACGGCGGCGGTCCACGTCAAGCATATCCTCGGCAAGCTCGGCGCCAGATCACGAGCTCAGATCGCCGGGTGGGTGGCGCAGAAAGAGCTGGACCGAGTGCCGCCCGGGGTCGCCAAGCACGAAAAAGATACCTAGAGCCACTCCGCAAATATACCTATGTTCGGAGATGCGGTTTGAGCCGATACCCCGTATCCTGTGAAGGAACGGTAACGTTCGCACTGCCTGATTGCACAATCGAAACGGTACGGGAGCCAGGCGCGCCGGCCGCGAGCTTCGATGTCGTGACCTGTCGCCATGAGCTAATGTCGATGCCCGATCCGTCAGAGGCGAGACCGTTCACTCTGCCGACGCAGACGGCTCTGGCCAACATCCTCACCGCCGCCGTACGTCGAATGACCCACGCAATAGAGCGCGGGTCTTACCAAGCTCTGGAGGTGCCGCCATGCTGCAGCCCAGGTCTTTGCTGCGGTTTCCCGGTCGCTTGTCGACGTGGCTCAGCCTGATCGTGCTGGCCACAGTTGCGCCGTTCACATCGCGCGCTACGCCGGCGCTACGGGCGCCGGTTCCGGCCGCTGCGTCACAGGCCGAGTCGCTGCCGCCGTACTTCTACGGCAGCTCCGCGATCCCGCCCGGATCGAGCAGCACGACGGTCGCCAGCCGCTTTGTGAATGGGCAGAGCCGCATCTTCCTCACCGCCGATACGACGAGCTGGCCCGGGTCGGACGTCGCCCTCGCCGGCCTGAAGGTCCTCCATCACGTCAACGGCTCGTTCACGGTCGCCACGCTCGACGGTAGCGCCGCGCCGTCCAGCGCGATCAGCGGCCTCCCGTTCAACTACGTCGTCTTCAACACGACGAGCCTCGGCAGCACGATCATCGGCTCGGCCACGATTCCGGCCGGCCAGCACGTGACGCAGCTCAACGTGCTGCAGGTTGCCTGGACCAGCGTCTTCCTGCTCACCGTCGACGTAAACGGCAACAGCACGCCCGTCCCCGGCGTCAAGATCAACGACCACGGCGCGGGCTTCTTTAGCGTGGCGACGCTCGACACGCGCAACGTGCCCTTCGATCTGACCTTCAACTACTATATCAACCTGAGCATCGACTGCTACAACGCCTGCCGTGGTCAGATTCCCGCCGGGGTGCCCCATGTCGGCGTGTCGACCGCGGCGGTGGCCAGTCCCTCCGCGGTCTTCTTGACGCCGGATGCCAGCACGATCCCCGGCGCCGACGTGATCCTCCCCGGCATCAAGGTCAACAATCATGGATCCGCCTTCTTTACCGTGACAACCGACCGCCTGGTGGCGGCGCCGGCCAGCGGGATCCCGTTTGACTATGTGATCATCCAGCCTCCGCCACAGTGGGAGGAGCTCGGTCCCACCGGCCGGAGCGGCAAGACCTGGACGGTCGCAGTCGATCCGGTCGATCGGCTGACACAGTACGTCGGATCGAGCTTCGGCGGTGTCTGGAAAACGACCAACGGCGGCAACTCCTGGTTCTCAGCCTGGCAGGGCCAGCGGCAGGCCCTGGTCATGCGCCTCGCCTGGTCTCCCGGCAGCCGCACGACACTGTTCGCCCTGGGCTACGACGGCACGGTCTACCGCACCGACGACGCCGCCAACAGCTGGCGCGCGCTGGCCGGCGACGGCGCCTTCGCGCCGGGAACACAGGGCTATCCGGTCACGAGCGGCGCGCTGGCGATCTCGACCACCGGGCAGATCTTCGTCTGTTCGGAGGCGGGCCTGCGCACGCTGGCGAGCTCGGTCGCCACGACCTGGCAACCCTTCGAGCCGCCGGGCGGACCGCACCCCTGCTCGGACATGCTGATCGCGCCGACGGGCTATATCTATGCCGGCTTCCGCGACCTCGGCGTGCAGACGTGGGACCTGGTCAACGGCTGGCGCGCGATCAAGAACCCGCCCATGCCCAATCCCGCGCCCGGCAAGCCGGTGCGGATCGCCGTCGGCAAAAGCAACATCGTGCTGAACTATGACTGCCAGATCTACACCAACAAGCTCGCCAACCTGTACCGTACCGGGAGCGAAGCCTCGTGGGTCGCGCGCGGGCAGCAGTGCGCGCTGTCGACGCCGGGAACGCAGCTTGGCTATGCCATGGCCGCCGCGATAGCGCCCGACGACACGCACTTCGTCGTCACGGCCAACGACGCATACTACGGCACGCTCAACGGCGACGGCAGCGCGAGCTTCGTCCACGTCGGCGTCGGCCAGGATGACCACCAGGTGGTGTATTTCGACAGCCTCAACGTCTTTATGTCGACCGACAACGGCCCGCGCATGTCACGCGACGGCGGCCAGACCTGGCGCGAGGCCGAGACGGCCAGCTTGGTCACCGATGGGCCGCCGATCAAGGAATACTACGACCTCAGCGTGTCGCAGCCCGACCAGTTCGGCCGGGTGCTCGCGGCCGGCAACGCGCAGGACAGCGGCGGGGTCGGCATGCTCGGGCGCACGTCGGGCTTCGGCTGCTGCGGGGGCGAGACCGGGCTGGCCGCGATTACCTACCGGCCGATCAACCGCCTGAACAGCACGACCGGCGCGCGCTCGAGCAGCTTCCGGGTCTACGGCACGGATGGCGGGAACCCGGCGCTGTACGTCTGCACCTTCGACGTGGCCGGGCCGGCATACCCGACGCCGCCAGGGGCCGAAGAGGGCTATTATCCGGTCCCCAGCGACGCCACCACGCCCGAATGCGGGACGCAGGCCGGTGCCGTGCTCGCTGGCTCGCCGACGGCGCTGGCGGTTAGCCCACTACGGCGCGATCATGTACTGGTGGGCATCGACACCGGCGCCGACCAGGGCTACCTGTATCGGTCGGTGGAAGGAAGCGACGGGAAGCGCTTCGAGCTGATACAGGGCCCGTCGCACGATTCGATCAGCGCGATCTTCTTCAACGGCAACGAGGACTACGCCTTCGTCGGCCACAGCTCAGGGTCGATCGATCGGATACAGCTGCCGTTCGGCGCCGCCAGCGCCATTGTCTCGACCGCGCCGAGCACGGCGGGAAAAGTCGTGGGCTTTACCAGCCGCCCTGGCTTCGGCGAGGTCTACGTTGCCTACGACAAGAGCCTGTGGCGCAGCGACACCAACGGCGTCGCCTGGACGTCGATCACGAGCTCGGCGCTGCAGGGGAACCTGAACACCGGCGTGGAGATCGTGGGCATCACACGCGACCCGAATAATCCGAAGCTGTACGTCGCCACCGGCCACGGCAACTGGTACGGCAGCTTCGGCGGCACGCCGAGCGTATGGGCGGCCCCGACGCCCGCCGGAGCGCTCAGCAGCTGGTCAGAGCTGCGCCAGGGGCTGCCGGATGGGATACCGATCACGGGTATCGGGATGGCCGCGAACCAGGGACTGTATCTCGCCACGCAGGGGCGGGGGATCTGGTGGCGGCGCGACGTGGCGGTGGCGACGCCGAACAGCGGTGTCAATCTGCCGGATCACGGCGTCGGCAGCGCCGACGTCCCACAGCGCTTCGTCACGACCTGCTCGTATCCGGGCGGTTGGCACGGGATCCACACGCTCGATCTCAAGTTCGCGCTGGGCCTTGGACCGGGCGACAGCGAGCCCGTCGCGCTGTGGGTCGAGTTCGACCAGGACGCCAACCTGATACGCTTCTACGACCCGGACAGCGGGACGTGGAGCGCGGGCGCGCCCGGCTCGAACGCTGTGCTCAGCAGTCGCTTCGCGGAGGTGCGCCTGGCCGGGACGACGGTGCATGGCTTTGGCCCGACCGATCCGACGGTCGCGATCACCTGGGACGTCGTCTTCCACGCGCCGGCGCAAGGCGCCGAGCTGCAGCAGTACCTGAAGGTCGCGGACGACGCGGGCTCGATCACGGCGTGGGACAAAGTCGGCTCGTGGCAGGTCGGGCAGCCCACGTGGCTGCCGCTCGTCCGGCACTAACGCCGGCATCCTGATAAAACTCGCCCGCCCGACGTTCACTCTGACAAGCATCACAGAGTACGCTCCTGACGGGTTTCTCCCCGAATATACCGCCGTTCAGGTCGCGTCCCCGGGTGCGTGGCGGGTCCAGATTGCTCAGGGGTTGTGCCGAAGCCCGGGATATCGCTAAGTTCTGGCTGACAACACGCGGATGGTGGTACGTTGGCCGCGTGGTCGACGGCGTGGACACCGGGCCCGCGTGGCGCGGCTATCGACGCGATGAATCATGCCGCCGACCCTCACCTCGAGTCGCTGATCCTTCCGGTCCGTGATGCTTCCGACGGCATCTTGGTCTGGGTCGCACGTGAGGCGCCGCGCTTGACCACGCGGCTATAATGACCTATCACCGCGCTGCGGGCCAGCGCTTACGATCGCGGGGTAGGGGTTCAGGATGAGCGGCGCCGACGATCAACATGTGACGGCACCCGCGGCACAGCCACTCGTGAGCGGGCTGACCCTCGCAGCGATCCACCCTGTCGTGTACCCCGCTGGTACAATCGTCTTCCGAGAGGATGACCCCGACGACCGGCTGTATGTCATCTTGAGCGGGACGATTGCCCTCGTGGACGGAATGGATACGCCCGGCGAGCGGCTGATCGAGCTTCGGGGCAGCGGCGAGCTCATCGGAGAGATGAGCTTTTTCCGTCCCAACCACCCCCACCGGCTCGGCGCTCGGGCGCAGGTCGACGCCGAGGTGCTGGTGCTCGACCGCCCTTCCCTCGACGCCGTCTTGCGCCGCGAGCCGCTGCTGGCCTACGAGCTGCTGCGCGTCGCCGGGCGCCACCTACATCGGTCGCATCAGCGCGCCATGGCCGGCATGCAGCAGAAGAACGCGGAGCTGGCCGAGGCCTACGTCGCGCTTGAACAGGCACAGGCGCGGGTCGTGCAGCAAGAGCGCATCGAGCACGAGCTGCGGCTGGCGCGCGAGATCCAGCAGGGCATGCTGCCGAAGGTCATGCCCGATGTCGCCGGCATCGACCTGGGGGTGCGAAGTATCCCCGCCTATGAAGTGGGGGGTGATTTCTTCGACGTCTTTGTGCTGGACGACGAGACCTTAGGCGTGGTGATCGGCGATGTGTGCGGCAAAGGCATGCCGGCAGCGCTGTATATGGCGCAGACGCGCAGCCTGATCCGCGCCGAGGCACCGCTGTCGACCTCGCCGGAAACGGTCCTGCGCCGCGTGAACCGGCATCTGCAGGATCTGTACAGCGGCGACATGTTCGTCACCGTGCTGTACGGCCGCTTGCAGCACGCGACTCGGACGTTGGTGACGGCGCGTGCCGGCCACGAGTACCCGCTGGTCTGGGCGGCTGACGGCACGGAGCTGACAGGGGCGCGAGGACCCGGCCAGCCGCTCGGCCTCCTGCCGGACCCTCTGCTCGACGTGCAGGCGCGGACACTGCTGCCGGGCGACACGCTGCTGCTGTACACGGACGGTGTGACGGACGTGGTGAGCCCGGCCGGCGAGTTCTTTGGTCTAGCCTGCCTGCGCGAGGCCGTCACGACTGCCACGTCGATGGTGGCACAGGAACTCTGCGAGCACGTCGTACAGCGAGTGGCGGACTTCGCCGCAACCGCTCCGCAGCCCGACGACATGACGTTGGTCGTCGTCCAAGCCTACCAGTGATCGGAGCCTGGCTTACGCCTCATGCCTCGGCGGCACGTGCGTTCCAATCGCAGCAGCCTCTACGCCCGGCCAACCGCGAGGCGCCCCCGGAATAGCTACTGGATTGGATGAACTGGCATGTCGCGCGCTCCATTTCAAGTCGTAGTGTTGCCGTACCGCGGGCGCGATGACGGCGACTACGAGTTCGCCCTGTTTCGCCGTGCCGGCGGAGACTCCTGGCAGGGGATTGCCGGCGGTGGCGAAGGCGGATGGCCCGCGCCTTGCTGGCCAAGACGATAGCCGGCGGTAGCTCGGCAGCATGGGAATCCTGCTCGGTGCACGGCGCATCGAGCGGAGACCGGAAGCGGGGCGGAATGGAGTATCGAAATCTGGGACGTACCGGGGTCAAGGTGAGCCCGCTCTGCCTGGGCTGCATGATGTTTGGCGGCAAGACCGAGCAGGCCGATTCGTTCGCGATCATCGATCGCGCCCTCGACGCGGGCATCAATTTCCTCGACACCGCCAACGTCTACAGCCGCGGGCGCAGCGAGGAAGTCACGGGCGCCGCGCTCAAGCGCAACGGCCAGCGCCAGCGCATCGTTCTAGCCACCAAGGTGCACGGCAAGATGGCCGACGACGATCCCAACATGGAAGGCAATAGCCGGCGGCACATCGTCGAGCAGTGCGAGGCCAGCCTGCGCCGCTTGCAGACCGACTACGTCGACGTGTACCAGATCCACCGGCCGCAATCCTCGATCCCGATCGACGAAACCCTCCGTGCGCTCGACGATCTGATCCGCGCGGGCAAGGTACGCTACGCCGGGACCAGCACCTTCGCCGCCTGGCAGGTCGTCGAGTCGCTCTGGATCGCCAAGGAGCTCGGCCTCAACCGCTTCGTCTGCGAGCAGCCGCCGTACAATCTGCTGGACCGGCGCGTCGAGCGCGAGCTGCTCCCGATGGCTCAGACCTACGGCATCGCCACCATTCCCTGGAGTCCGCTCGCCGGCGGCTTGCTCACGGGTAAGTACAACCGCGACCAGCCGCCACCGCCCGATAGCCGTTTCGGCGAGCTGGAACAAGCGCCCCACCTTCAGCGTCGATGGCAAGAGCGTGTCTTCGACGTGACTGAAGGTCTCGAACCGTTGGCCGCGGCTAAAGGCTGCAGCATGTCGCAGCTTGCGCTCGCATGGTGCATGCAGCAGCCGGGCGTTACCAGCCCGATCATCGGCCCGCGGACGATGGATCAATTGGTGGACAATCTCGGCGCGCTCGACGTGCGAATCGGCGACGACGACCGCGCGACGATCGACGCGCTGATACCGCCGGGAGATATGGTCTCGCCCTTCTACGAGTCCGACTTCGGTCCGCATCCGCACCGGTTATAGCCGGTCGAGAGGAGTGTTGGCAATGATTGCGACCCAACCATTTGGCCGTACGGGCCACGTGAGCACGCGCACGATCTTCGGGGCCGCGGCACTAAGCCGCGTGACGCAGGACGAAGCCGACCGCACGCTGGATGTGTTGCTGCAGTACGGCGTGAACCACATCGACACGGCGGCCAGCTATGGCGATTCGGAGCTCCGCATCGGGCCCTGGATGGATCGCTACCGCGACCACTTCTTCCTGGCCACCAAGACGGGCGAGCGCACGTACGAGAAGGCTCGCGACCAGATCCACCGCTCGCTCGAGCGGCTGCGCCTGCCCTACGTGGATCTGATCCAGTTCCACGGCCTCACAGATCCACAGGAATGGGAAGTCGCCTTGGGACCCGGTGGCGCGCTCGAAGCTGCCGTCGAGGCGCGCAACGAGGGACTGGTGCGCTTCATCGGCGTCACCGGCCACGGCCCGCTCGTCGCGCAGGCGCACCTGCGCAGCCTCCAGCGCTTTGACTTCGACTCCGTGCTGCTCCCCTGCAACTACATCGAGATGCAGAAACCGGAGTATGCTGCCGAGTTCGAGGAGCTCGTCCGGATCTGCCGGGAGCGCAACGTCGCCGTCCAGACGATCAAATCGATTACTCGCGCACCCTGGGGCGAGCACGAGCACTCGCGCGCCACCTGGTACGAGCCGCTCGAAGACCAGGCCGATATCGATATGGCGGTAGACTGGCTCCTCGGGCGGCCGGGCATTTTCCTGAACACGGTAGGCGACATCCACGTCCTGCCGAAGGTGTTGGACGCGGCCAGCCGCTTCCAGGCCGCGCCGCCGGATGCGACCATGCGCGAGTTTGTCGCGCGGCGGGAGATGGCGACGCTGTTTCCGGCGTAGTGGCCCGTTAGGTCTCAGGTCATCAACGGCATCGGTCAGCGGCAAGGGTGCGTGCTCGAAGCGATCGGCGAGCTCGGAAATGACCTGGCAGTCTGGATGAACAGATGCGTGACACGTACCACTGCTATGCTGCCATACACCAGGGCCT
>JBBSGA010000046.1:0-25006 GCA_038254585.1 Chloroflexales bacterium | reverse complement strand
TAAAAACTGGTGTGGATTTTGCACAGGGCCATTTTATTGAGCAGCTTGTGCTCATGCTCCCGAACTTCCACCGAGTTTGCCCTGCCCAAGCGCACCTCAACGTCTCGCAATTGGCGTAGGTATTGTTACTTACGACTTGCAAAACTGTTAACTTGCGGGCCTGCTGATTTGTTGACGTGTGCAACCTTGCAACCTATACTTGCGTAGAACTAGTTGTCGTAGCGCAACTGCAATGATGGATGATGAACTAGTGACTACCGGCGAAGCTGCCACGTATCTGGGTGTTTCGCCCCAGCGTGTGACCGTACTTGTGGAGACTGGCAAGATCGCCCGGCATCGCGTTGGGTGCTTCTGAATCTACCGCAAGGCGACCTTAGATCATTGGCGCTCGTTGCCTAGAAGCAAAGGCGGCCGGCCCAAAAAACCTGAAAGTCGGACTGCTATGCCAGCGCTCCTAGACTAAGCAATGAAGTGCCCTACGAGGAATTGATGCGCTTTCCGGCTTCTCCCCGAGTCATTTACCGCAACAACCCGCTCATCGGCGTTACTTGTCAGTTCAATTTTCCAGCCATACTTCGTATCGGAACTGAGGTGCCGGCAGCATTTCAGGAGCGAATACGACAGCAGTATCCGGTCTTTCAAGAGTCGAGTGGGTTCAGTATCAACGTTCAACTGCCACAACAGATCGCCAGCGCGGTTAATCCATTGTTTCGCACTCAAACTCCGACCTATCAGTTCTTAGATGATTCGCCCGATAGCAGCGTTTGGACAATAAGTTTGTCCCAAAACGCCCTGTCGATGTCAACATCACACTATGTTCGCTGGGAAGATTATCGTGCTCACTTGCACGAGCCGCTACAAGCTCTTGTTGATGTCTATGGGCCGAGCTTTTTTACTCGCATCGGGTTACGTTATCAAAACATAATCTGTAGATCAGCAGCACATATTAGCAATACGCCATGGCGGGACCTGCTCAACCAGCAAATCGTCGGCATACTGGTAACTGCTGATGAGGAGTCGGAGATTGAGGGGGCAACTAACCAGGCACTGATAAGACTCGACGAAGATCGGAAGGTTCTTTTTCGTCATGGGCTAGCGGTCCAAGCCGACACTCAGGAACAATGCTATCTCATCGACAACGACTTTTTCACCGAGAAACGAACGGAGGCAAGCGATGCCCGCACTGTCCTCGACTCCCTCAATGAAGCATCTGGAAGAATCTTTCGATGGTGTATTTCTGACACACTCCATACAGCATTGGAACCCCAACCGGTCTAAACAGCTGACACTTGATACTACGGGTACCAAAGCGCCGAACGATCTTCGAGGCTTCCTAACGTGGCAACATGGTGCGCCAGATGCCACCATCAGCCATACCATTGTCACTCACGGGGACTATGACAATGCAGGTTTATGGCCACGTAGCTTACAGATGCGCGCGCTGTGTTATTACATTCTTGACCTGATAGCTGATCAGGGGCTTGAGGAAACCCTTACTTCCCTCGTTGACTATTGGGCGTTCTATTCTTCCCCCCCAAGATTGACTCCCTCATTTCCACAACCAGGACCAGTCACCTCAAACTATCTCGGCACAGTTGAAAGGCCACCGCTTGCCGTAGACGAGGCGTAACAAGTTTGTCGGACGCCAACCCCGTCTATATTCGATCATCTTCTCAGGAGCCGTTGCGGCAGGGCGAAATTCTCTCCGCCTTGCCGCAGCACATTATAAGTGCAGAAAGTATTGTGGCCGGACAGACCGTTGACTTGCTTCTAGTTACACATGCTCTGGTAATTGTCGTCTCGCAGGACTGCGACCTCGATCAGGAATATAAAGCGAGGAACCGCGTCCCAAACCCCCAAGGCAACATTCCTCGCATAGAGACGCAGATTCCTAATATCCTGTTTTGTGAAGTCTACCCAGCAGACGAGCTCCGCTCCTTATTTGGTATCAATTCCGGTGTGTGGGGACAGATAAAGCCAAATAACTATGAGCGTTACCAGTATCTACGTGAGGTTCCCCGTTCCTTCGATGCTTTAGATCAGGGTCTTCCAGCCCTCGCGATTGATTTCAAACGGCATTTCACTATTCGAGCGGATGAGGCTTATGCACGATTGGCACGCGGAGTACAGCGTCGGTGTCGCTTGAACACGCCCTACGTTGAGCACTTGTCGTCGCGGTTTGCGGCGTATCTCTCGCGTGTCGCCCTTCCAAACCCACACTGAAGGGAACGAACTTCACCTCGTCACGAGGAAAACGCGAAAAATGAGGGCTACAGTTCATGGCAATTTGCCGCCGCAGAACTTCCGTGCGATACTCACGCCGCTGATCCGTGAGGCTGCTCGCGCCGGGGTTTCGGGACACGAATGGAGCCCACCCGGCGCCGGCCGGGCTCGTGAGAGCCGCGTTAGTGAGCGAAGGCGTGAGCTCGCAGCAGTGTATCCTATGCTCGAAGTGGGTCCCGGCCACGGCCAGGGTCTGCCCGTCGTGCGGCACGCCCCGCGGCGGCTCGACCGCCAACGGAATCCTGGCGGTGGGATTGCAGCTGGCGGGCGGCAGCTACTCGGTCGGGAGGCTGCTCGGCCGGGGCGGCTTCGGGCTCACCTACCTCGGAGCGGACAACCGGCTGGGACGCCAGATCGCGCTCAAGGAGTTCTTCCCGCCCGGCGCCGTCCGCCAGGGCACGACCGTCGTCCCGCCGTCGACGCTTGCCGCGCCGGATTACGCCGCCGCGACGCGGCGCTTCCTCCACGAGGCCCAGGTCCTGGCCCGTTTTCAGCACCCGAGCATCGTCGCGGTCTATGCCGCCTTCCAGGAAAACGGCACGGCGTACATGGTGATGGAATACCTGCGCGGCGAGACGCTGGGCCAGCGCCTCGAGCGCGACCGGCAGCCGCTGGCGGAGGATGAGCTGATCGCCCTGGCGCGGCCGCTGGCCGAGGCGCTCGACCGGGTGCACGCGGCGGGCGTCCTGCACCGCGACATCAAGCCGGAGAATATCGTCGTCGCCAACGGGGCCGCGCCGAAGCGGCCGGTACTGATCGACTTCGGCGCGGCGCGCGACTTCGTGCACGGCGCCACGATCCGGCAGTCGGTCGTCCTCACCCCCGGCTATGCCCCCTTGGAGCAGTACGGTGAGCGCGCGCGGCGCGGTCCCTACACGGATATCTACGCCTTCGCCGCCACGCTCTATCACCTGGCCACGGGCACGCAGCCCGCCGCGGCGATCGACCGCGCCGTCGGCATCGAACTCAAACCGCCGCGCGATCTGAACCGCCGTCTCAGCCCCGCCTTCAACCAGGCGCTGCTGCATGCGCTCGAGATGAACGTGGAGCAGCGCCCGCAGAGCGCGAGCGAATTCTTCCGGGAGCTGGTAACGGCGACACAGGTGCCCGGATATTCGGGCGCGACGCGGCGCCTGGCGACGCTGGCTGCGGCTCCCGCGCGCGCCCCGGCTTCAAACGCCGGACGCGGTCCGAAGCAGCCGCCCGCTGTGCCGCGGCCGCATCGCACCCGGATCGAGCAGATCGCCGCGGAGTTCGCAGCCGGCGGGGAGGTCCAGGCCGATCGCCTGCGCTGCCCGATCTGCCGCGACGCGACGATGGTCGAGCCCGCGCGGGCGAGCGGCGCGATACGCTGCCCGGTCTGCCGCGTCGCCGGCATCAGAGAGCGCATCCCGCCCGAGGAGCGCAGCCGCTGCCCGGTCTGCCGTGCCGGGACGCTGCGGCCGTCCGTCCCGGGCGGTCTCATGCGCTGCCCCGCCTGCCGCGCGGGAACCGTGAGTACCTATACCAAAGGCCGCAAGCTCGTCGTCTTCGCCGACACGCGCGCGAAATGCGACCGCTGCGACGCCGACTTCAGCTACAACCGCTGGCAGGATACGCTCACGCTCGCGGCGCTGCCGAACGGGCCCGGACACCTCGCGGCGGACCTGATCGGGCAAGTCAAAACGCGCGGCGAGTGGTCGCGGCTGGCGGCGCGGCCTGCCGGCGACAGCTACCAGTGCGATCGCTGCCACGCGGAGCTCGACGGCACCGCGGGCGGCGCCTACGAGCTCATCGCCGTGGAAGGGCGCGTCGATCGGGTGCCGTCCGCGCATCGCGGCCAGCAGCGCACACAGCTCGAGTGGAGCAAGATCGCCCACCAGATCCCGCTGGTCGAGGGCACGCATGCCTGCCCGATCTGCGCGGCGCAATTCGACGCGGGCGACGGCGATCGGCTTACGTTGATTCGGGCGCCGCGCGATCCGCTGCGCGTGATCGAGCGCTACGGCGGCAAGCCGCTCCCGGCGGCGACCTGGCGCGCGATCGCGGCCGGCATGCGCCGGCCATCACGCGGCGGCTATATCTGCCCCGCCTGTACGGCGGAGCTCGAGGCGGCTGGCGAGGCCGGCTACCGGCTGACGGCCTACGACGCCGCGCGCGATGCGTTCGGCGCCGGGAGCCGGTACGACGAGACGACGCTGCGGCGCGAAGACTGGCAGCGCGTGGCGGCCGGCAGACTCCCGGCCGAGGCGGAGCGGCAGCGGCGCGAAGAGGCGCAGACGGAGCTGTGGGCCGCGGTGCTCACGGGTGAGCTTGGCGATCCGGCGGCCGAAACGTCGTATCCCGAGCGCAAAGCCGGCGGCGAGCAGGTGCTCGTGAGGCTGGCGGCCGAGCAGTGGAAGCAGACCCGCGACGGCTTCGACCGGAGCGACGGCGGCGAGCTGTGGATCACCACCCGGCGGATCGTCTTTCACGGCCGGCGGGGAAACGTGCTCATTCCGGTCGACAAGGTCACCTACTGTGGGATACAGGCACAGACGGCCGTGCCGGAGGAGATCGTAGCAGTGCGGCGCCGCGACCGTGCCCGGCCACTCTTCTTCGCGGCCAAAGGAGAGATCTCCGCCACCATAGCGGGCCTACCGCTGCGGATCGAATGGAGCGCGGGCCATTTTGTAGAGCTCGCCAACCGGCTCAGGCAGCCGCAGTGACCGGCAAGGATCGCGGAGGCGATGCGACGGCGCTGGAGCTTGATCCCGCATGTGCGCGGCAGCTATCTTTCCTGCCTCGCGCACAGCTGCCAGGACTTCTACCTGCCGGTCAATCGCGGGCGGCCCCACGCTACTCGGGAGCTGTTGTTGATAGGTCCGATTCGGGGAGGGCCGAGTCGTTGCTCTATGGCCGAGTAGTAGGGTTCTCGACGAGCAGCTGCTCGGCGCCCGCGGCTGTGTTCAGGCGATCATCGGCAGACACAAACGCCAGACTCGGTAGCGATAGCGTGGAACGCACAGCACTCACTTCGAGGACGGCAGCCAGTTGGATCGAATCATAGCCCCGCAAATCGTGGATCTCTGCGAGGGCCATCGCGCGATCGATAACCTGCTCTGTCACTTCCACAATCTGGTAGTGCGTCCGCCAATGGATCTTGAATCGAGTCACGGCCGATTGGGCAGCCGGACGTGGCAGACTCCCGATACGGCTGCGTCGAAATAGGGCGGCGACGATCTCGGCTGCACTGATCCGAACGGTGTAGATATTATGGCCAGCCTCAACTGCACACAGACCGGTCACCCACTCCGTACCGGCTTCAGCGACATAGCGCTTAACAAGCGCGCTACTGTCTAGATAGTAGTCTGACACTAGCGACGTTCGTCGACGATCGTCTGTGAGACCGGCGGGCCTGACACGGCAACCGGTGTGAATGGTTCTGCATCGACCGTCGGCACAGGTCTGCCGCTGACCAAGCCCAGTGCACGCAGCCGCTGCCAGTAGAGGTCTTCGCTACCACCGGCCGTTTCCGGAATAATCACTTCTACCTCCGTATTTGGCGGAAGTGACATGGGTTCGAGCAGAATCACGTGCTCCCCGTCGAAAATAGCTCGCACTTTCACCATTATGCTGCCTTTACCTGTCGAACTGGGATTTCGTTATCAATCCACATTATAGTCTAATACTTATCATTCGCGTAAATGATGGACCAAGTTCGGCAGCGGCACGGCCAGCCGGTCATACAGGTCGGCGGGCAACTTGAGCAAGATCAGGAGATGACGTTGGGTGGCATTCAGGGGGGTCAGATAGCGCTCACACGCCCCGTCCCGATGCACCGTGGTCACGATCAGGTTCGCGAAGGCGGCCAGCACCCGCTCCGTGGTCGGGCGCCGGGTCGTCTGGCTGCGACTGGCCGGAGTGAGCCCCGCCACCCCCTCGTTCCGCTCAGCCAACGACGTCCGCAGCCGGTATTCCGTCAGCGTCAGCACCCGCACGGCCAACGTCACCAGCCACAGCAACCCCGCGATGCGTGTCTCATCCCGCAGATACACCGGCCGGATCTGCAGGTTCCGCGTCTTCAAGCGACTGATGCCGCGCTCCAAGAGCGGTTGCTGGTGATAGGTCGCCACCAAGGCCGCGGCGTCATACTCCGCCGCCGTCGTGTTGCTGACATAGACCTGCCAGCCCAGCCGCTCCATCAGCGCCGCCCAGGCTGCCAGGTCCACCGCCATCGTCCCCACGGTCCAGCGGGTCGTGCCATCCGCCAGGTGCTCTTCGACCGCCGGCGCCTGCACGATGCCCGTCAGCCCCGCCCGCTCAATCCAGCCCCGCTCTGCTCCACCTCGAAGCGTGTGCCGGAGCGCTTGCGCCCGCGTGCCGGCGGCTGCCACAGCGTCATCAACTGCTCCGTCAGGCGCGTCAAGGCGCGTTCCCGCAGCGTACACGCTGCCCCGCTTGATACGCGCTCGACCGCACCCCCAAGACCCGCTCGCTCCACGTGTGCGCGGTCGTCGTCGCCGGATCGGTCCAGGGTTGGCTGCGCGTCCAGGCGTCGATCACGGCAATAGGCGTGACCTCCCCGGTCGCTGGGTCCACCGTCTCAATGCGCTGCCACTGGGACGCGCTCGCCAGCGCCGTCTCGACCCAGCCGGTGAGCTCGGCCGTGGCACGCGGCGGGCGGTCGGGACACAGGTAGCGACTGCCGTGGGCGACCAGATGGCCACGGGTCGCCAGCGCCGCCATTTTGCTGTCGCCGACGACCAGCACGGCGGCCGTGCCCAGCGCGGCCACGGCCGCGTCGTAGGCGGGGACATACAACGGGTCGTCGGCGCGCTCGCCACTGATCATCTGGCAGAGGAGCGGCAGGCCGAGCGGGTCGAGCGTGGCCAGCATCGCTGTGAACTGGCGCAACTCGGGGCGGTGGTCTTTGCTATGCCCGAGCTGCAACAGACTGTCCGGCTCATCCGGGTCGTGATAGACACTCACCGAGGTACTGTCGAGGCGGATGGTCTGGGTGGGCAGGTGATAGACGCGCACCCACTGCTCCACTCCACCAGCGCCGCGTCGAGGGCAGCCTGGGGGGTGGGGTCGCCCAGCATGGTGCGAATATTGGCGCGGCGATCATCGCTACAATCGGTGGCGCGCAACGTGATGTCCAAGAGGGTGTTCAGGGTGTGGGCGCGCCGTGGCCCAGTCGCGGACGAGCACGAGGCGATGGTCCCGTTCCTGGAGCAGGCAGGCGAGCCAGATGGTGACAGCGGTGCCAACGCTGATACCCTGCCAATGACCATGGGGCGTCACGTGCGCGTCGATGAGGTCGCGGATGCCCATGTCCTCCATGATGCCGAGGAGCAAGGGGAGGCTGTTGATCTGTTCACTGGTACTGGTAAGCTCTGGATGCATACCTCCCAGCGTACTACACTCGGCGCGAACTCGGTCCATCATTTACCCGAACGATAAGCTAATACCTTCGCCAATCACGCGGCGTTGAGGTGGGGCTCGGCCGGATGAAACCGCCCCAGGTCCGCCACCTGGCGCAACAATTGCGCAATTATATGCTCGTCCGGCTAAGTACAACCAGGAAGGTTCTCTGGATTTCGGAAAGAGGCGGTATGGCATCAGGATGGACTAAACCCCGCTATCGGAAAGTGGGAGAACTTTGGTGGTTGTACTCAATAGTCCGTAAACTAAGTTTCCAGGCATTTCGTTGTTGAAGAAATACCCGAAGACTTCGTTGACGGACTACTTATTGCCTATGAATAAGTAGGCGGCAGTCACAAATACGATCGCAGCCTACTGCTGAAATGCCTCGTACACGATGTCCAGCACCACGCTCGCAAAGCCCTCGCGCACGTGCTCGTTGCCCAGCACCTGCTCCGCCATCGATTGGTAATTTTCCAGCCCGGAGATGATTGCGCCCATCATCGCCTTGCGGAAGTCGCCGAGGGCGAATTGCTCCTTGGTGTTGGTCTTGGCCTGCTGCTCCAGCACCGGGTTTTCGAGCATCTTGTCGCGAATGTGCGTGGCGTAGCTCAGCAGGTCGGCGTCGGCGATGAAGAACAGGTTGCCCATCAGGCGGATCACCTCTCGAGACGCATGCTTACCGCGGGGCGAGCCATCTCGTGATAAAGTGCCGAGGTGCAGAGGTAATCATAACGAAAAGAGGTTGTTGTCGCGCATACAACGCGCAAAAATGCAGCGAAGGTCAGAACCTGAGGATTTTACAGTGGACGATGCCGGCGGACAACACATGCTTTGGGCTGCCGGAGCGCCTGAAGAGTCACCTACGCGATGATGAAGCCTTCTACGTTCTCGAGGACGAGTCCGCGCTAGCCGGGCGCTCGGCGGTCCCCTACTGCCCTTTTCCGGCTCTTGACACGCAGGCTATCTAGTTGTATCATAGATATATCGAGATACCTCGATGATATACGATAGCTTTGGAGAACAAAGCGAAAGGAATCGGATAATGGAGCCAAAACGTATGATGCGGGGGCGGAGGCTCGGCGGTCCAGTGGACCTGCGGGCACGAGCGTCGCGCCTGGCCGAGGGCAGGCGCCGCGGCCATGGTGAGGGGCCAGACCGGCCCGATCCTCGCGGCCGGCAGGAGGGCCGAGGCGGCCGGGAAGATCGGTGGGAGGTTCGTCCACGCGGCGACCGCGGTAGGCCCGGAGGCCCGGAGGTTCGGCCCAGGGGCGGCCCCGGTGGCCATGGCGGCCACGGCGGCCGCGAGGATCGGGGGTGGGGCAGACGCGGTGGGGCAAAGGTTGGTCGCGGGGATGTCCGCGCTGCAGCACTCACCCTCCTGGCCGAGCAGCCGATGCACGGCTACGAGATCATCCAGCAGATCACCGCGCGGAGTGGAGGCGTTTGGCGCCCGAGCCCCGGGTCGGTCTACCCGGCACTGCAGCTGCTTCAGGATCAGGGGCTAGTCGTGGACGAGCAGACGGAGGGCCGCCGGGTCTTCCATCTCACCGAGGCCGGGCGAGCGCACATGGAGCAGCACCACGACGAACTGACCGCGGCCTGGGCGGCGGTGACGGACACGGTAGACGACGTGGTGCTGGAGCTGCGCGACCTCCTCGACCAGGTCGGCGCCGCCATCCGGCAGATGGCGCACGCGGGGACGGAGGCGCAGATCGTCATGGCGCGAGAGCTGCTGACCCGCACCCGGCGGCAGCTCTACCGGATCCTCGCCGACGACGATCTCACGGGCGGTGAGCGGGAGTCCGGCGACGCGGATCGCTCGTAGCTTCCGAGAGAGACCACGCCGAAGCTCCTTTCTTCGACGACCTGCGCCGCTCACAAAGGAGCTTCGGCGGTAGGGAGCTGGAACAAAGGGACCCCATCCACGGCCACGAAGGTGTACTCTATGGCAATCAAGCTCATTTCTCTCTGGCGCAGTCGCGTGAACGGACTGCGCCGCCGTGCAAGGGGTCTGTGATGTTTGGCGGAAACATGGGCGGCAGCTGGCGGTCGTATGTCCGGTTCGACGAGGAACGGGACCGGCCCCAGGTCAGCTGGCAACTCTTACGCCGCGTCGCGGCATATGCCCGGCCATACCGGGCCTCAATCGCCTTGATGCTCGCGGCTATCCTTCTCAGCTCGCTCCTCGCGCTGCTCCCCCCGCTGCTGCTACGCGATCTCATCGACCATGCCCTGCCCAACGGGACGCGGCCGGGCAACCTGCGCCGGCTGAACCTCCTCGCACTGGGGATGATTGGTCTCCCACTACTCAGCGGCCTGATCGGCGTCTTCCAGGGGGCGCGGTCGGCACGCATCGGGGAAGGCATCATCTGCGATCTCCGCCGCGGTCTCTATGATCATATACAGCGCATGGCGCTGCGTTTCTTCACCAACACGAAATCGGGCGAGCTCATCTCCCGGCTCAACAACGACGTGATCGGCGCCCAGCGGGCCGTGACCGGCACGCTTGTCAGCATCATCACGAATATCGTCATGCTGACGCTCACGCTCGACATCATGATCACGCTCGAGTGGCGCCTGACGATTCTCGCGGTGGTGATCCTGCCGCTCTTCATCCTGCCATCGCGGCGGGTGGGCCGCGTGTTACGCCGGCTGACACGCCAGCAGCTCGACGCCAATGGACGGATGAACACGGTCATGGCCGAGACGCTCAACGTCTCAGGGGCGCTGCTCGTCAAACTCTTCGGCCGGCAGTGGGACGAGGCGGCGAAGTTCAGTGCCGGTGCTTCGGAGGTGCGCGATACCGGCATACGCTCGGCGATCGTCAGTCGTTGGTTCTTTCTCGGCATCGGCCTCGCGTCGGCCATCGGCACGGCGATGGTCTTCTGGGTCGGCGGCTATCTGACGATCCAGGGCAGCTTCAGCACCGGCACGCTGGTCGCCTTTGCCGCCTACCTGGCGCAGCTCTACGGCCCGCTCTCGTCGCTCGTCAACAGCCGCGTCGATTTCGCCACCTCGATGGTCTCGTTCGAGCGCGTCTTCGAAGTGCTGGACCTCCCGATCGAGATTCGCGAGCGGGCGCGGCCGGTGCGGCTGGCCCAGGTACAGGGCCGCGTCGAGTTCCAGGACGTCTCGTTCTCCTATATGGAGATACCTCCCGAGGCCGCGGTCTCGCTCTCCTCCCGCGACCGGCCGGTGAGTGCGGGTCCGGCAGAGGGGGGGCCGATCGTGCCGATCACCTCGCGCCACTGGGCGCTCGATAAGGTCTCTTTCACGGTCCAGCCGGGGCAGATGGCCGCGCTCGTCGGCCCGAGCGGCTCAGGTAAGAGCACGATCAGCTATCTGCTGCCGCGGTTGTATGACCCCACGGCGGGCCGCATCTGCCTGGATGGGCACGACCTGCGCGACCTCTCGCTCGATACGCTGGCGCAACATATTGGCATGGTGACGCAGGAGACCTATCTCTTCCACGACACGATCGCCGCCAATCTGCGCTATGCGCGGCCGGAGGCGACGGACGACGAGCTGGCGGCGGCCTGCCGCGCGGCCAACATCCACGACCTGATCGTCCAGCTGCCGGAGCAATATCAAACGATCGTCGGCGAGCGCGGCTACCGCATGTCGGGCGGCGAGAAGCAGCGGCTGGCGATCGCGCGGGTGATCCTGAAAGATCCGCGCATCCTGGTGCTGGACGAGGCGACCTCCTCACTCGACAGCCAGTCCGAGCGTGCGATCCAGGAGGCACTGGAGATGGTCATGCAGGGCCGCACGACGGTGGTGATCGCGCATCGGCTCTCGACAATCCTCAAAGCCGATACGATCCTCGTGCTCGAGCACGGCCACCTCGTGGAGCGCGGGACGCACGCGCAGCTGCTCGAGGCGGACGCGCTCTACGCGCGGCTCTATTCCACGCAGTTCAATGACCGCGTGTCCGCCTAGAGCACTATCGAGCATCAAGTAACGGGTTGTACGGCCGTAGAGACCGTATATAGCGTCTCTTCAACTTAAAAGACTGTCTAGCCGCCGAATGCGGACTACTTAGCTCCCGGACCCACGGCCGGAAGAGTGCCCTCGTTGAGGACGGAGGGAGCCTCCAGACCGGCGATCGCCGGGATGACAAAGCCGCCGATGCCGATCGCGAGACACGCCACACCGCCGAGCAGATACCAGGCCTGCACGCCCAGTCTGTCCGCCAGCGGTCCTGCGATGGCAAGGCTGAGGGGTGACATCGCCCCGGAGACGCTGCCGACGAGCGTGAAAACGCGTCCCTGCATATCCGGAGCGACGATGCCCTGAAGCAGCGCGAAGATCGGGCCGTTCGCGAGCGACTGCATGATGCCCACCAGACCAGGGCGAACTGGGCCAGGTTGCTGCCGGCGAGCGAGATCGTCTCCCCGCTCCAGATCACGAAAAACGGGAGTTTCCATCCCCGGCGCTGCCGCTCGGCAAGATTCATGTGGCGTCCGGCTCCTTTCTCCCTGACGATGCGACGCCGCTTGCCCGGTCGAGCAGCTCTGCCAACTCGCCTCGCTCCAGCTCGACCTCGAGGTCAAACTCATCCGCGAGCCCCTCCTCGGTCGACGGGGCAGCCTCGTCTCCGTCGTCGCGCAGGTGAACATGGCGAGCATGCTCGCGGCCGTGTCGGCGCGTCCAACGCAAGCTCACGTTGCGCGCGATCGCGGAGAGCCACTGCACGTGGCCTGCCGGGTCGCGCAGCGTTCAGGAGGGCAGGTATGGTCTCCCCCGAGCAAATGGCGGGTGCCTACGGACGCAATACCGAGATCGTCAAGATGCAGGCGGATGGGCTGAGCTACGCCGAGAGCCTGGCGCAGCTACCTTTCCGCGGCAATGGCATGAACTGGCTCGTCGGCCACATCCTCACGGGCCGCAACAATGTGCTGAAGCTGCTCGGCGTCGAGCCGGCCCTCGAAGAGTCGCGCCGCGCACTCCAAGCGCTGTCGGTCTTTCCCTTAAAGCCGAACAGCTTTTCGGAAGAAGCGGCCTTGGCAGTCTCCGGGGCAGCGATCGAGCGACTGGACACGCTGGTTGACTACGGGGCTGCTGGAATGTAGCGGGGAAGGTCGCTATACGTTGCACCAGACTATAGCCGACTATGCTAGAGCAACACGCGGCGATCCGAGCGGCTACGAACTCACTGCGCAGGAGCGGAGGGCGCGAGCCATGCTTCGAGCCGCGCTTTCACGGCCGGCCATTCATGGTCGAGGATGCTGAAGTAGACCGAGTCGCGGCGGTAGCCGTCGCGCATGATCACCTTCGAGCGCAGAGCGCCTTCCTCGACGGCTCCGAGGCGGGCGATCGCCGCGCGCGAGCGCGTGTTCCGGGCGTCGGTCTTGAGTTCGACCCGGATGCAGCCGAGCGTCTCGAAGGCATGCCGCAGCAGGAGGTACTTCGCCTCGGTGTTGACGGAGGTGCGCCAGAACTCGGGCGCGTACCACGTCCAGCCGATCTCGACGCCGCGGTTGGCCCCCGAGATCGCGGCGTAGCGCGTCGACCCGATCGCCCGACCTGTGGCCAGGTGACGGACTGCGAACGGCAGGGCGGTCCCGGCCTCGCGCTCGTCGATCGCCCGCTCGATGTAGTCGCGCATCGCATCGAGCGTGCGCGGCTCGTCGAGCGTGTAGCGCCAGATCTCCGCTGTCTGGGCGGCTATGAGCAGATCCTCGACGTGCGCCGGCGACAGCGGCTCGAGCCGGATCACCCGGCCTGCGAGCGTCACGGGTTGGATCCAGGCAGCCGATCGATCAGGCTTCATGGGCGGCTTCCTTTCGCAGGCACGGACGAGCAGGCCATCTTTGCAGCTGACCGGATCGTGATGCTTCCGTCCATCAGGCGACGACCCCCTGCGAAAAGGCCAGCATCGGCAGCCAGCGCTCCGCGTCCATGGGAACGATGGCCGGGGCCGCGCCGTAGCCGCCGTGGACGAGCGCGTTTCCTTCGGGAGCGCGCCCGAGCCGCAGGACGACGGTAGCGTCGCCCGGGTAGGTGATCGCTTCAACGGGGATCTCGCCCGCCGTGTCGTCGACCCGAAACGGGTTGGCAAACGGGTCGATGCTGTCGATGCGGCTGGACACGCCGGCGAAGCTGAGCACAAGCGTAGTCGGCTCTCGCAGCCGCGCGGTCTGAATGTTCGGCGCCTGAAAATTGACCGGCCTGCCGTAGACGCCGCCGAGCGCCGCGCGCGCCATACGCACGCCGAGCGTCAAATTCCCGGCCGGGCTGGTGTGGATCAGGTCGCTCAGCGGGAGGTCGAGCGCGGGAACGACGAGTACGTTCTCGATCGCGTCGGGTACTCGCCGCTGCGCCTCGCGGACGAGCGACCAGCGCCGGTCCGCCTCGGCCGAGCGTTCCTGGTAGACGCGGTTGAGCTGGACGGTGATCACCGGGAGCCGCGGCGCGGCGAAGGCTCTGCGCCAGGCGTCGACGGCCCCGCAAAAGCGCTCGACATAACTGCCGGCCGTCTCGTCCGTGCCCGTCTCCGACTCACCCTGATACCAGAGGATGCCGCGCACTTGGCCACCGGCGCGCCGGACGCAGTGCACCATGTTGTCGAAGAGCGGCGCCGGCCCGGGCTCGGCCGGGTTCCAGTCGGTCAGCGGGGAGCCGCCGAGGGCAGTCTGCACCAGGCCGATTGGAAACCCCATCTCACGCTGGACGATCCGTCCCCACTCGATGTAAGGCGAGTGGCCAGGGTTGCCGGCCTCGCGATTAGCCGGGTGACGGGTCGCGGTCGAATCATTGAGTGGATGGGCGGCGAGGGCCCACTCCTCGCTGTTGCGCAGCAGATGTACGCCGAGGGTCGGCGGGTCGTAGATCTCGCCGCGGCCGTAGCCCGCCGAGTTGCTCTGCCCGGCGATCACCCAAAGGTCGCCGACGCCCCAGAAGTGGCGCATGTCACCCCGCGGCGACCACTCGGCCGCGATCGTGCCTGGAGGCGTGTAGCGCGTCTCGAGGCGGTAGAGGCCGCCGGCCGGCACGTCCAGGGCCGTGCTCCAGGTTCCGTCCGCCGCGGTCTCCGCCGTGCGCCAGTCAAGATCGCGTGTCACCGGCGCGCCCGTATCTTCGCGCACGACCCGGACCTGGACCGCGCCCGGCGCGCCGGCCTGCTCCTCGACCCTCCACCGGCCGCCGAGCATGATCGCCGCGCTCCCGCGCTCGTCCTGTTGCACGATCTGCCAGTCGCTCGGACCTGTCTCGACGGTCGCTCCGATTTGCTCCTGTGCCATTGTGTGCCCTTCTCTGAAAAGAGCTGCCGGGCGACCTTTGCCGTCGCAGCCGGTCTCTTTTTCGGCATCTATCCCGCGCACCGCGTCGCCCGTCCAGCAGGAAGAACACATAGAACGACGTTGATCATGTCTGGCGGTTCGGCCGGCGACGTGCGAGCAGACTGAGCAGACCGCCGGTTGCGGCACCGGCCAGGAATGGTCCAAGCGATCGGAAGGTCGGACCCGGCGGCGCCGGGAGGCGCGCCCGCGCCTCCGCCGTCGCGGCGCGACGGCGTGCCAGCTCAAGCTTCAGGCTCTCCTCACCTCGGGCCATCGCCCAGCGGTGGTTGGCCGCGAAGATCGGTTTGAGTAAGAACGAGGTATAGCGCAGCAGTGGCTTAGCCGCACGGATCTTCCAGTCGTAGGTGATGTCGACCCAGCTCCCGTCCTGCTCGAAGGTCCAGATGCCGCGGCCTACGAAGTCTCCCTGCGCTTCCAGAGCGAAACGATGGGGATAATCCGACTCGGTAACGCGAAACTGCCAGCGCAGGGTGTACGGCAGCCAGCCTTTGGTGTACAGGCTGATCACCCGGCCGATGCCGTGCTCGTCGCCGGGCTGCAGCTCCTCGGCGTCGAGGTACACCGACGGCCACCATCGTACCAGGTCGCGCGCGTCGGCAAGAACCTGTGCGACTTCCTCTACGGTGCCGCTCACGCGCCAATGCGTGATGAAGTGATATGCCGTGGTTGCCATCTCACCTCAGCCATTGAGTTGAAAGAGCTCTCGGGTGCTCGAATTGTACACATCGAGTCAAGAGGAGATCATCCAGCGGCGAAAAAACGCCTGTGGGCAGGCATCCCGAGGCAGACCCCGCAGTGAGCTGCGGTGTGGGGAGGTGGTGGTGGGGCGGGCAGGGGTGGATCGGCAGCAGCAGTAGGCTAAGCCGCCGGCAAGGTATCGACGTACAGGTTCCTTAGACCAGACTGGTTGAGCAAGGAAAGGTCGTCTCGGTTGACTCTGCATAGGCTATAATGCGCGCGGCATCACGACCCGGAGCTGAGATGGATATTGAGTACCGCGTAAACCCGACCGTCGCCAACGCCGAGCTGGATCGGCTCTACGCTGTCTCATGGCCAAATCACCATCCGCCATACGACTTCCGCCCTGAATTGGAGCGGGCACTGGCGTTTGTCTGTGCTTACGTTGGCGACGAGCTGATCGGCTTCGTGCGGCTGGCATGGGACGGCAGCGTCCATACGTTCCTGCTCGAACCGACTGTCCGCCCCGACTTCCGCCGGCGTGGAATTGGCCGATCTCTGGTCGAGCGGGCCGTCGCGGTTGCTCGCGAACGTCGTATGGAGTGGGTTCACGTGGACTACGAGCCGCACCTGCGCGAGTTCTACGAGGCATGTGGTTTCACTCCGACCGATGCGGGACTCATCCGTTTGCGGTGAGACGCTCAATGCGCGGAGTCGATGCTAGCGCCCGTGCGCGCTTGACTCCATCTGGCTACTAAAGGCGACCTCCATCTGATTCAAGGAGGAATCGACCTGATGCACACGCCGCACCGCCGTGATAATCTCCGCAATGCCGGCCGATTTCTGCATCACGGCCGCCGCACCCGCCTCCGCCGCCCGGGCGTGCTCGGTACGCTCGGCGGAGGCTGTCAGTACGATTGCCTCAACGTACGGGTTGCCGGCACGCAGCTCACGCACCAACTCCACGCCGTCCCCGTCCGGAAGATTCAGATCGACAACCGCAACGTCAATGCCGTGCAGCATGCGCCGCGCCTCCGCCAGCGACCCGGCTTGGGCGACCACCGTCAAGCCCACCTCCCGCTCCATCACGAACGCGAGGGGCTGGCGGAACGCCGCGTGATCCTCGACCAGCAGGACGCGAATCATTAGTCTTTCCCTCCGTGAAATGGCGAGCTCACAGATACAAGTGCGTTTTCGTATAAGCCGTAGTCTAGCGTCGCAAGCTTACGGCTCACCTTACGCAGGCTATCAGTGGGGATAGACGCGCGACCCGTCAGGCGATCGTGACCGCCTTCGGCGCGCTGCACGACAAGGGCCTCATGCCAGACGAGGCGCTCGTCGATTTGAGCTACAGGTTCGCCTTGACCATGCCGAATCCATTCATGCAAGCAGTGCCGTGTGATCTGGAATGAGCGCTCATATGCTACGATTGTGAAGGCTGACTTTCAACGGCCCTCTACCCGATACGTCAGAGGATTGCTATGAACGTACATATTCGACGTATGTGTGACAACGAGATTGAAGACGTGGTTCGTCTATCGTTATTGGCGTGGGCCCCAGTGTTTAGATCATTCGAGCAGGTATTGGGCTCCGAAATCTATACAAGAATCTATCCGGATTGGAGAACGAGTCAGCGAGAGGCGGTAGAGAATATTTGTAAAGATAGTGAAAAGAACCTTGTCTGGGTTGCAGAATTAGATGGGATAATCACTGGATTTATAGCATATGAATTGAATAACGAAGATAGAACTGGAGAAGTTCAATTGCTCGCAGTGCATCCCGAATACCAAAACCGTGGAATAGGTACAGAATTGAACAATTTCGTCCTTGGAAAGATGAAAGAAAGTGGTATGAAACTGGCCGTAGTAGGCACAGGTGGCGATCCGTCTCACGCACCTGCCAGAAAATCATATGAGAAGGCAGGGTATACCCCTTTATCGTTAGTTCGGTATTATAAGGATCTATAGAGGCCATTTAACAATCAATTAATAGCAGGCATGGTTTTTTAGAACGATGCCGTCCACGAATATGACACGAATACACGAATGTCCGTGGTAGAGCAACAGATATCACCAGTAGACAACGCCTATTTCTTTCCTGCGAGATGCATATGTGCTTTCAGTGTAATCTATTCGTGTATTCGTGTCATATTCGTGGATGGCTTATTCCTCCACCAGCGTCCATACGAATTGTTAAATGGGCTCTATAGGTCTCGTTCTTCTACGTCCGCAGCCTGGTCGGGAAATATAGACAGTCAGATAATGATCTGTGGGGCGTGCCCCTACAGTCCAAAACATTATCTGAGCGTCTATAGCTGCGGCCACCGGACCGGATCGAGGAAAGAGCAGGCCATGGCTGCCCTGCTCTTTCATGGCTGAATGACACGCCTATCCCGTGCTCTTGAAGCGGATCCGCCGCGCGGATTGGCCGCTCGTTAGGGCAGCGGTGGGTTGGCGTTCCGCACCAGCTCCAGCGCCATGTCGGGGAACCACTGCCCGGCCGGCGGGTCCTGCATGCCGCGAACCGGATCAAGCGGGCCGCTCGTCCAACGATAGCACTGGCCGTCCGACTCGCCGGGGATCTTCACCCATAGGTAGGCATCGACCAGCGGCTGCCCCGTATTCGCCGTCGGCCGGTAGCCCAGGCCGCGCCCAGGCGGGTTGCACCAATCTTGCGCGTCGCCCGCCGGGTGGTTCGCCGGGGGAGTCCACGGGCCCTGGCCGTTCCGGCTCGTGTCGATCACGAAGTGCGCCGTCGGCACGGCGTGGCCAAGGTTCGCCGCATACCACTCGTCGGTGAGGTGCCAGGTGCTGAAGTCGTTCGGGTTCGCCGGGTAGTATTGGCTGGCGCACCAGTCGTAATGGCCGAGCCTCCAGCCACCTTCTTCAGGATCGTTCGCGAACGCGATGCACTCGGAGATCCAGGTGCCGAACTTGACCTCGGTCTGCGTCCAGCGGTAGTTCGAGACGTTCAGGAAGAAGCCCTGGACATCCTGAACCCCTCCACGGACTAGGCGCTGCGCCATGTCGCCGACCGCGTGCCAGCCGCTGTGCCCCGCGTCGAGATAGATCGCCGCGTTCGGGTCGCGCAGCAGGGCATGCGCCGCGTAGTTGATGAGGCTCACCCGGCCGTACGTGTCGGGCTGCCCGCAATCGGTCGGCAACAGGGCAAGGCCGTCGGGTTCGAGGAGCACGACCGCCTTCCGGTTCCCCAATCCTGCTGCGAAGCCGTCGATCCACGCCTTGTAGGCATCGCCCGTGGCAGCGCCGCCCGCCGAGTACTGTGCGCAGTCGCGGCCAGGAACGTTGTAGGCGACCAGGACGGGAACCGTGCCTTTTCCTGCCGCGCGCTGGACGGTGCTCTTGACCTCCTGCTCGACGCGCTTCGGGGTTCCGCCGGTGAGCCAAACCGCCTGAGGCGTCTCGATCATCTCCCGGATGAGCTTGGCATCAGCCTTGTCGCCGCTGGAGGTGAGGTCGGCAATCTGTGCAATCGCACCGTGGTCCGGCTTGGGAACGTAGAACTGGGTGTTGGGGTCGAGGCTTCGACCATCACGGGTCGTCGACCCTGCCGAAGCGAATACCGACGCAGCTGGGATGGCTAGCGCCGTCAGAAGAGTGCTAACAACGAGCAAGTGTCTCACTTTTCCGTAGTTTGCCATGTCCTTCTCTTTCGTCTGTCCATCCACTTGCCGGCGGACCGTAGCGTCCGGGTCGCAGTTCAGGACCCGTCGCAGGATGGCCTGGGCGCGGCACGCGGAGGTCACAGAAATTAGGTGGCGCGGTCTCGGTCGCCACGGCCGACTTGACGGATGCGCCGAATCTTATCAAACCGTGGTCGTCCAGTCAATCTCGTTGCTCCAGGTGTCATTGATCCCCAAAAAGCAAAAGCTGCGGGCGATCACAGGCGCTTGGGGGGCGCGAGCGAGAAGGACGATCCGGCCGAGGTCGCCAAGCAGGGCTTCGAGGCCCTGATGGCGGGCAAGGACCAGGTGATCGCGGGCTCGCTCACGACGCAGCTGCAGGGCTGCCGCTCGTGCGTCAGGAGAAATACAAACCGCGCAGCTTACGCGCTCCACGCGCCATTCCTACGACGAGACCCATGCCCCCGATGGCGGCACCTCCCGCCAGGCCCAGCATCGCGGTGGTAGCGAGTGCCGCGTAGTGGCGTGTCTTGACGCGCGCCGCCTCCTCCTGATGGTGCGCCTTGCTCGCCGTGGCCGCAGCCGTTACCAGCAGCATCGCCGCCGGGCTGATCTCCGCCGTGCCGGCCGCTGGAGCCACCGGTGTCCGCGAGCCGTGCGTCTTCGCGTAGACGTAGGTGTATTCCCCACCCAGGAAGAGGATCTGGCTCGAATAGTAGACGTAGAACAGGAATGCCAACACGCCGCCCAGCGCCCCGTAGCTCGAAAACCCGGTGAAGTACTTGAAATAGAGTGTCAGCAACTGCTGTCCGGCGATCCACAGCAGCGCCGTTAGCAGGGCGCCGATCCAGACATCGCTCCAGGCGACGTGCGTGTCGGGCAGGAACTTGAAGAGCAGCGTGAAGATCAGCGTGATGAACCCCACTTGCAGTGCGACGTTGAGGGCCGCCCAGAGGCTGCCCAAGGGCAGGACGTCGTGGAGCCCGGTCAGGACTGCCGTCAGCACCTGTGAGACCAGCAGCAGAAAGGCGACGCCCAGCACCAGCGTGAACGACAGAAACTTGGCGCGAATGAAGCCCCACAGCCCCGCGCGCTGCGCCACATTTGGCGCTTTCCAGATGATGTCGAACGCCTGGTCGAGCTCGGCGAAGACGCCCGAAGCCGTCACAAGCAACACCACGACGCCGACGACGGTGCCGAGCGTGCCCTTGGTGGCGGCGTCCGACCCACGGCTGGTGAGACCACTCGTGATCTGGGTGGCCAGGTCCGGGTTGTGCACGACCTGGGTGATTTGCCGCAGCAGGCGCTGCTCCAGATCCTTGCCACCCCCCGTAAAGTGCAGGACGAAGGTCAGGATCGCCAGGACGATCAGCAGGAGTGGGATCAACGAGCTGAGGGTGTAGAAGGCCAACGACGCGCCAAGGCGGAGGCAGTTGTCGGTCGACCAGTTGTTGTACGTGTCGCGGAGCAGCGCCGCGACCGATTTGGTACGCATGGGGTGGACCTCCTGACACAATGGGCTGAATAGGAGGTACCTTACCACGCTGTATCCGCCGGTCGTCAAGCTGCGCGTATGCTGGCCCCACCAGCCGGGCGCCCCTGGCACGCTTGACGCCAACCCAATCTTCCCGCCACAATCGACGGGTCCTCCCAAATATGACAGCGTCGCGGACCGCGACCGGATTCGCCCGGATCGAATCAGGACTCGGGGGACCTGAAGCAGTGGTTGGAGGAGCACTACAAGGAGGTACATGCGATGCGGATTGAGCACGTCGATAGCGGCAGCGTGGACGAAGCCACGATCCTGGTCGAAGGGCTTCGGCAGGACGTGACGCTCCTGCAGGTGACGGACAGGCACCTGACCGAAGTGGATGCGCGGGATCCCGACGTGCTCGAAGCTGGAGAGGAGCGGCGAGCGCGCCGTGAAACGGGCTCGCCAGGGGGTCTACCAACTCGCGAGCATTTCCGCCGCGCGCTGCACGGGAGGGGCGGGTGCAGTATGTGACGCGTCCGGGTTTCGAAGGCGGCTACCGGGTTATTCGCCTTCTCCCTCTTGACGCGTGAGCCGAATGGGCGCATGCTATGACTATGACATATAACCCGGACGTATAGACCGAACGCGGCCGGGCTGTGAAAGGAGGACGCCGGACGTGCCGCGTGGTTTTGGCGGGCCGCCCTGGCATCCAGGGAAGCGCGGCGGGTGGTTCATGCAGCCCCCCGTGTGGGGCTTTCTCCAGCCGTGCCTGCTGCTCCTGCTGGCCGAAGGCCCACGCCATGGCTACAGCCTGATGGAGGTGCTGGCGGTGCGCGGCCTGCTCGGGGGTGAGGTGGACGTCGGTAATCTCTACCGGACGCTGCGCCGCATGGAGGCGGAGGGACTGGTCGAGTCGACGTGGAGCGGGCCGGGAGCACGCCCGCACCGCCGCGTCTACCGCGTCACGAGCCCCGGCGTCGAAGTGCTGCGGGCCTGGACGGGGACGCTGGAGGAACGCACGGCGCTGATGAACCGGTTTCTCGACGAGTTCCATCGCGTTTTCGGTCCGAGCAGCGGCGCGCCCGAGACGAAGCCCGATCGGGACAAGTTTGTGTAGGCTATCGGCAAAGGAATGGTGACGACGATGCATGGACGACGTTGGGGCCGGCATGGCCACGGCTTTGGAGGCCACCGGCACCGGGAGTTCGAGGAAAAGTGGGAAGAAATGGAGGAGCAGCCACGGCACCGGCACGGGCCATGGGGCCGGCACCACCGTCGGCACTTCGGCCCGCATGGCTTTCGGCACGGCCCGTGGGGCCGTGGTCGGCGCGGCTTCGGCGCGGGCTTTACCTGGGGCCCGTGGGCCTTCGCCCGCCACTGGTTCCGCCATGGCCCGCCCATCGGCCCGTGGTCCTTCGCGCGGCGCTTCGGCCCGTGGTTTCCGCGCGGTCCATGGGGTGGCGGGCCGCGCTTCGGCGGCGGTCCCTGGAGCGGCAAAGAAGGGTTCGGTCATGGCGCATGGGGCGGGAAAGAGGCCATCGATGCCGGGCTGGAAGAGCGGCTGGACGCTGCGATCGACCGCCTGACGCATCTGCAGGCGAAGCTGCAGCGCCGCCTCGAGCGGGTCACGCAGCGTCTCGAGCGACTGCGCGCGATGCGCTCCGAGCCGGAGCGCGACCGGGAGGGCGGCCGCCACGAGCGGCACGGCCATCCTGGTCGCCACGAGCAGCGCGACGACCGGGGCCAACGTGGCCACCGTGGTGGGCCGGGTGTCATCTGGCTCTAACCGGAAGGCCAGACGCTAGCGCCGCCAGCGAGGAGCATCCGCGACAGGTCTCAACGCCGGGCATCAAGACGCAAAGGGAGGAGTAGCCGCCATCTCTAAGCGTCTTGGCGCCCCGTCATGCCAGCGTCAAGCGATCCTTCCGTCACTCGTTCTCGCGCAGCCGGCCTTCCTGGCGCAGGCGCGAGCTCAGCTACTCAAAACGTGCTGACAAGCCCCACGGCATGCAGGATCCAATTCTGCCTGCCCTTCTCACGAGCGCCGCGCCTGTACATCCGCGATACGGCCGGTCGCTAGCTAGTTATCCAAGGAGGGAACACCATGACACCACAGCAGGCCGAAGCGTTGGCGCACCGCTACCACACATCCGTAGCCGAAGTTGTCGTCGGCACGGACGTCTTGGCACTCAATCCCACCGTGATCGACGAGATCATGGCCTCCGACTTCGTCATGCATCTGAATGGGCAGGAGATTCGTCGGATGGCGGAGGTGTACGAGCTGGGCAACGTCCAGCGCACTGCGCTCCCGGATGCACGCATCACCCACCACGAAGCTATCGTCGCGGGTGATCGCGTGGTCATCCGCTGGAGCAGCGAGGGCACCCACCGCGGCCCGTTTGGCGACGTTCCGGCGACCGGGAAGCGGATCCATTTCGAGGGGATCGATCTGTTCCACCTCCGGGATGGCAAGATCGTCGAGGTCTGGATCGAGTTCGACAACCTGGGGGTGTTGCAGCAGATGGGTGCGCTCCCCACACCGGGACAGCCATAGGAAGTGGGTACCTGGCCCGTTCACCACTCAACGCGACCAGGGCAGATCCGGATCACGAAAGCATTCGTCGACCGTATCCGGTGCTGGGAGTTGTTACGGGTCTCGCTCGCGCACGCCATTCGAGCGCAACAGATAGCCTCGCAAGAGGTGGTCAAGGCATATATCCGGCGCATCGCAGTGGGCAAAAAGCATAGGGGGTAGGTGTGTCGCTCGAAACGTTCATCCGGGCTATGCCGAAGGTCGAGCTGCACGTGCACCTCGAGGGCGCGATCCAGCCGGCGACGCTGCTCGAGCTTGCGCGGCGGCACGACGTGGCACTCCCGGCGAGCACGGTCGAGGGGCTGCGCGCCTGGTATACCTTCACCGATTTCCGGCACTTCGTCGAGATCTATCTGAAGGTTTCATCCTGCCTCCGCACGCCCGACGATATCGAGCTGATCGCGCGTGAGTTCCTCGAAGGGCAGGCGGCGCAAAACATCCGCTACACCGAGGTGACCTTTACCGCGTACACCCATTACTACTACCGCGGACTTTCCTTTCAGGATCAGCTCGCGGCGCTCAACCGTGCGCGGCGCTGGGCTGCGGCCGAGCTGGGCGTCACGGCCGGGCTGGTGATCGACATCGCGCGGGGGATTCGGCCCGAGGACGGCCTGCTTGTTGCGGACTGGGCGATCGGCGGCATGGGCGATGGCGTCGTCGCCCTCGGGCTGGGCGGGCCGGAGATCGGCAATCCGCCGGAGCGGTACGTCGCGGCGTTCGAGCGCGCGCGGGCGGCCGGTCTGCCCTCCGTGCCGCACGCGGGCGAGACCGTGGGGCCGGAGAGCATCTGGGGCGCGCTCCGGTCGCTCCACGCCGTGCGCATCGGCCATGGCGTGCGCTGCCTGGAGGATCCCGCGCTCGTCGTGGAGCTCCGGCGGCGCCAGATCCCGCTCGAGATCTGCCCCACCAGCAACGTCTGCCTCGGCGTCGTCCCCTCGCTCGACCGCCATCCGCTGCCGCGGCTCGTCGAAGAGGGGCTCTACGTCACGGTCAATTCCGACGATCCCCCGATGTTCAATACGACGCTAACCGGCGAGTACCTGGCGCTGGCGGATACCTTCGGCATGAACGTGGACCAGATCGAGGCCCTGGCGTTGAACGCCGTGCGCGCCGCGCTGCTGCCGGAGCACGCACGGGCGGAGCTCGAGGCGAGCTTTCGGGCGGAGCTCGAATGGCTGCGACGCGAGCACCTCGCCGCCTCAGAGGGAGACTCCGCCCAATGATGGGATGGACTCAGCGCGCGGCGCGCATCCGCCGCCGGCCGGCGAGCCGGGCGACGATGGCGACAAGCCAGGCGAGCCACGATCTACGCTTCATTAAGTTGTCTCCTCTTCCAGGACATGTACCCGATCTATAGCTTATTACACCGAACCGCGATAGGGGGTTCCTTTGCGACCAAGATGTTCGATATACCGTCGCGGCCGGGACCGGTCTGGCGGCGACCGGGCTGTCCAGGGGGATCGTCGAGGGCAAGATCATGTCTGCGGAGGCCTGATAGGCCATTTAACAATTAATAGCAGGCATGGTTTTTTAGAACGATGCCGTCCACGAATGACACACGAATACACGAATGTCCGTGGTAGAACAACAGATACCACCAGTAGACAACGCCTATTTCTCTCCTGCGAGATGTATATGTGCTT
>JBBSGA010000045.1:0-25200 GCA_038254585.1 Chloroflexales bacterium | reverse complement strand
GGCGATCGCGCGCGCTACTGGGGCGAACGCAAGAACCTGTTTGATCTGCGGCGGACCGCCGTGGTGCATAATCTGCATGTGATTGCTCGCCAGCCCGCAGTCATTGCGCAGGCCGCCTAATACTTGACCGGCGCTCTAGCACTTCTTCATGGACACCTCCCAAGGTAGCAACTTGGGTTAGATACATTCCTGATGCAGCGCGGCGCTAAGCGAGAAGGCCCACGAGGTCACAGATAAGCAGCGGATGCCCTTCGGCTTGTCTTCCAACACTTTCTGGCCATTATCCCACTGGTATGGAAACGGTGGACTACCAACCAGGAGATAGTGCGTGGAGGCGGAGTGGGAATGTGGGAAGGTCCGTCTCCAGAGTTTGGCTGTACAAGAGAAGACAAGGCCCCGCAGACTCTGTGGGGCCTTGTCTAAGCGGCGTCTGAGAAACTCGAACGCCGCCACCTCATCGCTTATGGGCAAGGCGACGTAGAAGGTTGAGCCACAATCCGGCCGGCCCGCGGTCCAGATCTGGCCGCCGTGCCGGGTGACAGCATAACCTGCCTGGCGCTGGCGCGCCTTCCACGCGATACCTCACCCACTTGCTGTACTTGGAGCCGCTTAACGCCAATGGCCCATCGCTACTCGCCACGCGATAGGCCACTGGTGGAAGGAGGGATAGGGAGGATGTGCTGATATAATAGGCGCTGCATCTTGGTTTTGGCATCGACCCGCGGTCCCTCCCGGGTCCTCGTAGAGTACTCCCCCTCGCGGGTACCGGAAGGAGCGGCCTCGCGGCATTCGATACGCAGCGTGAAATCGACGCCCTGCGGGATGCGATCTGCGAGCATAACTACCGCTACTACGTCCTCGACGAGCCGTCCACCGGCAATGCGGTTCTCCGATAAGCATCGATCCGGAATGGTGTTCAGTCCGCACCGCGCCTGACCTCTTTGGCTACGTGGTACACTCCTCGGAGAGGACATACGCTTATGCCATCGCCTTTTCCCGGCATGGACCCATATCTGGAAGGCTCTGAGTGGGTCAGTATGCATGTCGAGTTGAGCTCGGAGATTGCGCGCCAGCTCGCGCCTCAGTTGCGGCCGAAGTACGTCGTCCGGACGATGCGCCGATTTATTACGGAACTGCTCGACGACCTGGCAATCACCGCCGCCGACATCTATCCTGATGTGAGCGTCTCAGGAGCACCACCTGGCAGCGACCGTAGCACGAGCACAGCCATGGCTATGCCTGTGCCATTACAGATCGCGACGGTTATGCCGGTCCGCGTCCCGCAGGTTTCGATTGAAATTCACGATGTCGCGCACCGCGACCTCGTAACCGCAATCGAGGTGCTTTCGCCAACCAACAAGCGCGGCGAGGGTTACCAGGAGTATCTTGACAAACGCGGCCGCATCCTCCTCAGCCCGGCGCATTTGATCGAGATCGACGTGTTGCGCTCCGGCCGGCGCGTGCCGATGCAGGAACCGCTGCCGCCGGTGCCCTATTTTGTCTTCGTTAGCCGGGCCGAACGCCGTCCAATGGTCGAGGTCTGGCCAATATATCTTCAGAACCGCTTACCGGCCATCGCCGTTCCCTTGCTGCCGGGCGATGCTGACGTGACCTTCGACCTGCAGCTCGCCCTCACGACCGTTTACGACACGTTGAGCTACGACTTGTCGGTCGACTATACCCGCCCGCCGGAAGTGCCGCTTGACGGGCCGGGCGGTGTATGGGCAGCCACGCTCTTACGCGACGCCGGAATCGTGCCATAAAAGCACGGCTTGGTCACGATAGGCCGATCAGCCTTGCCATGGAACAGTCGCCGATGTTAGGATCGTCCCCATTAACTTGAGAAGGTGCCTGTTCTCGTGGCTACCAGGAGGAGAATCTGCGCGCTATGGATGTGGAGCGTGAGCTCAACGCGCTACGCGATGCGATTCGCGAGCATAACTACCGCTATTACGTTCTTGACGAGCCGTCCATCGGCGACGCGGAATACGATGCCCTCATGCGCCGTCTGCGCGCGCTCGAGGCTGAGCACCCTGAGCTTATTACGCCTGACTCCCCGACGCAGCGCGTCGGCAGCGCCCCGTCCGAGCAGTTCGCGAAAGTACGCCACCCGCAGTCGATGCTCTCGCTGGCGAACGCGCTCAACCGCGAGGAGCTCGCGGCCTGGCATGCCCGTATCCGGCGGCTGCTCGGAGAGGAAGAGCCCATCGCCTACGTGGTCGAGCCCAAGATCGACGGGCTGGCCATGGCGATCACCTATCGCCACGGCCGCCTGACCGTCGCAGCGACACGCGGCGACGGAACTGTCGGCGAGGACGTGACGCCCAACGTGCGAACCGTCCATAGCGTCCCGCTCCGCCTGCGCCCGCCCACGGGAGGTGATGAAATTCCCGCCGTGGTCCCCGAGCAGATCGAGGTGCGCGGCGAGATCTACATGCGCATCGCCGACTTCGAGCAGCTGAACAGCGAGCAGGCCGCCGCGGGCGAAAAGATCTTCGCCAATCCGCGCAATGCCGCTGCCGGCTCGCTGCGCCAGCTCAATCCGCAGATCACCGCCGGCCGGCCGCTGCGCTTCTTTGCCTACAGCATTGGCCCGATCTCCGGCGTCCGGCTCACGAGCCAGTGGCAAACGCTCGCATACCTGCGTGCGCTCGGCTTTCCGGTCAACGACGATATCCGCCGGCTCGAGAGCTTCGACGAGGTCGTGCGCTATTGTGAAGCATGGATGAGCCGCCGCGAGCATCTGGCATACGAGGCCGATGGCATCGTGGTCAAGGTCGATAGCTTTACGCAGCAGGCGGAGCTGGGCGTCGTCGCGCGCGACCCGCGCTGGGCGATTGCGTTCAAGTTTCCTGCCCGCGAGTCGATGACGACGCTCCGGGAGATCGTGGTCAACGTCGGGCGCACCGGGCGCATGAATCCCAATGCGGTGCTCGACCCGGTCGTCATCGGCGGCGTGACGGTCGCGAATGCAACCCTGCACAATGAAGATTATATTCTGAGCCGCGATATTCGTATCGGCGACCGGGTGACCGTCAAGCGCTCGGGCGACGTCATTCCCAAGGTTGTCGGTCCGGTGACTTCAGCCCGTACCGGCGAGGAGCGCCCGTGGTGTATGCCGTCCGAGTGCCCGTCCTGCGGCGAGCCGGTGCATCGCGAGCCGGATGCCGCCGATTACTATTGTGTCAACGCGGCCTGTCCTGCGCAGCTCGTCCGCCGGGTCGAGCACTGGGTCGGACGCGGCGCGCTCGACATCGTCGGCGTCGGGGAAGAGCAGGCGCGCCTCTTTGTCGAGCGCGGTCTAATTCACGATGTGGCCGACCTCTACACCCTTACTCCTGCACATTTCGAGGGAATCACGGGCTACGGCCCGAAGCGTATTGCCAACATTCTGCAGGGTATCGTCGCCTCCAAAGAGCGGCCCTTCGATCGCCTGATCGTCGGCCTCGGCATTCGCAGCGTCGGCGAGACTGTCGCCGCGCTTCTGGTGCGGCAGTACCGATCTATCGAAGCAATTATGTCCGCGACCGAGGCCGATCTGGTCGCCATCCCGGGTGTTGGGCCCCACATTGCCGAGGAGATTGTGCGCTTCTTCCGGCATGAGCCGAACCGCACCCTTGTGAGTAAGCTGAAGGCTGCTGGCCTGTGCACCGAGGGTACGGCGACCCCGGCCCTTGCCGGCGCGGCGCTCGTAGGCAAGACGTTCGTGCTGACGGGCGCACTTCCGAGCCTGACGCGCGAGGCGGCGACCGAACTGATCGAGGCGCACGGCGGCTCGGTCACGAGCAGCGTCAGCAAGAAGACTGATTACCTGCTCGTAGGGGACGCTCCCGGCGGTTCCAAATATATCAAGGCGCAGCAGCTTGGTATTCCGATGGTCGACGAGGTAGGGCTGCGCGCGCTGATCGGCGCGGAGCTATCTTTGAGGGCCGGACCCCGAGCCGAAGGCGAAGGCCAGCCAACTACTGAGAGGCGGGCACCGTCTGGCTCCATAGTCGCCGCACAGATGAACCTTGATCTGTGATTACCTTTGCGTGACGCGACGATCCGTGGTGGCGCGCGGGTTGCTGGCGTGCTCATCATCGTGAAAGGAGGGCTAGATGGAAGCAACGAATAAGCCCGAAACCGGCGCCGATCGCCACGATCCTTCTCCACTTTCTACGCCTCCCGCGCGAACCCGCGACTGGAGTGCGGATGATCTGGAGGTAGACATCGCCGATCCGAACCTCGATCTTACCTTCGACGATGAGAACCGGCTGGAAGACGACGCACATCCGGAGCGCGATTGAAGATCGGTTTCGTTGTCGACGACCACATGGGCCGTCCTGGCGGGGTTCAAGAGTACGTCCGCGGCCTGCGGGGCTACCTCGAAAGCCACGGCCATCGCACGGTCGTCTTTAGCGGGGGTGGCGGGCCGCCCGAGCAGGGTATGCTCCCCCTGGGCATTTCGCTGCCCTTGCGTGGAAGTGGCTCTTCCACCTCGATCCCCCTTACGCTGGCGCCCTCCACGCATCTCAAGCGGCTGCTCGACCGCGAGGGCTGCGACCTGCTCCATGTCATGGCGCCCTACTCGCCGACGCTCAGTGGACGGCTGTTGGTCCATTCACACGCGGCGCACGTCATGACCTTCCTGGTGGCGATCGAGCCCCCCTTGTATCGGCGTCTACTCGGGCTGCTCGCCCGTTTCCAGTGGCGCTCGCTCCGCCGCGTCGACGCTCGCATCGCCATATCCCACGCGGCAGCCGAGAGCGCCCGGCAACTCTACGGCGGTACCTACCGGATCGTGCCCGTGGGTGTCGAGGTCGAGCGTTTTGAGCTCTCTGCCCGCGGCGCCCCGCCCGCACGTGAGCCCCTCACGATCCTTTACGTCGGACGGCTCGAGCGACGCAAAGGCGTTGCGCATCTCCTGCGTGCCGTGGGGCGGCTCCAGCGCCAGATGCCAGGTATTAGGCTGGAGATCGGCGGGGGCGGGCCTGAGCGCGCGAGCCTCGATCGGCTGGCCGATGAGCTTAGCTTGTCCGATACCCACTTCCTCGGCTACGTCGCGCCGAAGGATCTGCCGGGCCTCTTCCACCGGGCGGACATCTTCTGTGCCCCCGCGACCCACGCGGAAAGCTTTGGCATCGTCCTCGTCGAAGCCATGGCGGCCGGGCTGCCGATCATTGCCGCGGCGAATGCGGGCTACGCTGAAGTCCTGGCCGCACACCCCGGAAATTTACTTGTCCCGGCCAGCGACGATCGTGCGCTGGCGGGAGCGCTCGCCGCCCTGGCCGGCGCCCCGGAATACCGCTCGGTGGTGGGCCGGCGCAATCTCGCCGGCGCTCGGCGGTATAGCTGGTCCGTGGTCGGCGCCAGGATCGTCGAGATCTATGAGGCCGCCCTTGCACGCCGCGAGCGTTGCTAGTCATCTTCGGCGGGCTCTGTGATCTCCTGTGCTGGCATAGAACGTGCTCCAGCATATACAGCTATGCAATCATGTGAAAAGGCATGGAGGAGCTTGAGCTATGGAACGAGCCGAAGCGTCAATTATCGTCGGAGCAACCGTCGGCGAAGTATATAACGTCTGGCGTCAGTTCGACAATTTCCCTCGCTTCATGAACAACGTCAAGGAAGTGACGAAGAAAGACGGCGCGGGTAAGCTGTCGCACTGGAAGGTCGAGGGACCCTTCGGCTTCCCCGTCCAGTTCGACGCCGAGATGACGATGGATGAGCCCAACAAGCGCATTGCATGGAACTCGCGCGGTGAGGGCACGGTCACGACGAGCGGACAGGTTGTGTTTACCGAGCTGGGCACCCGGCAGACGCAGATTCATGCCATCATCAACTGGACACCGCCCGCCGGCAAAGTCGGCGCGACAGTGGCGAAGCTGGCGTCCAATCCTCAGAAGGAGATCGAGGAGGACCTCGGCCGCTTCAAGGAGATGATCGAGGGCGGCAAGTTCGGTTCGGTCGTCCCACAAGAGTGACCCCAATCGTCAGCCTTGTCGCGTAGAGGCACTCCCCGAAAATGCGGGGGTGCCTCTACGCGTGCTTCTTTTATGCTATTTCGTGCTGTTTTGTGCTACAGTTATGTTGATTGAAGCGTTTCTGGTCGCTTAGGAGGGGAGGCATGGCGGGATTACGTGTACTCATCGCCGAAGATGATCCGCTCGTGGCGGTTACCCTCTCAGACCAGCTGAGTGAGCTCGGACACACGGTCGTCGCCGTTGCGAGCGATGGGCAGGAAGCGATCGACATGGCGCGGCGCGAGCATCCTGAGATCGCATTGCTCGATATCAAGATGCCGAATGTCGACGGAATCAGCGCCGCCGAGCACATTGGATCACAGTTCGACATTCCGATGCTGATGCTAACGGCCTATAGTGATCGACCTCTTGTGCTACGGGCGGCGGAGGCGGGCGCGCTTGGCTACCTCTTGAAGCCGGTTTCGTCGGAGGAGCTTGCGGCGAACCTGGCGCTGGCGATGGCCCGGCACCGTGAAAAGCAGGCGCTCAAGGAGGAGGCGGGCCGCCTCGAGGAGACGCTCGCCGAGCGAGCGCTCATCGATCGGGCCAAGGCGATCCTCATGGAGCGCGTCGGTCTGAACGAGGAGGACGCCTACTCGCGGATCCGGCAGCGCGCCCGCGAGAAGCGGGTCAAGATGGCCGTGGTCGCGCAGACGATCATCGCGGCCGAAGAGTTCTTGCTGGGCTGAGCCCACTCTTCCACCGGTACTCGCCGGCTATCGCCTGGCATAGCCGCCTTCGGCACACCCTAGACCGGACTCTAATGCAGTCAACGACGCGAGGTGGCAGTGGCGCATGACCAGGATGCCGGCTCGCCGCCCGAGGCCCGGCCGAAAATTGTCCTCAGCCTCCCTTCGGATTGGACCACTTGGTGCTTGCACGATGCCGTCGGCGCGGCGGCCGATCTCGATCCCATTGCCGCGGATGCGCTTATCCGGCGTGGCTCGGTCTGGATTGGTCGCTACCGGCAGCAGGATCCTGGGCGTCCGGTGGCCGGGGGCGAGCAGCTCACCATCCACTTCGCGCCGCCCGGCACATGCCCTGCTTCGGTCCAGGCCGCAGATCTGCTCTACGAAGACGCGGCTCTACTCGTCCTGAACAAGCTGCCTGGTGTTTACGTAACGATGACGCCTTGGGATGCGACGGGCGATCTTCTCTGGGCCGCGCGCGAATACCTTGCCGCGCGCGATGGCCGCGCCCCGATCTTGCACCTTGCCCATCGACTCGACCGTGACACCTCGGGCGTGCTGGTGCTGAGCAAAGATCCCGCCGCCAACGCTCCTCTGCAGCAGATTTTTCTTGATCGCACTGTCGAGAAGCGCTACCTGGCGCTCGTGGATGGCTCCCCGCCGGACGACCATTTCGTGCTGCGGACAGGTCATGGGCGCGGGGCACATGGCCTTTTTCGGGTCTACCCATACCAGTCGGTCGGCACGCGCCTCCCATATGGACGGAATGCCGTCAAGACCATGGAGACGGACTTTGCAGTCGCGGAGCGCTTCCTCGAGGCCACCCTGGTCGAGGCCCGCCCCATCACCGGTCGGACCCACCAGATCCGCCTGCATCTGGCCCACGCGGGCTATCCGGTCGCCGGCGATCGCCGCTACGGCGGTTCCATGGAGGTGGCGGGGATAGTCCTTTCACACCATCTACTTCACGCGGCGACACTGTGCCTGCCCCATCCGATCGTAGGGCTGCCGCTGCGCCTCGAAGCCCCGTTGCCGCCGCTCTTTGCCCACGTGCTGGGAGCCTTGCAGGAGAGGGAAGTAAAAAACGTAAAACGTAAAACGTAAATCGAGCATAAGCCCGTCGTCTTACGTTTTACGTTCCATATCGCTACTGCCCGTGGAACACGAACTCAATTCGGCCGAACTGAATCCTTGACCCATCCTGGAGTGGCACCTCGGTATGTGGAGCGGCTCGGCTGCCGTCGACACGCGTGAAGTTCGTGCTATCTAGGTCGGTTACACTCCACTGGCCGTTCTGCTGCCGCAGCAGCGCATGGCGCCGGCTTACACCACCCGCCTCGCCTCCGTGCGCGGTCATATCGACGTCCGGGTGAATCCCGCTGATCGGGTCTTCACGGCCCACGACGAGCTCGTTCTTGGGCGGAAGGCTGATGACTGCTCCGTCGCTGCCTACTAGCCGTGGTCCACCTGCCTGCTGGGTCGCGGGCTGCGCCGGAGCCGCCGTGGGGGCGGATGGGGCTTGAGGCGGGGCGGCAACCGGCGCGGCAGCCGGCGCAGCACCCTGGGCATCGTAGGTGCGCGCGGTCGGAGCCGTCGCCGGCTCTGCCGGTTGCGGCGCGGGTTGGGCCGTTGAGGGCGCGCTCGGCAGTGGCGTAGCCGAGGTGGGCACCTGTCCGGAGGTCTTCTCGGTGCCGGCCGGAATCATCTCGACCTTTGTCCCACACTCGAGACAGAACTTCGCATTCGGAGGAAGCTCCGCCCCGCAGTTCTGGCAATGAGTTGGCCTGACCATCTGGGGCTGGCGCTCGATCCTGGTGCCGCACTCCATGCAGAACTTGGCGTTAGGCGGGACAGACGCGCCGCAATTCGGACAAACCTCGCCCTGCGCCGCGCTCTCCGGGCCTGCCGCGATCGGTGCCGGCTGGGCCGGTGTCGGCTCAGGAGCGGGTGTCAGCTCAGGAGCGGGTGCCGGGCTCGGTGACGGCACCGGTATGGGCGCGGGCATCGGGATCGCCGTGGCCTCGGGCCCGGCGGAAGGTATCGCTTCAGCCATCGGCGAAGGAACGGGCTCGACTTGCGGCGGAGCCGCTTCGACCGGTGCACTCCCGCTCGGGGACGCTTCTTCTTCCGGGCTGGTGGCGGGAACTGCCTGGGCGCCGCCCTCGACGGTTGGAGGCTCTACGGTAGCCGGCGCTCCAGCCGAGTCGGCCGTCGGCGTTACTCCGCCTGCCGTTCCGGTGCCTTCGCCTGATTGGCTCGGCGTGCCGGCAGCAGTCGCCTCGCCTGGCAGAGCAGCGCCGCATTGCTCGCAAAAGGCATTGCTCGCGTCATTCTCCGCGCCGCAGTTCGGACACCTAACGCCCCCGGCCGATACCTGGCCTGCGGGCGCGGCCGCCGGCGCTGCCTCGGCGCTTTGCGGCGCAGGCTGAGGCGGCTGCAGCGGGGCGCCGCAGTTCTCACAGAATGCTGTGCCGGGCAGGTTCTCCTGGCCGCATGTCGGGCACGCCATGCCGCCGCTCGCGCTGCCTGACACGGGACTGCTTGGCGCGGGCTGCGCGGCTACAGCCGGCGCAGCCTCGAGGCGCGCGCCGCACTGATCGCAGAAACGGTTTCCTTCATCGTTGACGTGTCCGTTGGGACAGGTAATAGCCATGCGCTTCCTCCTTCGGCATTGGGCATCGGTAAGCTTCAGACCGCCATCATAGCATGGCGCTCAATTCAGCAATATGCTGCTACGACGGAGGAATGAGGGTGGATGTTGCGGCAGAGGCAGGCGCCGCCGCGATCACGACCGCCGAAAGGTTGTCGCGTCCGCCGCGCGCGTTGGCCTGATCGATGAGGTTATTGCAGGCAGCCTCGGGCGTCGCCGCATCACTTACGACGCGGGCGATATCGACGTCGGAGAGATGCAGCGGCAGGCCATCCGAGCACAGCACGAGGCGCTCTTTCGGCCGTAGTGTGCGCGCTGCCACTTCCGGCTCGATCTCCGTGTCGGATCCGAGCGCCCGCGCGAGCTCGTGGCGCTGCGGGTGACCGTTTGCTTCGGCATACGAGAGCGCTCCTTGGCCGACGAGCTCGGCGACGACGGTATGCTCGACCGTCAGCTGTGTAATCTGCGGGCGCCGTACGGCAGGCCGCACCGCGTATGCACGGCAATCGCCGATATGGGCGATGTGTGCTCGCCGTCCGATGACCACCGTCAACATCAGCGTTGTGCCCATGCTGCGCCGGCTGGATGTGGAACCGCGTGCGAGCACGGCCGCATTGGCAGCTCGTAGAGCGGCGACAAGCAGCTGCTGCCATTGCGCATCCTTCTGCGGTATGTGCCGCCGTAGTCCGTCGTGAAAATGGTTGAAGGCGCTCGCAACGGCGACCTGGCTGGCCTCGGCTCCGGCACGCGCCCCGCCGATCCCGTCGGCGACGGCTCCTAGGACGACGTAGCGTCCATCCGGAAGGCGAACTTCTTCGATGGCACTTGTATCTTCATTCACGCGGCGGGCATAGCCGCGGTCGCTTCGGTGCGCAAATTGCAGCTCGACAAGTGGGTGCACAGACATCAGAGGTTAACTCGGCGAGTGGTGCTTCTCCGAACGGTAAGCTTCGGGCGAGCGGGTTCCAACTCCCGGCAGCGCACGCGGATTATAGCATGGGGCTCTTCCGTACCGACTTAGTCGAGTCTGATGTATTGCTGAAAGTTTGGCCGGATCGCGTGACACGCCTCGCAACCTCTGGCCCGTACGCCAAGGCACTCCCGGCGCCCTGTTACAATACAAGCGTTACGCTATCGTGACGGACCCGGACGGTAATCATATCAGTCTATTTGCGAGCCTGTAGGGCGCGGCGCACCATGCTACCTCGGTCGCTAACGAAAGTGAACATGTCCTTATGACGCACGGGCAACACACTCCGATCCAGCCTAATGATCTTGTCTTAGATGCTGCGCCGCAAGCATCGCCTCTGCCACGGCTGGTCCAGTCCCAACATCTTCAGATCTTTTATGGCGATCTCCATAATCACACTGGCTACTCCGACGGTATCGGCCGTCCCGCAGACGCTCTGCACCAGATGCGGTCTCGTGGGCTCCATTTTGCGGCGATTACGGATCACGGTGAGTTCCTGGATCGCGAGACGGTGGTGCCTGACCCGGACAAATGGAATGCGCTGGCGCGACAGGTGCAGGCGCTGACAGCCGACGACTTCCTGGCGATTCGCGGGTTCGAGTGGTCGTCGCCTTCGCAGGGCCATAGCAACGTCTGGTGGTCGGCCAACTATACAGGGTACCTCGCGACCGGCGACGAGACCATGGACGAGTACTACCGTTGGCTCCAGCGCGCCAAGCCGAGCCCGGGAGCTTCAATCGTGGCCGGTTTCAACCATCCTGGCCGCGAGGTCGTCTGCTTCGACGGCTGCACCTATGCGCCGGCGCTAGAAGACCGCATCGTGACCCTCGAGTGCTTCAACCGCGACGACGATTATGGCGATGTCTTCTTCCGGGCGCTCGACCGCGGCTGGCATGTGGGCGCGATCGGCGTCTCGGATCATCACGGCAATGAATGGGGTAGCCCACGCTTGCCGCGGGCCGGTATACTGGCCCCATCGCTTACTATGGAAGGTCTCCAATCTGCCCTGCAGAGCCGGCGCGTCTTCGCCACCCGCTCGCCGTCGCTCGCACTCCTCGTCGCCGGCGATAGCTCGCTGATGGGCTCGCGCCTCGTGCGTCCTGCGGACCGCTCCGTCGAGATCGGCGTCTGGTGCGATGACCCCGGCGCGAACGGCGACTGGACGCGACTCGAGCTCTATACTAACGGCGGGACCCTGCTCGAAGTACGCGAGACGCGCGGACTGCAGAAGATTAGCTGGAACGTAGCGGTCTCTCCGGCGGGCGGCATCGAAAACTGGTACGTCGTGCGCCTCCAGCGAGCCGGAGCATCCGTCGCCTACAGCAGCCCGATCTGGGTGACGGGCGGAGCCGCCGTGGGGAACGTGTGAATGCCGGAGACGCCTACCTCGCTCTACGAGCGCATTTATGACACGGTCTGTCTCGTTCCGCCCGGCCGTGTCACGACCTACGGAACGGTCGGCTTCCTCGTCGGCTGCCCGGCGCGTGTCGTCGGCTACGCCCTACATCATCTCAGGAGGGGAACGCGGGAAGTTCCCTGGCAGCGCGTGATCAACGCGCGCGGCGGCATCTCGACATACGGCGGAAAGCAGCGCCGGCTGCTGGAGGCCGAGGGCGTCGCCTTCGACACGCGCGGCTGCGTCGACCTTGCCCGCTGGGGCTGGCCCGCGTCGGAGGGCGCGATCGGCGATCAGCCGGAGCCGTGAGCAAGGTCTTTTGGTCCGGCAGTCTCTTACGCCACTCAGCGTGCCTCCCGCTCGAGCCGTTTATCCAGTTAGCCCCGTCGCGGAGTAGACCGCCGGCTGTGAGGTGGTCGTCACGATCGCGGCGAGCCCTGATGGTCTGCAGGCTTACTCGTGATGGTACTGCGCTTGGACATAGAAGAGCAGCGTGACGAAGACGACTCCGCCGATCACGTTGCCGAGAAGTGCCGGCACAAAGTTACCCAGGAGCCAGTTGCCAAGCGAAATCCGCGCTCCGAGCAGCATACCCATAAAGATCTCCGCTGCCGAGATCACTACGTGATTGAAGTTACCGAGCACGATCAGGGTCGCCATCGACCAGATGATCATCAGCCGTGGCCCGATACCGTCGACGGCGATCAGTAGCCAGGTGAGCAGCGTCATGAGCCAACCGGCAAAGATCGCTTTCACAAACGCCGTCCAGAACGGATAGCCGACTTTGGCAGTGGCAAGCTCGACCATGTGGCGTGCAGGAGCCGTGTCGAGTACGCCGGGCCGTGAGATCAGGAGCGCGAAGACTAGCGCGCCGATCAGATTGAAGAGGAGGCTTATACTCCACAGCTCCACCAACTGCCGCAGCGTGCCGCGCCGCTCGAGAACCGCGGTGACGGGCAGAAAGAAGTTCTCGGTGAAGAGCTCGCTCTTGCCGACCAGCAGGATGATGAAGCCGATCGGAAAGGTCAGCGAGCCGACCAGATGGGCCGGCGATGGAGCCGCCTGACCGCCGAGCGAAGCCGCGGCCCAAGCCATGGCCACCGCTCCGAAGCTCACACTCATGCCGCCGATGAACGACGTCATGGTGTCGCCGATGGATGGGCGGCTCAGGCGCTTGGCGCCGATCATCGCCCCTTCGTCTACGACCTCGGGGGCTTCCTGTCCCAGCGGCTTGAGGTCGCTTTCGGCCTTCTTCTCATTCAGGCCCTGTCCATCCTGATTGTCTTGTCTACTCTGGCTTTCTTCGCGCTGCTCACGAATCGTACGCACGACCTACTCCTGGATCAGTTGAAACGCGCCTCTGTGCGCACGTTCCGTGCCGCGGTCACGCCGCCTATCTGGCCGTGCCGGCCAGAACCTCGCCGAGCTGCTCCAGGCTTTGCAGATTGTGAATCGGGAGGAAGTCGTCGACGTAGGGTAGGGCTGCCTGGAGCCCGCGTGTAAGCGGCTGGTAGCCGGGCCGCCCCAGCAGCGGATTGAGCCAGATCAGGCGATGCGACGTACGCTGGAGACGCGCCATCTCCCGGCGGACGGTCTCCGGCTCTCCCCGGTCCCAGCCATCGCTGATCAGCAGCACGACCGCGCCGTGGCCCAGCACTCGCCTGCCCCAGTGAAAGTTGAAGTCTTTGATCGCATCCCCGATACGCGTTCCCCCGCCCCAGTCGTGCACCTGCACAGCCACGAGGTCGACCACCTCGTCGATGTCGCGGTTGCGCAGCAGCCGCGAGATCCGCGTCAGGCGGGTACCGAAGACGAAGGTCTCGACATCGCGCAGCCCGGTCGTAATTGCGTAGACGAACTGCAGCAGAATGCGGCTGTAGCGATCCATCGAGCCACTGATATCGCAGAGCACGACGAGCGGGCGTGGACGCAGCTTGCGCTCGCGCCGGGGCAGCACCAACGTTTCCCCGCCGGTGCGCATCGCGCGGCGCATGGCCTGGCGTAGGTCCAGGTGCCGGCCGCGCCCCGGCGCCGTACGGCGCGTCACGCGCTGTGCGATGCGAGGGCGCAGCAGTGCCAGCAGCGCGCGCGCCTCGTCCATCTCGTCGGCGTCGAAATCGGCAAAGTCCTTCTGCCGCAGCGCCTCGCTGGGACTATAGGAAAGCTGAAGCTCTAACTCCTGCCGCTCTTCGTGCTCGGCCGTCTGGGGCCGGGCGACTCCACGGCGCAGCAGCCGGCGCGGAATCTGCGCTACCTTGGCCCGCGGATCGGGCATCCGTACATCGGAGACCGGGCCGCTGCGCCGGGAGGCCCACCAGAAGGTCCACGCCTGATCGAAGAGTGGGAGATCCTCCCTCCGGCGCAGGAGCACCACGCGGCAGGCACTATAGAGATCCTCCTCGCGCCCGATCTCGACGTACTGGACGGCCTGGAGGAGGTCGATCATCTTGCCGGGGTCGACGGCGACACCCATCTGGCGCAGAAGCCTGCCGAACCCGAGCAAATGTGCGAGGAGTTGCGGTGTCTCAGGTAGCGAGGTCGATGCCACGGTGCTCGCGATCCCTCTACTGTGCCGATACGTGCTCGACCAGCGTCCCGATGCCCTGCTTGCGCACTTTTTGGATGTCGTCCTGGTACTTGAGGATCGCGCCGAGCGTGTCGTCTACGACGGCCGGGTCGAGCTCCTGGCGGTCGAGCGCCCAGAGCGCCGTCGCCCAGTCGAGCGTCTCGGCGATGCCGGGGAACTTGTAGAGGTCGAGCTTGCGAAGCTCCTGGATGAAGCCGACGATCTGCGCGCTCAGTCGTTCGCTTACGCCCGGTATCTTCGTGCGCACGATCTCGATCTCTTTCTCGAAGGACGGATAGTCGATCCAGTGGTACAGACACCAGCGCTTGAGCGCGTCGTGGACCTCACGCGTGCGGTTGGACGTCAGGACGACGACCGGGGGCACGTCGGCGGAGATCGTGCCGATCTCAGGAATCGTGATCTGGAAGTCTGAGAGCACCTCGAGCAGGTAGGCCTCGAACTCGTCGTCGGCACGGTCGAGCTCATCTACAAGCAGCACCGGCGGCCGGTCGTCAGTCGATTCCAATGCCTGGAGCAGTGGCCGCCGGAGTAGGAAGTCCGGACCGAAGATATCGTGCAGGGTTGCCTGCCGGCTCTCGCCCTCGATCTCCGCCGCGCGCAGGTAGAGCATCTGCCGCGGATAGTTCCACTCGTAGACCGCCGTCGAAATGTCGAGCCCTTCGTAGCATTGCAGCCGGATCAGGCGTGTGTCCAGCAGACGCTGGAGCACCTTCGCCACCTCGGTCTTGCCTACGCCGGCCTCGCCTTCGAGCAAGAGCGGCTTGCCGAGCTTGAGCGCCAGGTAAATCGCCGTCGCCAACGGCCGGTCGGCGACATACGACTGGGCCGTAAGTGCAGATTGTAGCTCGTCGATCGAGGAAAATAGGATATTTGTCATGTGACTCGTCTTCTGAAAAACCTCAGTTGCACTCACATCCCATTCAGAGCGCGCGTCAAAGTAAGCTTTGGCACCTCGAGGTATACTCAACCCGGTCCAGGACAATCATACAATCATACGGCTGCCGCTAGATAAGTCCCCTGGTCCTTAGCCGCTCCTTGAGCGTCGGCGGTCCAGCCGTACGTCGAAGCTGATCAACGAGAATCTGATCAACACCTTGGAAATGTTGCTCGATGTAGGTATCGATCTCTTCTTGATGGTCCCAATAATAAGCCAGAGCCGAGCAAATTTTTCCGAGCGTCAAATACTGATGCCGATATTTTAATTCCTCCGCACTCAGATCATATGCAATGTGTTCTAAGACAAGTTCGCTGACCTTCACATCCGTCCCTGCAATGATAGGGACGTTCTTTTCAAGCAAAATGATATGTTCGTAATGAGTTTCCAGCATGGATCTACCTGGCCTCCTATAAAGGCAAATGCCTCAGCTGATTGATAACGTCCTGCGGTTCTCCTGATTTGGCGACGATCTCCAGATCACCGATACATCTACCGATCGACACTCGAAGCTTATGGGCGTAAATCACACCGTAGAAGAATCTGCCCTGAGCCTGGCGTTTCGTGGCTTCGACAAGAAAATCCCGGTCACGCGTGAACAGGACGCGTCTTAAGGTAGATGTTCTATCTAGAAGATCTGCGTCTTCTAATCGATTTCCACCATCTTCGTAAGCAGTTAACACATCTACTTCACGTGAGCGGAGCCCTGTTGTTATCGCGCTCTCAACATGCTGGTCCATGTAGAACGCTAATGCCACTAAATGCGCCCTTCTGCCTTCAATCGCTCGCGCAACGGCCATGGCTCTGCGTTGCGGCGCATCTCCTCAGCGAATTCGAAACCCTCTTGAATTTTTCGATCAAGCTCTTCTTTATGATCCCAGTAGTAGGCTAGGGCGGAGTAGATTTGACCAAGCGTCAGGTATGGGTATTGAAAGTGGAGTTCCTGGGGACTCCATCCATAGGCAAGATGGCTCTCGACCAACTCGGTCACCTTCATGGTAGTGCCTTCGATGATTGGACGGTTTTGCCCATCTAGGATAATATGCTTGTAGCGCGTCTCGGTCATCACCATACACTTCTACCTTGTGCCTGTTCGCGTCATGTAAGGCAGTATAGCAGGCTCCGACGATGCTCCCCAGGGAGACACAAAGACACGAAGTTTCTTAAGGCTCCGTGCCTCTGTGTCTCTGTGTTGGGCGCCGCTCAGCTCATGTGGCCGCTGCTATCGCGCGCTCCAGCGCTCGGCGCGCATGCACGCGCACCAGATGTGCCCGGAACTCCTCCGAGGCTGCGAGGTCGCTCAGCAGGTCAAGTCCGCTCGCGGCCTGCTCGGCGGCGGCGCGGATGCCGTCCGGAGTCGGCTGCTGGCCCGTCAGCATATTCTCCGACGTCGACGCGCGCTGCGCCTTTGGACCCGCTCCCGTGATGCCGATGCGGCACTCGGCGATCGTCCCACGGTCGTCGAGACGCACGAGGGCTGCGACGCCGACGATGGCATAGCCGGAGGCCGGGTGTTTGAACTTCTCATAGGCCATGCCGACCTTGCCGCTGTGCCGTGGGATCGTGATCTCGGTCAGAATCTCGTCGTGTTCGAGCTGGGTCTGCAGCATGTCGACGAAGAAATCGTCGGCCGGGATCGAGCGCTCGCCACCCGGCCCGCGTGCCTTCAGCGTGCCGCTGAGCGCGAGCACGACGGCCGGCATGTCCGCGGCGGGATCGGCATGCGCCAGTGAGCCTCCCATCGTGCCTCGGTTGCGCACCTGGGGATCGCCGATGTTGTGCACCACCTCGACCAGCAGCGGGCAGCGCTGATTCACCTCTGCCGATCGCTCGATGTCGCGGTAGGTCGCGGCCGCGCCGATGGAGAGTGCGCCGTTGGCCGAGATGGCGCGGAGCTCCGGAATCCTGCCGATGTCGACCAGCATCGGCGGGCTGGCCAGGCGAACCTTCATCAGAGGAAGGAGCGAATGGCCCCCGGCCAGGATCTTGGCCTCGTCGTTCGCCTGTAACAGCTTGATCGCCTCGTCGAGCGTCGTCGGCGCGGCGTATTCGAAGTCGCTAGGAAACATGTCGGTTGCCTCCGTTGCGCTGGTTGATCGCCCGCCACACCTTTTCGGCCGTGTAGGGCATGTCGAGATGATGGATGCCAAGGTGCGAGAGCGCGTCGACGACCGCGTTCGCGACCGTCGCGGCCGCCGCGATCGTGCCGGCCTCGCCTGCGCCTTTGACGCCCATCGGATTGACCGGCGAGGGAGTCTCTGTGTGCTCCAGCTCATAGTGCGGGACCATATCTGCCTTCGGGATCGCATAGTCCATCAGCGATCCCGTCAGCAGTTGGCCGTTCTCGTCGTAGACCGCGCCTTCGTAGAGCGCCTGGGCGAGACCCTGCGCGATGCCGCCATGCAGCTGCCCGTCCACGATCAGCGGGTTGATGACCTTGCCCACATCGTCGACTGCGATGTAGCGCAACGGTGTGACCTTGCCGGTGTCCGGATCGATCTCAACCGTGCATATATGGGTGCCGAACGGGAAGGTGCAGTTGGGCGGATCGTAGTAGGTCGTCTCGTCGAGGAATGGCTCCATGCCTTGCGGGAGATCGTAGGCAATGTGAGCCTGGAGCGCGATCTCCTGGATCGTCTTGGCCGAGTCGGGGGCCCCACGTACGAAGGCTTTGCCGTCCGCGAATTCGATATCCTGCTCCGCAGCCTCGAGCATATGTGCCGCGATCTTCCGCGCCTTTTCCCTGATCTTGGCGACGCTCTTGTAGATCGCCGTCCCGCCGACGGCGGCGGAGCGCGAGCCGTAGGTGCCCCAGCCGAACGGTACGCCCCGTGTGTCGCCCTGTTCGACGATCACATCCTCGTAGGGCACGCCCAGCTCATCCGCTACCAGCTGGGCAAAGGTCGTCTGGTGGCCCTGGCCGTGCGAGAGCGAGCCGCTGGTGACGACGACCTTGCCGGTCAGATGCACCTTGACGTTGGCGCTCTCCCACAGGCCCGCGCCCCAGCCCTCGCCGCCCAGTCCGATCCACTTACTCGGCGCGATGCCGCAGACCTCGACGTACGAGCACAGCCCGATCCCTAACAGACGGCCCTGTTTACGCGCTTCGGCTTGTTCGCGTAGGAAATCGTGATAGCCGGCGAGATCGAGCGCTTTGTCGAGCGCCGGCGCGTAGTTGCCGCTGTCGTAGGGCAGCATCCCGATGCCGGTGTCGTAGGGAAAATCCTCGGGTTGGATGAAGTTGCGCCGCCGCACCTCGGCCGGATCCATGCCGATCTCGTCGGCAAACATGTCGACCGCGCGTTCGATCAGATAGGTTGCCTCGGGCCGTCCGGCACCACGGTAGGCGTCGACCATGGCGGTGTTCGTGTAAACGCCGTTGACCTCGACAAAGATGTTGGGGATCTTGTAAGCGCCGGCGACCATTCGTCCGTAGAGCGTCGTGGCAACGCCCGGTGCAACGGTCGAAAGGTAGGCCCCGAGGTTGGCGTAGGTATGTGCACGCAGCGCCGTGAGCTTGCCGTCGTGGGTGCCGGCAATCTCGAAGTCGGTGATATGATCGCGCCCGTGGGAGGTCGCAGCATAGTTCTCGCGCCGCGTCTCGACCCACTTGATCGGCCGGCCGAGCTCCTTGGCGGCATAGAAGACCGCGGCCATTTCGGGGTAGACGAAGATCTTCGCGCCGAAGCCGCCGCCGACGTCGGGAGCAATGCAGCGGAGCTTGTTTTCAGGGATCCCTAGCACAAACGCCGTGAGCAGCAAGCGCATGGCGTGCGGGCACTGGGAGCTCATCCACATCGTATACTCGCCGGTTGCCTCGTCATAACGCGCGATGTAGCCGCGCGTTTCCATCGGCGTCGGGATCAGGCGCTGGTTGACCAGACGCTGCTTTACCAGAACCTCAGCCCCATCGATCGCTCGCGCCGTCTCCTGCTCCTTGCCGCAGGTCCAGCGCATGACGATATTGTTGGGCGCATTCTCGTGGAGCTGTGGCGCTCCTTCCTGCGTCGCGGCCTCGGCGTCGACGACCACATCGAGTGGCTCGTAGTCGACCTCGATCAGGTCGAGCGCGTCGTAGGCGATATACGGCGACTCGGCGACGACCATCGCCACGCCTTCGCCTGTGAAGCGCACGGTGTCCACGGCCAAGGCGCGCGGCGTGTTGACGTTGTTCTGGACGCCACCCGCCTGCCAGGCGCAGGGCAGCGGATTTTGCTCCGTGGCGATCTGGTCGCCAGTAAAAATCGCGACGACGCCGTCAAGTGCCCTGGCCGCCTCCGTATTGATACTGTTGAAGCGCGCGTGGCCGTAAGGCGAGCGCAGGATCGCGGCATGCAGCGTGCCGGTCACATTGATGTCGTCGAGGTAGTTGCCTTTACCTGTGATCAAGCGAGGATCTTCGCGGCGCTTGAGCGCCTTGCCAAACATCCTAGCCGGTGCTTCTACGGTTGCCATTACGCCCTCCCTTGGCCCGCCGGCGCATCATCGCTCATACCCGCATTCTCGCTCTGCCATTCTGCGACCGTCTCCGGCTGCTCGGGAACACCTTCATCGCGCCGCGGATGCTCCAGCTCCGCGGGGAGCTCGGCAGTCTCAGGCTTCGCCCCGGCATGCATCGCAGCATTTCCATTCTCCTGCGCGTGTCCAGCGGCATACTGCACAGCCTTGATGATATTCTCGTAGCCTGTACAGCGGCAGAGGTTTCCTTCCAGGCCGTGACGGATCTCGGTTTCGCTCGGATTGGGGTTATCCTTGAGCAGCGCCGTAGCTGACATAATCATGCCGGGGGTACAGAAGCCGCACTGAAGGCCGTGCATCTCCCAGAAGCCTTGCTGGACGGGATGGTATGCCCCATCCTGGGCCAGGCCCTCAATCGTCAGGATCTCGCCGCCATCCGCCTGCACTGCCAGCATTGTGCAGGACTTGACGCTCTCGCCGTTGAAATGGACGACGCAGGCGCCGCACTGCGAGGTGTCGCAGCCAACGTGCGTGCCGGTCAGGTTGAGATAATCGCGTAGATAGTGGACGAGGAGCAGTCGGGGCGGAACGTCGTGGTGGTACGACTTGCCGTTGACGGTGACTGAAACTTCCACGCTGACCTCCTTTGGGGATTGGTCGGTAACCCGACGATGGTAGGCCGTTACCAGATGCTGCTGGAACGTGGCTGGTTAAATGGGGCGGCGCGATGCCGCCTCACACAAGCGCGCCGGCCGTATCCTTATCGCCCACCCTTGCCGATGCGTAGCCCGGCGACTAGCCCAAGGATCAGGCCTGCGATCAGCGGCAACCCCCAGCGCAGCGCCGGCTGCTCCGCCAGCAGATCCTCCGCCATACCGCGCATGACGGTCGTCGTAGAGAGGCCGCCGGCCGTGGAGACGGGTGCAGCCGCGGGGCCGCGCTGCTCCGGGGCGGCTTCTGCCGTGCCAGAGGGTTTGGCAGGCGCGGCCGGAGCCGCCGGCTCTTCGTTCGAGCCGTCGCTCTGTGTATGCCGCGCTTCGAGCTCTGCGCTGAGCGCTTTCAGGCTCTGATTGACGATCGACTTGGCGGCACCCTCGATCAACCGCTGGCCGATGCTGGCGACTGGTCCGCCGACCTGCGCATCGGCGGTATAGCGTAGGGTCGTGGTCCCGTCGGTCTGGGCGACCAGCTCGATGGAGCCATCTCCTTTCGCGAATCCCGGCTTGCCCCGGCCATCGCCATGGAGCTGGTAGCGCTCGGGTGGCTGCTGATCCGAGATCCGGACGGTGCCGCTATAGTCCCCACGTACGCCCGCCAGCCCGAGCTTGATATCCGCGGCGTAGGTGTCTTCGCCGGTCTCTTCGAGGCGTTCGCAGCCCGGAATGATCCGCCGGAGCGTCTCCGGATCCATCAGCAGCGCCCACACCTCCTCGCGTGGCGCAGCGAACGTGTAAGTGCCCGAGAGCTTCATCGACCGCTTCCTTTCGCGCAAAATGGTGTAACCGCGGCACGTAACGCCGGGGACTGATCGGCCCGACGATGCAGCCGGGGAAGGTATGCCTATCGTACTCGCATGGCAAAACAGTGTCAATCCGCACGTCCGGCTGGGGCGGCAGCGGCGTCCGCGGTTAGAATAGGGCAGGTTCCGCTGTAGAGGTGCGCGGCTGAACGAAGGCTCGCCAAAACCTATCGTGTCGCTCCCGGCCTTCGAGGGGCCACTTGATTTGCTGCTACAGCTGATCGAACAGCAGCGCCTGGACATCACCGCGATTGCCCTGGCGCAGGTCGCCGATCAGTACCTCGCGGCAGTGCGTGCCGCGGACCGGAGCCCTGCGGATCTGGCCGAGTTTCTGGTCATCGGCGCGAAGCTGATCTTAATCAAAACGCGGGCGCTGCTGCCGCGTCCGCTCGTCGAGGACCCGCGGCTTACCGAGGAGGATGTGGGCGATCAGCTTGCGCGACAGCTGCGCGACTACAGCCGCTTCAAGCAGGTCGCCGCGGCGCTTAAGGAGCGCGAGGCGAGCGGCCTTCGGACACATCTACGGATTGCGCCGCCACCATTGCCCCCGCGCGAGCCGCGAGTCGGCATCCTCCCGCGGCTCGACGCCGGCCTCCCGGATCTCGTCGGCGCGGTCGAGCGTCGCCTGAAGCTGCTTCAGTCCGAGGGCGAACCATCTGTCGCAGTTCCCATGCCCAAGACCCTGACGATTGCCGAGGTCGCCGCCGAGCTCCACAGCCGCCTCGGGGCGCATGCCTTCGTCACCTTCGACGACCTGCTCAGCCTCTCCCTTACACGCAGCGAGGTGATCGTCACGCTCTGGACCGTGCTTGAGCTCTTCAAGCGCCATGTGATCACGATTGAGCAGACGTCACTCTTTGACCAGATCACGATCGGCCGGGGCGTAGCCTTTGGAGGCGAGCTCCCGCAGATCGAGGAGTAGGCGGCAGCCGGTGCGCCGGGAATTAGGCGCCGCGCCGATCGGCCGGCGGAACGACGCGCAGCCCGTTTTGGCCGCTGCATGGTACAATTCAGGGCAATGGAAACACTCAAAAGTGATCCGATTAACCTGTATGATCTGTCGCTCGATGCGCTCGGCGACTTGCTCGCGCGCTGGAGGCAGCCGACCTTTCGGGCACGCCAGCTCTATCGGCAGCTCTACGTCAATCTCGCCGTCGATGTCGACGCGATGACCGATCTGCCGGCGGCCCTGCGCCGGCGGCTGCGCGCCGAAACGCGCATCGGGAGCCTGTGGCTGAAGCGCGAGCAGTCGGCGGATGCCGGCGAAACGCGCAAGACGCTCTGGTCGCTGCCGGGCGACGCCGTCGTCGAGACGGTGCTCATGCGCTATCCCGAGCGCGCGACGGTCTGTGTCTCGAGTCAGGCCGGCTGCGCCATGGGCTGCGTCTTCTGCGCGACCGGCAGGATGGGATTGCTGCGCAACGTCTCGACCGGCGAGATGCTTGAGCAAGTCCTGTACTTCGAGCGCCATCTGCGCGCCTCGCGGGCCGCGGGCGATCCGCGCCTCGATCACCTCACGAACCTCGTCTTCATGGGCATGGGCGAGCCGTTTGCCAACTATGACCGCTGGATGGCGGCCTGCGAGCGTCTGCACGATCCCGCCGGCTTCAACTTCGGCGCCCGCAACATGACCGTCTCGACGGTCGGCCTGGTTCCCGGCATCCGGCGCCTCGCATCTGAGCAGCTGCCGATTAACCTGGCCGTCTCGCTCCACGCGCCGAACGACGATCTGCGCACGTCGCTCATGCCGATCAACCGGCGCTATCCTTTAGCCGATCTGCTCGGCGCCGTGAAGGAATACACTGAGAAGACGCGTCGCCGCGTCTCCTTCGAATATGTCCTCCTCCAGGGTCAGAATGACACGCCCGAGCTGGCGGCGGAGTTGGCCGATCGCATCTCGGACCAGCTGTGCCACGTCAACCTCATCCCCTGGAACCCGGTGCCCGGCACGCCACTGGAGCGGTCCCACCGCCGCCGGGTTAATGCCTTTCAGCAGGTGCTGCTCGAGCGCGGCATAGCCTGCACGGTACGCGTCGAGCGCGGTGTGGAGATCGCGGCCGCGTGTGGGCAGCTCGCGGCCCAGCCGGCGTCCTCGCCGGAAATCATGCTTGCCTCGGCTTAATGGCGGCCGCCACTTATCTCACCGCCTCACGGGCCGAGCTAGGCTGCACATAAGCGCGACCGCCGGCTAGCGGGCCAGCCAGCCGCCGTCGACCGGCACGATTGAGCCGTGAAGATAGCGCGCAGCGTCGGACGCGAGGAAGACGACCGCACCTTTGAGGTCGGCAGGCTCGCCCCAACGCCCGGCCGGAATACGCGCGAGCATCGCCGCGCTGCGTGCCGGGTCGGCGCGGATCGCCGCCGTTACTTCAGTCGCCATATACCCCGGAGCGACGGCGTTGACGTTAATGCCCAGGCCGGCCCATTCGTTCGCGAGCGCGCGGGTGAGGCCGGCGATGCCGCTCTTGGCCGCCGTATACGACGGTACCAGGATGCCGCCCTGGAACGAGAGCATCGAGGCGACGTTGATGATTTTGCCGCCGCTGCCCGCCGCCACAAAATGACGTGCCGCTGCCTGGCTCAGGTAGAATGCGCTGCTGAGGTTGATGTCCAGCACCGCCTCCCAATCGTCCTGGCTGAAATCCAGTGCCGGCGCGCGGCGAATGATGCCGGCGTTGTTGACCAGGATGTCGAGACGGCCCAGCGTCTCCACACAGCCGGCGATCAGCGCCCGCGACGTATTCGGCGTCGCTTCCCGGAGGTCGTGCGTGATGCCATGGCCGTGCCGGCCCAGGGCCGCCACTGCGCGGCATGTCTCGTCGGGAGGCCGGCGGTCGAGCACCGCGACGTCGGCGCCGGCCTCCGCCAGTCCCAGCGCGAGCGCCTGGCCGAGGCCCTGCGCTCCGCCCGTCACCAGTGCGACCCTACCGTCGAGCTTGAAGCTGTCGAGGATCATTTCACCCAGTCGATGACCGGAAGCCGTACATAGAGCGACGTGGCGATTCATCTCCCCAGGTCCGGCTTCCGGCGACCGATTCAATACTGCAGGTCGACCGGCTCGATGCCCTGCTCGCGGCAGAACTTCAGATAGCGCTCCATCTTCGTAAAGACGTCGTCCTGGTAGATCAGGTTGTCGTCGTCGTCGAGGTATTGCACGACGCCCTCCAGCAGGAAGAGCGTAATCATCTCTTCGGCGTCGTCGACGACGAGCGTGTGAATGTCTCCCGGCGGCTCGTAGACGAAGGTGCCCGGCCGGGCGACCCATTCGCGCTCGAGATAGTGCCAGCTTCCCTGGACACAGTATCCCAGCACCTGGCCGCCGCTGTGTCGGTGCCGGTTGACTTTCCCGCCGCCGGTGACCTTGAGCAAATTCACCCAGCGGCCGTTTGCCAGGTCAAAGCGCAGCGGTTTGAACCAGACCCGCTCGCCCTGGGGCACCCAGGGTAGATCTGGACTCTGGATCGCCTGATCGGGCAGACCCATCTCCAGGATGGTTGCCAATCCCTCGATCTTATTGGTCATCACATGCCTCCGAATGTCGTCCGGGCTGGACCACGGTCAGGCGGTCCGTCGCTCAAACGTCCCTTCTCGTCTTCAGCCACTCCTGAAAGTCGGTTTCGATCTCCTCCGGCCAGGCACGATCGATCTGGCCCGGAGTGTAGCGTCCTTCGTCCAGGCGCTGCTTGCCGAAGATGTCGCGAGTGCGTACCTCCTCCGACCGCTCGACGACGTCCTGCGCCAAGTGGGCAGGGATAAAGATCACGCCGGTCGGTGTTCCGAGGACGATGTCGCCTGGTAGGACCGTCGCCCCGCCGATGCGGATCGGGATGTTGATACCGGCCAGCGTAACGTCGGCGATCGCCGTGGGGTGGAGCCCGCGGCAAAAGATCGCCACGTCGGTCAGCTGGCTTACCCCCTGGAAGTCGCGGATTCCCCCTTCGATCACGGCACCGGCCCGTGTACGCGTGCGGAGCGAGGTCGAGAGGTTGTCG
>JBBSGA010000044.1:0-25357 GCA_038254585.1 Chloroflexales bacterium | reverse complement strand
CGCCGCTTTGCAGTTCGGACTCCGCCGTCTGGTCCGTGAGCCGTGCGCCGCCGGCCCGAGTACGGGGGCTCACGGCCAAGCCAACCCCCGGTGGCTCTCCACGAGCCATCCAAGACCACCAGCATCATGCTCGTTACAAGGGTTGGGTCAAGTATTCGCGAGGTCAATAGGTGATCATGCCCCCGGTGACGTTGATCGCCTGCCCGGTCATATAGCGCGAGTCGGGTCCAACCAGGAATGAGACGACGGACGCAACCTCGTCCGGCGTTTCGACCCGGCCCATGGGGATACGCCCGACGCGCTCGGCGCGGATCTCGGCCGGCTGCTTGCCCGTCACGCGGGCGAACTCGCGGTCGACGACATCCTGCATCGGCGTGTCTACTACACCGGGGCAGATGGCGTTGACCCGCACCCCGTCGCGAGCATGCGCGGCGGCGAAGGTCTTCGTCATGGCGATCACGGCGGCTTTGCTGACGTTGTAGACCGGATGGTAGATCGTGCTCGCGGTCTTCCCGGCCATCGAGGCGACGTTGACGATGCGGCCCGAGCGCTGCGCGACCATGTGCCGGAGGGCAAGCTGGCAGCAGAAGTAGACCGCCTTGGCGTTGACCTCTATGACCGCGTCCCAGTGCGCTTCCGTGACGTCGAGCGGCAGGGCGACGCGCTGGATGCCAGCGTTGTTAACCAGCACGTCGAGCCTGCCGAGCCGCTGAAGCGTTTCGCCGACCAGGCGTGTGCGATCCTCTCCGGACGCGACGTTCATCACGATCGGGAGCGCGCGACGGCTCGCACGGCGGATCTCCGCCGCCACCTCTTCGGCGGCCACGCCTTGGAGGTCGGCCACGACGACGTCAAAGCCGTCCTGCGCCAGCCTCAGGGCGATCGCCCGGCCGATACCCTGACCTGCACCGGTTACGATTGCTACCTGGCCCGCGACGGGTCCTTCGCCGATCGATGTAGCCACGGCTTGCCCCCCCGTTCCAATAGTTTCGATAGTGTATTATCCTCGAAGATGCATAGTTCGTCGCTCACGGCGGCAAGCAGGCCGGAACGTATTCGCGAGATCGAGGCGCGGGCCGCGCGAGCATGGCCGGCGGCGGTCGTCGAGTCCCTCGACGGGTGGCGCCTGCGCTTCACCTCCGGGATTACACGGCGGGCAAACTCGGTTTTGCCCGACGAGTCCGGCGGGCACTACGCTCTGGCCGAGAAGCTTGCCCGCGACGAGGAGTTTTACGGCCGTTACGAGCTCCCCGCACGCTATCAGATCTCTCCGGCCGCTCAGCCACCGGATCTCGATCGGGCCCTGGCCGCGCGCGGCTACCGGGCCGACGCGCGGACCTGCGTCCAGATAGCTCCACTCGCCGACCTGCTCGACCATGCCGGAGGCGGGGCGCCCGGGGAAGTCTCCATCCGCGGCGATCCGACGGAGGAGTGGCTCGAGACCTACTGCCGGCTCGAAGGGACGACCGGCACGGTCGCCGAGGTCCAGCGCGGGATCTTCGCACGTATAGCAGCGCGTAAAGGCTTTGCCCTGCTGAGCCACGCGGGCTGTCCTCGCGCCACGGCGCTCGTCGTCGTAGAAGACTGCTGGGCGGGGATCTTCTGCGTGGCGGCAGACCCTGAGTTTAGGCGCCGAGGAGCGGCGACGGCGCTCCTCGGCGCTGTCGCCAAATGGGCGTGCGGCCACGATGCGCAGCACGCATATCTGCAAGTCATGGAGCAGAATGCCCCGGCGCGTGCCCTGTACGGCCGGCTTGGCTTCGAAACGCTCTACCACTATCATTACCGGGAGGCGCCGGCAGCCCGGAGTTGCCGTTAGGAAGCTCAGGAGAAAACCATGCCCGATTTTCCGATCGTCGACTCGCATGTGCACTTATGGGACCCACGGCATTTTCGGATGTCCTGGCTCGACGGGAACGCGCTGCTCGACAAGACCTACGGGCTCGCCGAATATCGTGAGCATACGCAGGGCATCGAGATCGAGGCGATGGTCTATCTGCAGGTGGACGTCGAGCCGGTGTACGCGCTGCTCGAAGCACAATGGGCCGTCGAGCGTGCGCGCGAAGACCCTCGGCTCCTGGCGATCGTGACCGCGGCCCCCCTGGAATACGGCGAGCGAGCGCGGGCCTTCCTCGACGCGCTGGTCGCGATCGATCCGCGCATCAAGGGCATCCGGCGTATCGTTCAGTCCGAGCCGGATGTCGAGTTCTGCCTGCGTCCCGACTTCGTCCGCGGCACGCAACTGCTGGCGGAGTATGGTCTTTCCTGCGATATCTGCATCTACCATCCGCAGCTCGCCAGCACGATCAAGCTGGTCCGGCAATGTCCCGAGACGAGCTTCATCCTCGATCACATCGGCAAGCCGGATATCAAAGATCATCTGCTTGACCCGTGGCGCGAGGAGATGCGGGAGCTTGCCGCGCTGCCGAACGTTATCTGCAAGATGAGCGGCGTCGTCACCGAGGCCGATCATAGAAGTTGGACCCTGGACGACCTGGCGCCCTACGTTGCACACGTCCTGGAGGTCTTTGGCGAGGATCGTGTTGCCTTCGGCGGCGACTGGCCGGTGGTGACCCAAGCCGCGAGCTACCGGCAATGGGTCGATGCGCTCGATGCGCTGACGGTTCATCTTTCGCCCCAGGCGAAGCGCAAGCTGTGGGCTGAGAACGCCCGCCGCTTCTACCGGCTTGGAGAGGGATAAGCGCACCGGGCCGGGAGACCCGATGTTCGAGCAAGAAGTACGCTGGCCTACTGCCGCGCGCTGGCTGCTCTATGGAACGATCGTCGTCCTGATGCTGCCGGTCGTACGTGTGGCGCGCCGGCCCGGGGGCATCGGGATCCTGATCGGCACGGCCATTGTCGTGGCCGTGCTGGGCGTGTTCCTGGAGATCTTCACGACGCTGCGGATCCGGATCGACGCCGAGAGCTTGACGGTAGGGTTTGGCCCGTTTCAGGAGCGCGTGCCGCGGCGAAGCATCGTCGAATGTGCGCCGTCGACGTATCGCTGGCAGGAGTGGGGCGGCATCGGCTTCCGGCTTCGCCGCGAAGGCAGGCTGTATAACGTCGTCGGCGATGGTGGGCTGTGCGTTCGGCTCCGCCTTGCGAACGGGCAGCTTCTGCTCTTCTCTTCCAGCGATCCGCGCGCCGTCTGCCGCGCACTTTCGACGGACGTGCAGTCCGCCGGGTAGCACGATGCTAGCATGGGCTCCCTGGGCCTCGACCTTCGTGCCCGGCAACGCCCTTGCCTGGGCCGGCACCAGGCAAGGGCAGCCGCGGCGCGGCGTTTTCGGAAACGGGTAGTTGCCCGCCGGACGTACGCCTGAAGAGCAGCGCGAGGCCCGCGCCGGCCAGAAGCAGACCGGTGACCTCGATCGCCGTGGCAACGGCAGGTGCATCTCCGGGATGATGTCGTGCCACGTAGGGCATGACCAGCAGCCAGATCACATTGGTTGCGCCGTGCGCGAGACCGGCGCCGAGGATCGAGCCGCTCCGTTCCACGATCCAGCCGAAGAGGAGACCGGCTCCGAGCGCGAAGCAGAGCACCGCGAGAGAACCGAAACCGATCTGGAGCGCAGTGCCGAGCAGCGCGACGTAGACGACGGCCCAGGGCCCGAGGACGTGCCGGGCGGTAGATTGGAGTATGCCCCGCAAGATAGCCTCGTCTGTCAATCCGGTAGATAGGACGAGGCTGAGTGCAGGGAGCCATAGAGCACGTGCGCTGCTCGGGGCATCGAGAGAGACCGGCCGGAGCAGCCGGAATGCGACGGGACCCAGCGCAAGCCCGAGCCCGATTAGCAGGGTCTGCGCACTAAGATTGCCGCACTGCAGTCCCACCTCGCGCCGCGATAGTCCGAGCCGGCGCACCACCACGGCTACCCACGCGATGAGTGGGGCGGCTACAAGCGGATACCAGACGACGTGGGGGACGTAGGCGAGCGGCAGCGAGAGCGACACGATTCGGATGAGCGGCGCCGCCGTGAGCGATAGTGCAAGCTCGTGCGCCCGGCAGGTCGTAACGATGGTTGCATAGAAAATCAGGCTCGCGAGAATGGCGGTATAGAGCGCGAGTCCGGCCCGCGCGTGGACGAACGACGTGACAACCTCGGCATCGGCGATGACGACGAGGAATCCCCAGAAAATCCGGGCTGGGCTACCCCCGGCGGATGTGCGAGATCGAGCAGCGATCACGATGTTCAAACCCGGCCGAAGCTTGACGCTTCCCAATAATGGCCATACTGGCGAGGTTGGTAGAGAGCACGACAAGCGCCGCAAGGACCTGTCCCGCCAGCCATCCTAGGCCGATCCCGCTGAGCCCATACAGGCTCGTTCCGGCGAGGCTCAGAGCGAGGCAGAGAACCGCGCCGATCCCCGAAAACGCCAGGACATGGACCGTCTTCTCTTGAATGCGGAGATATGCCAGTGCGAACATGTTCAGGGTATATGGAAAGACGGAAAGGGCGAGCGGGAAGAGAAGACCGTGGCCGGCATCCGCATACGCCGGGCCGAAGCCGCGAAGGATTGTATTCGCCGTGAGGAGCAGCGTTCCCGTCGCCGGCACGAGGATCGCCGCCGTTCCAAGCAAGCTCTGCCTGAACGCTCTTTCCCTGCCCTCGGGCTGATGCGCCGCCCGCGCGAAGGTCGACGTGGAGACGGAGGCCGGCACGATGAAGAGCATGTTGGCCAGCATCCAGTTGAAGTAGAACTGCGCGCCCGCGCCGGGTCCCAGCAGCGCGACGACAAGCAGTGGGTAGATCAACTGCGGGGCATTCCACAGAAGCACGGCTATATGGTTGCCGAGCGTGAACTGTGCTTTGTCGAGCAGGATCGATCGGGCAAACACGGGACGGAAGCGGTAGCACGGCACTGCCCGCGGCACCAAGCACCAGAGGGCGAGCCCGGAGGTCAGGAACGCGGGTGCGCCGATCGCTAGCACCAGACCGCTAGCACCCAGACTGCGCGCCGGTCCTATGATCAGCGCGACCCGCAACAAGCTCGCTACGAGGTTCCGGGCGAATAACAGGCTCGACGTCTCAAATGCGATGAAGATCCGGTCCACCAGTTGTGCGAGGCCGAACGCAACCGCCGAGCCGACGAAGATCCCAAAGTAAAGCGCTGATCTACCGATCAGACCTACGTCGTGTGACCAGAATCGGCTGGACCATGCAAAGAGGCTTGCCGTCGCGGCCGTGCTGACGGCGGTAGCCACGAGTGCGGAGTTGATGAACGCGGGCTGCGAGCTGCCGAGTCGGGGCGCGAATCGAATGATCGCGGTACCCAGCCCCATCTCCGCGATCGTCGCCAAGAAGGTCAGCGCCGATAAGCACGCGGCACCTGTTCCTATCGCCGATGCCGTGAAGCCGTGGGCCGCCACGAGCCAGGCAACGAAGCCGAAGGCCGAGCCGCTGAACGTGTTCGCTATCAGAAACAGGCTGTTGCCCAGAATCGAGCGGCTCTGTGAATTCTCGGATGTGGCGACGATGCCTGTCATGGATGCGCAGCTCCGCGCATCCAAAGGTGGAGCTCGCGATAGGACGTGGTCTGATCGGCAAGATACAGCTCCAAGCTAATATGATGCAGCTGCTGATCCTCGAACGCTGGAAGACGCACGAGCTGAGACCAGGTCGCGCCGTCTTCCAGCATGCCGAGTCGCAAAGTGTCGATAGAGACGCCGTCGACGCCGATGTGAATGGCATAGGAGCGCCGGCCATGTTCGTGGTTTACGACGGCGATCGCCACTTTCGAGGCTGCTCCAAGGCCGGAGGTCAGCGCAGTGTCCGCCTTGCCAGTCTGAGCGCTCATGATCGAGAACTCGGTGTAATGCTCGGCGACAGGCGCTCGCACAAGCCGGAACCCGACGGCGGAAAAGGCGCCCATCCCGATGAAGAGGATCGCTGGCCAGAACGGCGAAGTAGAGCGCGGGATTGTGACGATGCAACGTCGCCGCTGTGTGAAGGCATCCCCCGTGCGAAGTCGAGAACGTCGCATCATGCCGGCAGCGGCGAGCGCCGTCGATGTGGCGACGAGTGTCCACCCGAGGCTGCCCCCCTTGATCGGAAGCGCCATGAAATAGAGCCCGAGGCCGGCGAAGACGATCAGTCCGATGCTGAAGACGATCGAGAGCGCAAACCGCTCGATCTCGCTCATCTCGCCGTACCGGGCAAAGAGTGCGGCGGAGAGCAGATAGCCCGGGCAGAACAGCAGGGTAGGAGGTGCCAAGACGGAACGGAGCGCGCTCGGTAGCGCTATTCCGGGCCAAGTAAGCTGGAGTATTAGACCTGAGGTCAAAATGTAGCAGAAGAGGAGATCCCAGGCAGGGCGTAGAGCGAGGTACGACGGTCGCGGTATCCGGACGTCTTCACGCATGGCGATCTCATGCTCGGAAAAGTCGCCGGAGGGCCGGTCGATCACCCGCATGGCGCTGCATCACCATTCGTCATCCACACCTCGAAAGACCCGCTATCGTACAGTTTGCTTACGCTGCGATCATGATCGAGCGCCTGCCAGTCGGCGGTGGTATAGACATGCGCCAGATCGCGCACCGAGGCCGGAAACCGGCGCCACGAGATCCGCCCGGCATCCGAGAGCGCGATGTACGCGGGTTTCCCGGGCGCCATCGCCCCGAGGCAGCGCCACTCTGGCTTGTGGAAATGCGCGGGGAGCCAGATCTCATCCTGCCACCACCTGTCACGGCTGGCGCGAATCCCAGTGTAGCCACGGAAAAAGACCTCAAAACGAGGCACATACTGGGGCAAGATCGTCGCCTGCACAAAATTCTCCGTGCGATTCCGAATCAGCCAGTCCATACCGGAAATCTCAGATTGTGTTACCTGCTGGTTGGGGAGGCCGTTGCGCGGATGCGGGTAGACATTGAGCTGGCCAGCTGCGATCGCCAGCACGAGCGCGCCGCCGCTCAAAGCCCGGGCCACGCTTCGACCGATGCCCTCGAGACGCGGCCAAACGGTAGGAGTGCCGGGAGCGAAAACGGCCTCCCACAGCCACCAGCCTATTCCACAGATGCTCAAGATCACCGGAACGCGCAGGAGCCGTATCGGATGGCGCTCGCCTGAGCTGACGAGAAACATACTGCCCGCGACGACCATCGCCGCCAGGAAGCCGCAGCTGTAGACGAAGTGCATCTGCGGGATCTGTCGCCGGACACGGAGGCGCTGCCACAAGAGGAGTGCGACGAAAACGAAGGCAGCGGATACGGCCAGCAGCGGTAGTCCAAAGGCGTTGAAGAGAATGCGGGCGAGGTCGCCGAAGGGCAGATGCGCCTCCTCCAGCTGCCTAACCGCCTCGCCGATTGCCGAGGCTGTCTCGCGCTCCCCGAGCAGCCAGAAGACCAGCCTGGAGAAGCTGACGGTAATGACCGAAAACGAGAATGCCCACGTGAACAGCGTGATCGCGAGGATCGTGACGAGCCCGCGTGCGTGGAGAAAATGAGCCGGCGTAGCGTCTGGACCTACCGCGTCAGGATGAAGCCGGATATATGCCCGCGATCCGATCTCTAGTGCCCCGAGCAATACGAGCGTGTAGACCGTCGTGATCGGATGAAAATAGACAATTACGAAGGCGAGAAACACCTCCGCCAGCACCGTCGCCGTGCGCTCCGGTCCAGCTTGCACGGATCGACGCAGATGGAGCGCGAGCAAGATCGGCATGAGCATAGCGGATAGTGTGCTCGGCAGCGCAGCGGCATGATAGGTAAGCAGGGTAAATGGCGCGGACAGACTTGCGGCCACGTATCCCGCGCGAACGTCTCCGGCTAATCGTTCGGCGAGAAGGACGATGCCCGCCGTCCACAGCAACGCGAAGGTGATGTTCACGCTCAGCAGCGCCTGCCCCTCCGTCATGCCGCCGAGCGCTCCTAGGGCTACCTGGAGCAGGTGCATGGCCGGGTAAAAGTCGAGGTCTCCGATGGCGCCGGTGGTAAGAATGTCCCGGGCGTAGCCGATATGGTGGAGCGCGTCGGCGCGATCGCTGATGGCGTAGCCGCGCCACAGCGGCAGGCTCAGCACGAAGGCGTTGGTCGCCATGATGCCGGTGAAACCGGAGGCCGACCAGCGTGATGGTTCTTCACGTGATGCCAGCTCGAGCAGCAGCATGGCGCTCGCCGCGGAAGCGCCGATCGTCAGAGCCCAGAACAGAGCCGGGTATGCATCTGCCAGGGAGAGCTCATATCCCGCGGCGGGCGGGGTAAGCGCCGCGCTCCATGCAGCAAGCGCCAGGCATAGGAGCCAGCCAAGGGTTAGCACCCGGCTCATCGACGGCTCACTCGGGGCTGATACCGCGGCTTCGCGGAAAGTGCCTGGAGCAGTAGCCGCCAGCGCTCGCCGGCCGCCCCCCGAGAATAACGCGCCAGCACATGCTGACGGCCGCGCTCGGCAATCTCCGCGAGATCCGAGTGATCCAGCGCGAAGCGGATACCTCTTTCAATCGTGAGCGGTTCGCAGTCGTCGAGAATAAAACCTGTAACTTCGTGCGTGATCAGATCCGGTATGCCGCCGACGGGGGTTGCGAGAACCGGCGTGCCGCACGCCATCGCTTCCAGCACTACATTCGGCAGGCCCTCCGATGCGCTCGGCAGAACCAGGAGCCGGAAGCGGTTGAGGTGCGCAACCAGCTCGTCCTGCGCTGCCCACCCGACCAGCTCGACATGTGCGAGCTCGGGCCGGCGCAGAGCTTCTCGGATCTCTTCCCGTAAGGGGCCGTCCCCGACGACGACGAAAGAGATGCCGTGGCCGCGCATGGAAGCTGCCGCCTCCAGGAGCTCTCTGATGCCTTTGCCGGTCGATAGACGGCCGACGAAGCCGACGATCGGGCGCCGCAATGGCAGCGGGACGATCATCCGGTAGCAATCGCGGTCCACGAAGAGATGCGCGACGCGCAGCTTGGCGCGGTACGGCTCGAGGCCCATCGGTGCGACAAGGTAGAGCGATTCGACGGCGCAGATGTGTGTGAGCCGCCGGTTGAGGCACCGCAGCAGTCGGAAGCCACGCACAAGCGTCGCTGCCCACGGACGGCCATGGTACCCGATCACTGCGTTCGCGACATCATCGCCGGCCTCGAATACAATCGTCTGCTTGCCGAGGAGACGCGCCATGAGCAGGACCGGCGTGTAGTAGAGACTCTGGAAGCAGATCACGATGTCGATCTCGCGCCTCGTCTCGACGACTGCCCAGCTGGCGCGGAGCAGAATCACGGCAAGCCGGAGCAGCCAGAGCAGGGTGTGTCGGAGCGTGCGCCGGGGCGGCAGGTGATGCAAGGTGGGGATCCTTCCCTGCCGGCTGATGTGCGAGGAGCGATGAGGGAGCGTGATGCGGCGATCCCCGACGATCCGGAGCTCGCGGCAGCCGGGCGCGAGGCAGTCGATCAGTTTTTCGGTGTGCTTGACGCCCGCCTGCGCTGCGAAGGGCATGACGAACAGCAGGATGGAGGCTCCGGCACTCAGGTCCACTCGGTGCTCCACCCGATCTCCTAATCCGCGCCGATGGCGCGGGCCAAGGCTGGGCGCAAGGATGCGTCCGGCACAGCCTCGTGAGCTTGTGGCGCTAAGATGCTCTTCCCTTCATAAACGCGCTCGGGCGGGATGCTCAACAGGTCAAGCAGCGTGGGGGTGACATCACGGAGATCTACCGTATCGGCCGCTACGTCACGCGAGCTGCGGATGAGAAACGTTCCAGTCGCCCCGCGGTGGCTGCCCGGCACGAGGTTGTACGATGCTGCCTCGGTGATCAACGGTGCGTTCAATGCCCACCCGACGCCGTAACCATAGCGGAACTCGAGCACGATGTCGGGATAGCTGGTAACGAACGGGCCGCTGTACAGGTCTTCGCGTCGCGCGATGAAGTCGAGGAGCGGGGTGCCGTCCGGTAAGACACACGCCTGTTGTAGAAGCGCGATGATCTCGCTGCGGGCCGTTTCATAGTCGCGCCCGCCGAGATTGGACCGGTTGATGATGACGCCCCCATACGGATAGGCCTTGATGCCGGACATGTCGGAGGCGTAGGCCATTGTCTGCTCCCAGTCGACGGATGACGGCCGTGTAAAACTCTGGACCAGCCCGGGAAAGTGGCGCATCACCCGTCCTGCCGTCCGGGCGAGCCCATAGCGGCTGACCGTGCGGACGGCGAGGCGCTTGCTCTGCTCCCACGCCGTTAGAGATGGCTTCGGCTCGCACGCATGCAAGAAGCCGCCCTGACGCAGAACGTCGTTGACGCTGACCAGCTTGAAGGGACGTCCGCCGTGACCGTGGTCGCTCATCACGATCACCGTCACGTCGTCGCCCACTGCTTGGACGAAGCGTCCGACGATCCGATCGTAGAGCTGGTAGGTCCGTGGGATGACTGCCTGGAATGCGTTGCCTTTCTCGAAATGGGGATCCTCTCGGTCGAAGTAGTTCCAGAAGAAATGGCCGGTCGCGTCGAGGGTCGACCAGTAGACGAAGAAAAGATCCCAGGGGTGTTCCCGCATGAGACGCAGCGCGAACTCGGCGTCCGCCTCCGCGAGCGCGGCAAGCTTCTGTGCATATGCCGTCATTCCGCGGACGGTGCGGTTCGGAAAGCCGCGTATGCCGAGGAGCGACTGCCGATCGGGGTAGGACCGGAGGATCTCAGGTGGGCTTGCCTGAACACTGGCTACTGTCGATCCACGGACGGCCATCATGCCCGGTGTTGGCCAAAGCGGATAGCCCAGGTGCGGAAAGATCGCGTGCGCCCGGTAACCGGCCTTCCCTGCCAATTCCCAGAAGGTCTTGCCTCGCAAAACCTCGTTCGCGCTGCCGACGTTGAGAATTTGATAGGACTTCTCGAGCGGGTCTACGAAGCGGACGACGCCATGTTGTGCAGGGTTCAGCCCAGTCGCGATCGTCGCCCACGCGGTATCGGAGTCGGGAGGAAAAGTTGAGTGCAGCTTGAGACTGGTGCCCTCTCGATGGAGTGCGGCCAGATTAGGCAGATCGGGCGCGAACTGCCGCAGCAACGCCGAATCGAGAGCGTCGATGCCGAGTATCAGAACTTTCATTGCAAGGCGTCCGCTGCTGGGATAGCCGGGCTGCCTATGATCGGTCGGATGACCTTTTGCACGAGCTCGCCGGTCGGGACTCTCCCGTCCAGCAGCACAACTTCAGGCCGATCGGCAAGCATGTGATAGAAGACCTGCCGCTCCCGCAAGTATTCGAGGTCGGGAACATCGTCTTTGCGCCCAAACGCGATCTCGACCGGAACGTCAAGCAGTACGGCGAGATCCGGCGTGGGCAGAAGCTTGAGCACCCGCTCGACCGTGGCCTGCATTTTCGACGCTGAGTAATCCAGGTGCACGGACAAGTCACTTATGACGGTATCGTAGACGTAGCGGTCCGCGACGACGATGCGAGAGGTGAAGAGGTACGGCAGCAGCTTCGCCCAGATCTGGATGTAGTAGTCCAGCAAGACGGCGGCCGTATAGATCGAGGCGAGCACGCGACTTCGCATGATACGCTTCTTGCGACCGGTATAGGCTCCGTAGTCACCCCAGGGATCGGCGCCGTGGAGCGCCGTCAGCCGTCCAAGGAAGATGAGCAGCCGCGAGACAACCGGGTACGTGCGGCCGTAGATGGAGCTCGCGGGCACGTGCCGGTCGTTGAGGGCGCGCGCAAGATCGCGCGCGAGTGTCGTCTTCCCACTTCCATCGATGCCCGTTAGACAGATTAATCTCATGATGCAGCTATCTCGACATAATGCTTGTGAAGCCGCTCGACGACAGACTCCCACGAAAACTCACAGATCATCGTGCGCGTCGCGCACGTCTTTGCGCTGCGGACTGCCTCGTCCACGTGCTCTACGATCTCCGAGGGACTGTCGACGAAGGTAAAGCCGTTGCCTTGAGTGAAGTACTGCTGCAATCCCGGGAAGCGGGTCGTTACGACGGGGAGGTTGCAGGCCATGGCTTCCAGAACGGAAAGGGGCATGCTGATGCTGTTCTCCGGCGCCGTCGGGAGAACGTAGCAATCGGCAAGCTGATAGAGCTCTTCGACGTGTGCCTGATACCCCTTGAGGAGCTGCATTCCTGTCCGCTCCAGCTCCTCGATCAGGTCGCGATGCGTGCCCATGTACACGCTGCCCGCCACAACGACCTGCTTTGCCATTTGTGGTAGCGGCGCCAGCACCTGGAGGTTACGAGCCCGATGGAGATGGCCGACGTGCAGCACGACGGGACGATCGAGGCCGAGGCCGTATTTGTGGCGCAGGCGGCGTTTTCGGGTGGCGCTTGCCGGTCTGAAGCGCTGCAGGTCGACGCCATTCGGGAGCTGCGCGGTGCGACAGCCGGCCGCCGCGAACCGCGCAGCGGTCTCGCCGGTCTGCGCCAGGATCAGATCGGGCTTGATCGCTCGCAGGATCCGGCGCTGGCCGCCTGGCCGATCTTCCAGGTAGCGCTCTCCTCGAAGCGCGGAGATGACCGTGCGAGCGCCCGGCCGCAAGCGCCCAAGAAGATGTGTCAGCATTAGGCCTCGCGTGGTCGGCTGTGCGATCACGTGGATGATCTCCGGTCGCGCACGACGAAAGTCGTGCCAGAATGCGGTGGAGCCAACGCGTTTCGAATTCAGCCGTACGACGGAATGCCGGCGCGCAAGACCGGCGGCCAGGTAGTGGCTCGTGTTCTTGTATCCCTCGTCGAGATCCCGAGAAAAGTCGCCGATCAGGCAAATCTCCACCTGTTTCCCCTATCAACTATGGCTTACCGGCGGTGTGCCGGCCACCCGATGCCTTCGTCGTCTCGTGTAGGGTCTCTGTGAGTCCTCCCGAAGCACTTCCCGGTAGATCGCTTCGAGCCGAGCGCCGATCACCGACCAGCCGTATTGAGCCGCTACTTTGGCACGGCCTCGACGGCCCATCGCCCGGAGCCGATCCCTGTCGGCGAGCATTTCGCAGAGCGCTTTGGCCAGCGCATCGGCATCGTCGGGTGGGACAAGCAGACCGTCGACGCCATGATTGACAACCGTGCGAACGCCGGGAAGGTCGCTGGCGACGACGGGCGTCCCACATGCCATCGATTCGAGGAGCACCATCCCGAACGCCTCGCCCATCGTTACGGAAGGCAGCACCGTGACGTCGGCGCGCCTGTAGCAGGCGACCAGATCGCGCTTGGGAAGACGTCCGGCAAAGGTGACACGCGATGCCACGCCGAGCCGGCTGGCGGTCACCTCGTACACCTGGCGGAGATCGCCATCTCCCACGACGATCCCCCGGATCTCCGGTGGGAGCAACCTCAGTGCATCGAGAAAGATTGCGACGCCCTTGAAGTAGTGGGCACGGTCGAGCGCCGCCACGAGGAGTACAATACGCTCCCCTGGAGTGCCCGGGCTCGCAATCTCTCCGGCCCCGGCCTCTGTCAAAAAGGAACCGAGATCGACACCGTTGGACAGAGTGTCGATCCGTTGCTCGCGGCCGCGCAGCATCGGTCGTGCATGGGAAGCCAGCCCATAATCCCGGGAGGTAAAGAGGAGCCGATCCGCGGCGCGCAGTGTGAGCCTTCCAACGGTCTGGCGAAGCGCCTCCACGATGAGTCCGCGGCCACCGCGCAGGTGAACGTCCTGATGGTACGTCACCACGAGCGGCGTCCGGGTCCACCTGGCTGCGAGCGCCGCGGCTTCGCCGCCGAAGAATGGATAGTGTAGGTGGATGATATCGAAGCCGCGAAGTGCCCCGATCAGACCCGATAGAATGGAGGCGTTGCCGACACGCAGGACCGCGTGCAGTCGATGAATGTGCACGCCATCGCGGACCTCGTCTTGTGAGGATCCTCGTAGGGCAGCAGTGAAAACGGCGACACTATGGTCGCGCCATGCGAGCTCGCGCGCCAGATGGAAGCAGACGTTGCCGGTGCCCCCATAGTAGGGTGGAAACGTGGCCGTGACGTGTGCAATACGGAGACCCATGACGTGCTCCCACGCTTGAGCGGATGCTTTTGCCGGCGCCGGCAGCCGCCGTTAGCGGAATAGGCTGTACAGCCGCATGGCCACTATCAGCAGGAACATACACAGCAGCGGCGTAATTGTTATCGCGAGCCCTTTGCTGAGCCGGAGCCCCCTCCGTTGGTGGTCGGTCGCGACGAGCTCTTTGCAGACGATCAGCGCTAGCAATAAGCAGATACCGACCGCCGAGAATGAGCCCGCCCCGGGCGCGGTCAACGTCGTAAAGGTTGCCGACGTAACTGTGTCAACCATGGTTGCCCGTATCACAAAGACGGCATGGATCGAGCAGTCCATTGCTCAGACGGCGGGTGGCGACCTGGGTGTGTCGTACTCGGCTTGGCGAGGAGCAGTCGAGCCAGGTAAAAGCCGGGATGGAAGATCAGCGCCGCGGCGCTCGCCAGGTAACGGTTCGTCACCTGCCCAAAGTCAAGACGATAGGCCATGTTCGCGACGATCTCCTGGCTCCGCCGGGAATGCCTGGCTGGTATTCGAGTGCGCCCAACCGTCGCGCGCTCGCTCCAGAGCTGCCGGTAGACATTGAGCTTGACGCTCCCGTATGCATGCCCCTTCAGAAGGAGAAAGCCCCAGGTCGCGGCCTCCGCCAGCAGCAGACCCGGCAGCAGGCGAAGGTAGCTTTGGCCGCTGAGATTCTTGAGCAGCATCAGGTGCCGGTTGCGCTCAAGATAGAATGCTTTGTCCGGCGAGTAAGCCATGCGATACCGGTGCTCCACGACCGCCCCGGGCACGTAGCGGCAGCGATATCCGGCGAGGCGTGCTCGCCACGACAGGTCGGTATCCTCGACATACATGAAGAAGCGCTCGTCGAAGCCGCCCAATGCTTCGAAGACCGAGCGCCGGATCGCGAACGCCGCTCCTGAGACGGAGTCGACCTCGTCCGGGACCTGGTAATCTCGCCTGCGTCGCCCGGCGCCGCGGCAGTAAGCCAGGCCGGCATAGTGCACGATGTTGCCGCAGGCGTTGATTACCTCCGGCTGACCCATGTAGACGAGACAGGCCGTCGCCAGTGCTACGTCGCCCGGCTCCTTGATCGGCTCGACGAGGGCGTGCAGCGCACCCGGCCACACGACGGTATCGGGGTTGAGGAAGATTAGGTAGTCGCCGCTGGCTGCGGCCGCGCCCAGGTTGCTCCCGCGCCCATAGCCGCCGTTGGCGGAGCAGATAAGCTTGATTCCAGGATATTGCGCTGCGACGAGCTCAGCGCTTCCGTCGCTCGATCCGTTGTCCACGACGATCAGCTCATCCGACGCTTCGAGCTCTGCTTCGATTCCGGCGAGGCACGCTTCAAGGTCGGACCGGCTGTTATAGCTGACCACGATGACGCTAGAACGCATGTGACGGCTCCGCTGCCCCTGGCCGGTCACCCGCCGCCTCGGCTGCCTGCTCTACCTCGACCGGGGTAGGGCGCACTGCCCGTGCGTCCGCTTCGAGCCCGCCTTTCTCCTGACCGGCGAGTCGGGCGAGCAAGCTGCCGCGCATTTCGAGAACCATTGCGCGGATCGAGTGAAGAACCACCCCGGCGAAAAAGAGCAGCGTCCCGACGACGCAGAGGATCACGGTGATCAAGCTGTAGCCGATTGCCAGAGCGTGGGTGCGGGTATAGAGCTCCGCGATATAGAGCCCGAGGAGTGCCCCGAGTAGCAGCGCCAGGAGACCGGCCAGACCGAAGAAGAGCAGCGGCCGGATCTGACCGGCCAGACGCACGATCCCGTTCATGACCTGCACGCCTTGTAGGACGGAGCTGCGCTTCGCCGGCTCCGCATAGATCACCTTGATCGGCGCCTCGACAACCCGTAGCTTGTGCTCCCGCACCAAGAACTGCATCTCCGACTCGATCGAAAAGCCCCGCTGGCTAAACGAAAGCGCCTCGATTGCCGCGGCCGAGAATGCACGGAAGCCGCTCTGCGAGTCACTGCTGTGCACGCCGGAGACGAGGTTAGTGACGAGCGTCAAGCCATGTTGCCCGGCCTGCCGGTATGCCGGGATGTGACTCCGTACCCCGAGGAAGCGCGAGCCGACGACGATATCGGCGGTCCCATCCAGGACCGGCGTAAGCACTGCCGGGATATCGTCCGGACAGTGCTGGCCGTCGCCGTCGAGCATCACGATCGCCGCGGGCCTGAGGCAGCGCATATGTGCGAAACCGGTGTTGACAGCCCCAGCTTTGCCCCGGTTGGTCGTGTGCCGGAGGACGACAGCGCCGGCTAGAGTGGCGATCGCGGCAGTGTGATCGGTCGAGCCGTCATCCACGACGACGACCTGATCAACGTAGGGGCGCACTGCCAGTACCAAACTGCCAATGAAGCGCTCCTCATTGTACGCAGGAATCAGAGCTGCCGTGTGCCCGGGCACCTGCTCCGCTCGGCAGAGATGAGAATATAGCCGCGACTCCAGAGCGTGAGCCATGCTCGCCTCCGATCTCTTGCCGTATACTTTGACCTGGACTCGATAGACGTGTCACGATCGTGCGCACATCGCGCTGGTAGTGTAGCCTGCTCAGCTTTTAGAGGCGAGGCAAAACTGGTTGCTCCCTATCGGAGCGGCTCATGAGAGCCCACATGTCGCCCGTTCCTGGTGAAGCCGGAATGATCGCTGGTCCGAGGACTCTTGGCCGGAAGCTACGATACCCCTGGAAATGACTGCTTCAATCCTAAAGGATCGGCTATGGCTTGTTGATCATACAAATGTGGGATCTTTCTTCTCAATCAAATGATGTACGAGCGGCTCCCACACGGGAGCCGCTCGTACATCCCGGCCCTTGCACCATCCAGCATGTTTGTCGGGCAGCAGTGCATTGCTGCACAGGGCGGCGGCTAGGTCATCCGGATGATACCGTGGCAGGCTGCGAAGACCACTGCCTGAAGCCGGGACTCGACGCCCAGTTTTTCGCGGATGTTTGCGACATGCGTGCGCGCCGTCGCATAGGTGACCTTCATGCGCCGCGCGATCTGTTTGTCGTTGCAGCCTTCGGCTAGTGCCTGGAGCACTTCCCGTTCACGCACTGTCAGCCGCGCGATCGCAAGTTGCGCCGCGCGATCCTGTTGTCGCTGCTGCTCCGCCTGCTCGATCAGTTCGAAAATGGCCTGGTTCGACAGTAGCTGTTCCTGCGCCGCGACGCGGCGGATCGCCTCGACAACCTCAGGCATGGGCACTGATTTGTGGAGTACGCCGGCCGCGCCCGCTTCCACGGCGCGCACATAATCCCGGGGATCCACCGTCGCGGTCAGGATCAGTACCCGGCCCGCAGGGCTTACCATGCAGAGCTCGTGCGCCAGAACTGCGCCGTCGCCATCCGGCAGCGCAAGGTCGACGACGGCGACATCAATCGACGCACCGCTGAGCGCGAGGAAACGGCGTGCCTCGGCCAGCGATCCGGCCTGTCCCTCCACGGTCATACCGATTTCGTACTCGAGCAGGAAGGCGAACGATTGGTTAAACGACAGGTGATCATCGACGAGGAGGAGGCGTGTCATGAGAGTATCTCCAGCGAGAATCCAAAGATCGAGCCAACTCCCGGGCTGGATTGTACTGTCAGATCCGCGCCATGGACGGCGATGATCCGCCGGGATAAATAGAGGCCGAGCCCCAGCCCGGCAGAGCCGCGGCCAGTAGCGCCGCGGCCTCGCCCGAACTTTGCAAAGATGCGCATGAGGTCGTCCGGTTCTATGCCACAGCCCGCGTCAATTACCTCGATTCGCATACGCTGGTCGACGCGGGTTGCCCGCAGCTCGATCGGCATGCCATCAAGGGAGAACTTCGCGGCATTACCGACAAGGTTCCGCATAACCTGCTGGATGCGAGCTGGATCGGCCAACACGATCGCATCCGGCTCTACCCGACAGACAATCGGATGCTCTCCAGGCAATGTTTCGGCGAACGCGGCAGCCTCGTGCAAAATGGCCCGGACCGCAACAGGTCGAAGCGCCACGGCGAAATCGTCGCGCTCGGCCCTGGCCGCGAAGCAGAGATCACGAATGAGACGATTGAGCTCGTCTGCTTCGTCGCGAAGGGCATGGATCGCCCGGAGCTGCTCGGGCGGCGCCAGGCGTCCGCTCGCCAGCAGTTCAATACGGCCTCGTAGCGCGGCGATGGGTGAGCCCATCTCATGCGCTACCATCGCCGTAAAGTCTGCCTTGAGCACCATAATCTGCTCGAGGCGCTGCACCTGTTGCCAGGCAGAGCTTGCGCTAGAGGTGGCGCGGGATCGCAGCTCGGCCAGGCCTCCCATACCGATCAGCAGCACAAACGCACCGCCGAAGACTTCCACGGGCGCCGCCAGGTCGACTCCGTCCACCAGGTCGGCCGCCGCGGGAATAAGTGCCGCTTGAGCCAGCGTGGAGACGATAACGACGGCGGTAATGAGGAGGACCGCGAGCAGTGCGGCGATCCGGCGGATTCGGCGCGCGCTGCGAGGCCGTGCGTGCGCCATAGGCGCCTGCCGCCACCGGCCCTGCCGTACTGCGGATCTGGTATGCATCCAGGTTTTCCGGGCGAATTCGCGGAGTATGTTCCCCTTATCCAAGCTCGGCCTACTTTCCTGCTAGAAACACCGTAGCTGGTGCGTGAGCCCTGGCCGGAGCGTCCGGCCGGCCACGAAGCGTGGGAAGCGATCCTGGCGTAAGACAGCGTGGTGGCGGAGAGATCGGATGCACCCGCCCGCGCGGCGGAGCACGCGTGAGGCGGGTGCATCCGGCCGATGCGATTTCGATGGCACAGCGGAACTGGTGTAGGCGAGCCCGAGCAGCTGGATCACACTTCGCAACGCGGACATGGGGTGGTGCGCCGGACGCGGCGTAGCCGGGAGATCTCTCGCGAGGCGCGGGGAGACGACCGGCGAACCGGCCGAAAACCACACGTCGATGTCGAGCGCAAGCCCAGGCTGGGGGGTAAAGTTGCAGAACCGCTCCACTTCTTCGCGCTTTTCCACGAGCGCGCACGCAGGACGCCTCTGAAACCAGACAAGATCCGCGGGATCCTACTACAGTTGCAAGCGGCATGCAACAAGCGGGAGCCACCCGATAGGGCCAATGCAAAGTCGTGGCATAGCAAAAGACACCTCAGTTGGACTATGATGGATGTGTGACCAACCATTATGCCCACAGGAGGTGTCATCGTGGAGTCTACCACCATATTGCCCTGCCCGCTCCCGCTGCCGGCCGACCTGCCCTGTGCCTTTAGTCTCCAGGCCCTCGCCACCCACTTGCAGACCGTCCCCGATCGCCGCAAACGCCGCGGCCGGCCGCTACCCGCTGGCCCTCGCCACGGTCGCTTAGGTGGTTGGCCACAGTCGCCTCGCAGCCTTCGCCGACTGGGCCAAGCGGCGTGCCCCCGACCTCGCCCGCCTCTTCGCCCTCGAACGTGGCACGATGCCCCGTCCGTGTACCTGGAGCCGCATCCTCGGCCAGGCGGTCGACCCCGACGCGCTCGAGCGGGCCCTCACCACCTTAGGCTGGCCTCTCCGAGGTCTCGAGAAACGATCGTAGCTCTGGCTCCGCACGCTTATTGGTCATGATCATTACGATGTCGCCTACCTCCAGCCGCGTATTACCACGGGGGAAAATCGTCTCCCCATCACGTGTAATGGAGACGACCAACACTTCGCGAGGCATAGCCACCTCGTGCAACAGATGGCCGGCCAGGGGCGACGATTTACCTAGCCGAGCCTCGAACATTGTTGTATTTGGCGCCAGCGCCGTGGCGCGATGCACGCTACGGGCAAGCGTATCCTTGTACGTCCGCAGTACGTCTCGAACGTTGAGTTGTCCAATAGCCTCGTTGTTCTCGACGACCGGCGCCCAGCTTAGACCCCGGTTCGCAAGTTTCTCCAATGCAACGTCCAGCGTTTGGTTGGGGTCCAATGCTACAGGGTCCTTGCCTACCACCGCGCTCACGAATGTGTGCGCCCGCTCCGCCGCCGGGACCCGCTGCACCTGCTCATCCAGGAGAACGCCGATGAATTGTCCCCGGTCATTGACGACAACGGCCCCCGGTAGGCCATCCGCCTCCATGATCGGCTCGACTGTGCTAACCGGAGCGTCGGAACGTATGACCGGACCCGGGGCCGCCATCGCGTCCCGGACCAGCAACGACGACAACAACGGAAAGCTAAACCGCACGCGATGGGCCGGCGAGCTGGCGCGACTGGGGAGCTGAGCTCGATAGATCGTTGTGTTCCCGACGAGCGCGGTGGAAACGGCAACTGCTACCATGGCCGGCGCGAGGAGTGAAAGGTTGCCGGTCATTTCGGCAACCATCAGCATCACCGCGAGTGGAGCGTGCGCAATACCACCAAATAGCGCCATCATGCCGACGATCACGAAGGGCGCAGGCATCACAGGCATTTGCGGCAAAACCGTATGGCCGACGCGCCAAAATGAGGCTCCAAGCAGCCCGCCGATCACCATGCCTGGGCCAAAAATGCCACCGGAGCCGCCCGACCCGATGGAAAGCGAGGTCGCCAGAATCTTGGCGAAAGGTAGTATGAGGACCATCCAGAGCGGAAGATCGAAGAGTGTCTTGTCCATGCTGATCTGAACGAAGCCATAGCCCGTATGTAAGGCGCCGGGAACCAGCAATCCCATTACGCCGACCAGTAGCCCGCCGAGCGCCGGTTTCAGCCAGCGTGGCAGCTTGAGGCGATGAAAAATGGCGGTAATGCCATAGAAAGACTTGGCGTACAAGAGGCCACCCAGGCCACAAACGACGCCTAAAGCGGCGTAGTAGACAAGCTGGATCGGGCTTCCGAAAGCGAGCTGCGGCTGAGCGCCGAAGATTGGAGCGAAACCGTAGAACAGCCCGAAGATGCTGTAGCCGACAATCGCGGCGATAAGCGCGGGAATCAGTGCTTCGACCTCCAGGTCGTGGATGTAAAGGATTTCTGCTGCCATCACGGCTCCGCCGAGGGGGGCGCGGAAGATGGCTCCAATGCCGGCACCCATGCCGGCCGCGACGGCTATACGGCGATCTTGCACATCCAGATTGAGCCACCGTCCAAGCAGCGAGCCAAAGCCTGCCGAGATCTGGGCCGCCGGCCCCTCACGGCCGCCCGAGCCGCCGGTCCCGATCGTAATCGCCGAGGCAACCAGTTTGATCGGTGGAACGCGCGCACGCATGCGTGCGCGCTTGTGATGGATCGCATCGATTGCGGCATCCGTGCCATGCCCTTCCGCCTCCGGCGCAAGGCTAAAGACGATTACACCTGAAGCCAGGCCCCCCAAGCCGACGACGAGCGGCAACAGCCAAGGGCGTTCCATTGGTCGGAGGATCGGTGCGCCTTCGCCCACCGGTGCCGGCGGAAGGTAGCCGACGATGCGGCCAAGGAAGAATTCGGTACTGGCGTGAATACCAAAGGCGAACAAGACGGCGCCAAGTCCTGCGACGATGCCGATAGCCGTACTAAGCAGCATCCACTTCGTGAGGTAGCGTTGGCCCTCGAAGCCACTGCTGCTCGCGACACTGCTGCGGAACCATTGCATCCAGTTGGCGCGGGACTCGCGGGCCGTCTCGGTCACGGCCTGCGAGGTAGCGTTCGGGTTTCCGCGCTCCACCTCACGGCCAAGGCGGTCGGTCCCTTCAGGGGCATTTGTCCCTACCTGTTCGGTTGCGTCTATGCGCGCTTCTGGTTCCGGTCGGCTTTGATGGTAATCGTTTGACATCAGCCCTCCTCGTTGCCGGCGGAGTCTTGTCCCATGCTTATCTCACGCTTAGCGCTATTATCACGGTAATTGCAGTGTTTGCCAACACTTGTGAAGCTGGAGTAGTAGGCCTGCTGCCACCAAGTGTCACCTGTCGCCCGGAGCCCTTTTTAGGCTCAAGTCCGGTGACACTTCGTCTCAGCACGTCAGAACGCATAGACCTCATGTAGGGTACGGCGCCATTTGACGTCCGATCGGCGCGAGGCTTATGATGCGCGCATGGCACTCTTTGCCCCGTGGTGCGGCGTAGCCAAAGCGATCGCCGCGACTGCGATGGAGCAAACGCAGCTGATCCAGACCTCGATGTTCTACAGTGGATTCGAGTCGTGCCGGTTGCCGTTAGTGCCGCATTGCCAACCAACATGGGCCGAGGTGAAGCCGCTGCTATCTCCCTGGCGATAGAGCATTCTGTGCGGGCGGTGCTTATTGATGACAAGATGGCTAGACGTCTAGCCGGGCGGCTCAACCTGCCTATCGTCGGCACGTTCGGTGTGTTGCTTACAGCCAAACGAGCTGGCCTGATTGTAGCCGTCCGGCCGTTAGGGACGAGATGATTGTCCATCGGATTTCCTGTCGTGTGTTAAGATTATTGTAGCGCCTCGAGAGTATCGTTAGAAGTAGTGACGCCATGATGCAAATGACGGATCATTGTTACATTGTGACAGAAGATCAGATCCTGAGCGGCGAGCCAATTATCAAGGGAACACGGACGCCGGTTCGGGCGATCGTCGAGACGTGGCGGCTCGGTATTTTGCCCGAAGAAATCCCGAGCCACCTGCCGCACCTCACGCTCGCGCAGGTGTTCGATGCGTTGAGCTACTACAGCGATCACCAGGACGAGATCAACGTGCATATTGCGCGTAATCGGATTCCCGAGGAGTTGATCGATCCATTAGTCAAAGACCGGTGAGCCGGCTTTTCATCGAGCTGTACCTCGACGAGGACGTGAGTGTGCTTGTCGCGAATCTGCTCCGCGCGTACGGCTTTGTCGCCACGACTGCAAGGGATATGAGACAGCTCCACAGAAGTGATGCGGAGCAGTTAGCCTATGCCGTTAGCCAGCGCAAAGCGTTGCTTACGCATAATCGGGCCGACTTCGAGGCTCTCGCTCGGCAATATTCTGCAGCCGGACAACCGCACCACGGTATTATCCTTGCAGTCCGCAACCCGCCCCACGAAATTGTCCGGCGACTTCTCCTCATTCTCAACCAGGTGACGGCAGATGAGATGCAGGACCAGGTGCGCTATATCTAAACGCCAGCGCATATGCCATCCTCTGTTGTGCGCTGATAGCATCGCCAGGCTCCACGTTTGACGTCCGATCCGCACGAGGCTATGATGCGCGCATGGCACTCTTTGCCGATTGGTGCGCGGTGGCCGAGGCGATCGCCGCGACGACCAAGAAACTGGAAAAGTCGGCGATCCTTGCCGGCTATCTTCCCCGACTTGCCGATTCGGACCTTCCGATCGCCTGCCGCTTCTTCGCGGGTGCGCCGTTTCCTGCGTCGGACGAGCGTGTGCTGCAGATCGGGGGTGCCGTCGTCCGCGATGCTGTTCTGAGGATTTCGGGAATCGGGCAGGATGAGTGGCATCGCCTCACGGTCGAGTGGGGCGAGAGCGGCCTCGCGGCGGCCCAGGTGCTGCCCGGCCACGTCGCCGCGCATCCGTCGCTGCACCTTGCCGAGGTTCTCGCGATCTATGAGCGGCTCCAGACTGCGCGCGGCCCCACCCGGAAGACGCCGATGTTGGTCGAGGCGCTGCACGGCTGCACTGTTCTCGAGGCCAAGTACCTGATCAAAATCATGGGCGGCGACATGCGCATCGGCCTGCAGGAGGGACAGCTCGAGGACTCCCTTGCGCGTCTAGCAGGTGTCCCGGTCGGCGCGGTCCAGTGGACCAATATGTTGCTTGGCGACATCGGCGAGACGGCGCTGCTGCTGCGCCACGGCTGCCACCGCGAGGCGCGTATGCGCCTGTTCCACCCGCTGAAGTTTATGCTCGCGTCGCCGATCCAGGAGCCTTCGGAGATCCGCCGCTCGATCACCGGCTCGTTCTTCGTGGAAGACAAGTATGATGGCATACGCGCCCAGGCGCATAAGCAGGGCGAGCGCGTCGCGCTCTTTTCGCGCACGCTCGACCAGGTCACGCATCGCTTTCCGGAGCTGATCGAGCCGCTGCGTGCGCTTCCTGGCGAGTTCATCCTCGACGGCGAGGTGCTGGCGGCCCGCGGCAACGCGATCCTTCCCTTCAAGGATCTACAGCAGCGGCTGGGCCGCAAAGATGTGAGCGATGTCCTGCGGGCGGCTACGCCCGTCATCTTCGTCGCCTACGATCTGCTCTACCAGGATGGCGAGGTGCTGCTGGAGGCACCGCTGGTGGAGCGGCGGCGCCGGCTGGACGCTCTGCCCTTCGAGCAGCTGGTGCTGAGGTCGCTGCAGGCGGTCGTGGACGACGTCGAGCAGATCGAGCCCATGTTCGAGGCGGCGCGGGCACGCGGCAACGAGGGGCTGATGGTGAAGGACCCGGCCTCGGCTTATAGACCCGGACGGCGTGGGCGCGAGTGGCTGAAGGTTAAGAAGGCGCTTGCTACGCTGGACGTCGTCGTCACGGCGGCCGAAGTCGGCACCGGCAATCGCCGCAGATTCCTGAGCGACTACACCTTCGCCGTGCGTCGCTCGCGCGACAGCGGCGAGCTGCTCAACGTCGGTAAGGCCTATAGCGGACTGACCGACGTCGAGGTGGCCGAGCTGACCGAGTGGTTCAAGGCACACACGCTCAAGGACTTCGGCCGCGTGAAGCTGGTGGAGCCGCGGATCGTCCTGGAGGTAGCCTTCGACGTCGTACAGCCCTCCGCGCGCCACAAGAGCGGCTATGCCCTGCGTTTTCCGCGCATCGTACACTGGCGTAGGGATAAGCCCGTCGAAGAGATCGATACCCTCGACACTGTTCGCCAGCGGGCGGGCGAAGACGTGGGCGGCACAGAGTCGGCCGGCCGGACAGTCGCTGAAGACATTGTTACCGTTCGTAGCCGCCTTGCACACCAAGTTCGGGAATCATCGGGTGATTAGAGAGGTCCAAAAATGAGTGCAACAGCGCTTAGGGCTCCGACGAATCCTTTACGTGTCGGGCTGCGCATGGAGCGGACGCCTGCTCCGTGCATCCTGGTCATTTTCGGGGCTTCAGGCGATCTGACGAGCCGCAAGCTCCTGCCGGCCCTGTGGGCGCTCGCGGAGGCGCAGCAGCTACCACCCGGCTTCTCTGTCGTCGGCATTGCGCGTACGCCTAAGAGTCACGAGGACTTTCGGCAGGAGCTGCGCGCGTCGATCGCCGAGGATACGACGATCGACGCGCCTTCGCTCGATAGCTTTCTGGAGGGTCTCTTCTACCTCCCCGGCAATGTCAACGATCCGGGGATGTACGAAAGGCTCAAGACGCTGCTGGGCGAGATCGACCGTGACCGCGGCACGAGCGGTAACCGCGTCTTCTATGTCGCGACGCAACCGTCCTTTTTCTCTACGGTCATCGACCACCTGGGTGAGGCGGGACTGGCCAATCGCAAGGCCGAGGGCGGCGGTTGGACTCGTATCGTGATCGAGAAGCCCTTCGGCCGCAACCTCACGACCGCGCGCGAGCTCAATCAGGAGCTGCTCACAGTCTTCGACGAGCGGCAGGTATACCGCATCGATCACTACCT